>CAYXXE010000028.1:0-19363 GCA_964468985.1 uncultured Gaiellales bacterium | reverse complement strand
AGCCGGCGGCACGCACTGCCGCGAAGCCGGCGGCACGCACTGCCGCGAAGCCGGCGGCACGCACCGCCGCGAAGCCGGCCGCACGCACCGCCGCGAAGCCCGCGGCGAAGCCTGCCGCGAAGCCCGCGGCCAAGCCCGCCGCCAAGAAGCCGGCGGCGAAGAAGCCCGCAGCCCGCACCGCGGGCAGCCGGGCCGCGGCGCCGCGCGGCGGGGCGTCCCGGTCGCGCACGGCTCGTCGCACCTCCCGCTAGGCGGGTCGATCGCTCAGCTCCCGGGGCGGGTCCGTTCGCAGGCCCGCCCCGCGAGCCGTGCTCAGCGGCTGGTCGCGTACGGGGGCAGCGTCAGGACGACGCGGGTGCCGCTGCTCTCGCCGTACTCGACGGCGATCGTGCCGTGCAACTGATGGACGCGCTCGTCGATCGCCTCGAACGAGCGGCGGCGGCGCTCGGGCTCGGAGTCGTCCTCGATGATCGTCTGCAGCCCGCCCTCCGCCGTCGGGGCCATCGACACCGCGATCCGGGTCGGCGGGCCTCGGCGCACGGCCTGGTCGAGCAGCTCGCGGATGATCGTGTACAGCGCGACCTGCGCCGCTTCGCCGATCCGGCTCGCCTCGGCGACGTCGAGGTCGATGCGCAGCTCGTGCAGCGTGCCGATCTGGGAGGCGAGCTCCTCGAGCGCCGGGCCGAAGCCCTGGTCGCGCAGCACCACCGGCTCGAGCGCGAACGAGAGGTCGCGGAGCTCGCGGATCGTCTGCCGCTGTCGCAGCAGCGCCGACCCGAGCACGCTCCGCGCGTCTGCCAGCTTGCCCTCGACGATCGACTCGAGCGCGGCGTCGAGCATCAGCGCGATTCCCGCCAGGTGCTGCACGGGGCCGTCGTGCAGGAAGAGCGCGATCCGCCGACGCTCGTCCTGCTCGGCCGCGATCAGCCGATCGAGCCGCTCCGGATCCGCCACCCGATCCCTGCTCAGTCGATGATCGCCTCACGGAGCGCGATCGCGACCGCGTGGGTGCGCGTGTCGGCCTCGAGCTTCGTGAGGATGTGGCGGACGTGGCTCTTCACCGTCTCCTGCGAGATGAAGAGCCGGGAGGCGACGTCGGCGTTCGACATGCCGTCGGCGAGCAGTTGGAGGATCTCGCGCTCGCGGGTCGTGAGCATGTCCGTCGATTCCTTGCCGGAGAGGAACGCGGGCATCAGCGCGGGGTCGACGTACCCCTCGCCCTCCGCGACCTTCTCGATCGCACGCACGAGCGTCTGGTGCGGCGCTTCCTTCAGGACGTAGCCCTTCGCGCCCGACTCGAGCCCCCGGCTGAGCAGAGAGCGCTCGGAGAATGCCGTGAAGATCAGGACCTTCGACTCGGGCACGCGCTCGGTGAGGAGCTTCGTCGCCTCGAGGCCGTCCATCCCGGGCATGCGGACGTCCATGATCACGACGTCGGGCTTGCGGCGGATCGCGAGCTCGACGGCGGAGGCGCCGTCGGCTGCCTCGCCGATCACCCGGATGTGCGGTGCGCGCGACAGCGAGAGGCGCAATCCCTCGCGCACGACCTCGTGGTCGTCGACGATCAGGGCGGTGATCTCGTCGGGCATCGTCCGGCAGACTAGCCTCGCCGGCTGACGGCCCGTTCCGACCGGCTCACAGCAGCGACAGCTGGGTCTCCCGCGCAGGTGGGTGCAGAGCCGTGGCGCGGCGGTCGCGCAGGCCGTGAAAGCGGGCGAGTTGCCGGACCGCGTCGATCGTCGGGGCCGACTCGGGGCGGGGGAGGGACGACCCGCGGCCGTACAGGCGCTCGTAGTGCGGCAGCAGCTCGGGCCAGTCGTCCGCGAGGTGGGCGAGGAAGTGCTCCCGCGTGCCGGCCTTCAGGTAGAGCAGGTTCGCCCACACCCCGCAGGCGCCTGCGGCGCGCGCCGCCTGCACGACCTCGGCCAGCTGCTCCGGCCGGTCGGAGAGCCCGGGGAGGATCGGTGCCATCCCGACCGAGGCCCGGACGCCGGCGGCGACGAGCCGGGTCAGGGCGCGGAGGCGCTGGCGTGGAGGCGCCGTTCCGGGCTCGGTCGTGCGCCAGACCCGCTCGTCGAGGGTCGGCACCGAGAACGTGACCGAGACGTCTGCTCGCCGCGCGGCCTGCGTGAGCACGTCGAGGTCGCGCACGATCAGCGGGCTGCGCGTGATGATCGAGAACGGCACGGCGGCGGCGCAGAGCACCTCGAGGCAGGCGCGGGTGAGGCGGTAGCGGCCCTCGGCCGGCTGGTACGGGTCGGTCGCCGCGCCGATCGCGACGGGTGCCGGGGAGAACGAGCGACGGGAGACCTCCACCCGCAGGACGTCCGCGATGTTGACCTTCACCCGGATCGACGTGCCGTACCGGTCGTCGGCGGGGCGGTCGGCCCGCTGCTCGAACGCCCGGACGTAACAGAACGTGCAGCGATGGACGCAGCCCATGTACGGGTTGAGCGTCAGGTCGAACGGCATCCCGCGCACCCGGTTGAGCGCCGAGCGGCACGGCTCCTCGCGGTACTCGACCCGCATCCACTCCAAGCATAGAACAGACGTTCGCTCCGTCGCGCGGACGGCTATACTCGGACGCACTCGCGTGGACGACGATCTGCCGCCCAGTACCCGCCCTCGCTCACCGGCGCCCGCGCGAGAAGTGACGTGAGTCTCCCGCTCGAGTTGCTCGCCCTTCTGGGGCTGCTCCTCTTGAACGCGTTCTTCGTCGCCGCCGAGTACGGGCTGGTGACGTCGCGCCGCACGCGGATCCTCGAGCTGGAGCGCGCCGGCAACCGGCGGGCGCGCGCCGTGCGGCGGATCACGAGCGACCCGCCACGGTTCATCTCCTCGATGCAGCTCGGCGTCACGATCTCCTCGCTCGGCATCGGCGCGCTCGGCGAGCAGGTGCTGAGCTCGCGCTTCGACCAGGTGATGGCGAGCTTCCTCGCGGTGGTCGCGGCTCTCCTCATCGTCACCTACCTGCACGTCGTGATCGGGGAGCTCGTGCCGAAGGGGATCGCCCTCAACAACCCCGAGCGCACCGCGCTCGTCGTCTCGACCCCGGTGCGGCTGTTCTTCCTCACCTTCCGGCCGCTGATCTGGCTGCTGCAGTCGTCGACCGAGCTGATCCTCGGCGCGCTCGGCCAGGCCCCGCCCGGCAGCGAGCACGAGGCGCACTCGGAGGCCGAGCTGCGGATGCTCCTGTCGAGCTCCGCCGACCAGGGCGAGATCGAGCACTCCGAGCAGCAGATGCTCTACAAGGTCTTCGACTTCGGCGACAAGGAAGTGTCGAACGTGATGGTCCCGCGCCCGGACGTGATCGCCATTCCCGTGGCGCTGCCTGCCGAGGAGGCGCTCCAGGCGGTGCTCGACTCGCCGTACACGCGGTACCCGGTGTTCGGCGAGTCGCTCGACGAGATCGTCGGCGTGCTCCACATCCGCGACCTGATCGTCGCGATGCACGATCGCGGGCTCGCATCCGTCAAGCTCGAGGAGCTCGTCCGCCCGGTGATGATGGTGCCGGAGACCAAGGATCTGGCGGCGCTGCTCACGGAGTTCCGCCGCACCAACCAGCATCTCGCGGTCGTGATCGACGAGTACGGTTCGATGGAGGGCATCGTCACCCTCGAGGACCTGCTCGAGCAGATCGTCGGCGAGATCGAGGACGAGTTCGACGTGCCGGACGAGGCGGTCGAGCGGCTCGGCGACGACACGATCCGCATCGACGGGACCTTCACGATCGACGACTTCAACGAGCAGTTCGACTGCTCGCTCCCGGACGAGGACTACAACACGGTCGGCGGCTTCGTGTTCGGCCAGCTGGGGCGCGCGGCGGAGCCGGGGGACGAGGTCTCGCACGAAGGCGTGCTGTTCCACGTCGACTCGGTGGAGGCCCAGCGGATCCACCGGCTGACGATCACGTTCGAGCCCTGGCACCCCCAGGCGGAGCCCGACCCGGACTCGTAATCGGGCCGCCGCCCGAGTAGGGTTCCGGTGTGATCGAGTTCCACCTCGACCCGCGCTCCGGCGTCGCCACGTACCTCCAGATCGTGCAGCAGGTGCAGGACGCCCTGCGGCTCGGGCTGCTCGACGTCGGCGACCAGCTGCCGACGGTGCGCGAGGTGGTCGCCGAGCTCGCGATCAACCCGAACACCGTCGCCAAGGCGTATCGCGAGCTGGAGCGCGACGGGCTCGTCTCCGCGCAGCAGGGCCGCGGCACGTTCGTGCGCCGCGCGCTGGCTCCGGCGTCGCTCCGCCACCACGACACGCTTCGTGCCGACCTCGAACGCTGGCTCGGGTCCGCGCGGCGCGCGGGCCTCGACGACGAGAGCATCCGCGCCTTGATCTCGTCGACGCTGCGGGAGGCGCTCGACCGCAGGATCGCATGACCGCCGCGATCGAGACGAACGGGCTCGGCAGGCGCTTCCGGCGCGGGTGGGCGTTGCACGACTGCACGGTGACGATCCCCGCCGGCGCGATCGTCGGGCTCGCCGGACCCAACGGCGCAGGCAAGTCGACGCTGCTCGACCTCGCCGTCGGCCTGCTCGAGCCGACGAGCGGCGAGATCCGCGTGCTCGGCCGCGACCCGCGGCGCGACCGGAGCTTCCTGGCGCGCGTCGGCTACGTCGCGCAAGGCGCGCCGCTCTACCGGTCGTTCAGCGTCGCCGAGACGGTGGAATTCGCGCGGACGACCAATCCGGGCTGGGACGGCTCGGCGGCGCTCGACTTCCTCGGCGGCCTCGCGCCGGCGACGAAGGTGTCCGCCCTCTCCGAAGGCGAACGCGCGCGACTCGCGCTGGCGCTGGCGCTCGGGAAGCGGCCCGAGCTGTTGCTCCTCGACGAGCCGTTCGCGCGCCTCGACCCGCTCGCGGGCCGCGAGTTCCTGCAGCTGCTCATGGACGGGGTGGCCGAGACCGGGGCGACCGTGCTGATCGCCTCGCACGTCATCGCCGACCTCGAGCGGGTGTGCGACCACATCGTCCTGCTGACCGACGGCCGCGTGCGCCTCGCAGGCGACGTCGAGGAGCTCCTCGAGACCCACTGCCTGCTCTCGGGCGCACGCCGCCCGCTCGGCACGATCCGGAACGTGACCGAGATCGTCCGCGAGCGGCACAGCGGCCGCCAGTCGACGCTGCTCGTGCGCAACGACGGGCCGATCGTCGACGCGAGCTGGGCCGTCGACCACGTCGGCCTGGAGGAGCTGCTGCTCGCGTACATGGCGCCCGGCCGGGTCCCGCGGCCGCCGTCGTCGCCGCCGCCCGAGAGGGTGCCGCTGCGATGGCATGGGTGACCTGGCGGCAGCACCGGCCACAGTTCGTCGTGGCGGCCGGCATGTTCGCCGCGCTGCTCGTCGTGGCGGTGGCCACGCACCTGCCGATCCGGGCGGCGTACCACCGCGACGCCCTCGCCGGCTGCCTGCCGCCCTCCGAGCGGTCGGGCTGCGACCTGATCGTCCGGCACTTCGAGACGGAGTTCGACAGCTGGGTCGCCGCTGTCCGCGGGCTCGCCGCGCTGCCGATCCTCGTCGGGCTGTTCGTCGGCGCACCGCTGCTCGCGCGCGAGTTCGAGCAGGGCACACATCGTTTCGCGTGGACCCAGGCCGTGACGAGGCGGCGCTGGCTGCTCTCGAAGACCGTCTACCTCGCCGTCGGCACGGTGGGGCTGAGCATCCTCGTGAGTGCCGCCACGATGTGGTGGCGCCGCCCGTTCGACACGCTCGAGGGGCGGATGAGCCCGTCGGGCTTCGACGTGGAGGGGCTGGTCGTCCCGGCCTACGCGGTGTTCGCGCTCGCGGTCGGGCTGCTCGCCGGCCTGGTGCTGCGGCGGACGGTCGCCGCGATGTCGCTGACGCTGGTCGCCTTCGTCGCGACGCGGGTGGTCGTCCTCGAGTTCCTGCGGCCGCGCTTTCTCCCGCCGCTCCACCGCTCGGTCGTCGCCACCGAGTCCGGCCGCCACGCCGGCGAATGGGTGCTGAGCGACACGCTCGTCGACGCCGGGGGCCGACAGATCACGGCGGTGCGCGAGGATCTCGCGATCCTGCACGCGCAGCAGGCGGGCATCGATCCGCACGAGTACCTCGTCACCCTCGGCTGGCGCCGCACGATCTCCTACCAGCCGCCGGGGCGGTTCTGGACCTTCCAGGCGCTCGAGGCGGGGTTGTTCGTCGCGCTGGCGCTGCTGGTCGTCGCCGTCGCGGTCTGGTACGTGCGGCGGACGCCGCCGTGAGCGGCCGCGAGGCGCGCCCCGGGGCCGGTCTCGACCGGCGCGCGCTGCTCCATCTGGCGGCAGCCGCGGGCGTCGGAGCGGCGGCGTTCCCGTTGTCGTCGCTCGCGAGCTCGGGCGCCGTCGACTTCCCGCAGGACCACCCACACTGGCAGTTCGTCTTCGTCAACCATGCGCTGACCAACCCGTTCTTCGTGCCGGCGAAGAACGGCAGCCAGGACGCCTGCGCGCTGGTCGGCACTCGGTCGGAGTGGACCGGGTCGCTCTCGAGCGACGTCGGCGAGATGGTGCAGGCGATGCACGACGCGATCGAGGCGAAGGTCGACGGGATCGCCGTCTCGATCATCGACCCGACCGCGTTCGACAGGCCGACCGCCGTCGCGCTCGAGCACGGCATCCCGGTGATCGCCTACAACGCCGACGGCGGCAAGTCGAACATGCGGCTGGCCTACATCGGCCAGGATCTCTACGAGTCGGGCCTCGAGTTCGGCGCCCGGATCGTGCAGCTGGTCGGCCGCGGCGACGTCTTCCTGTTCATCGCCACCCCCGGCCAGCAGAACATCCAGCCGCGGGTCGACGGTGCGCTCGACGCGATCCGCGACTCGGGCTCGCCGATCCACGTCGAGGTCGTCGCGACCGGGGTCAGCGTCGGCGACGAGCGCAAGCGGGTCGAGGCGACGTATCAGGCGCACCGGGGCGCCCGCGGCTACTTCGCGGTCGACGCCGGCTCGACGCAGGGCGTCGCCGAGCTGATGCGCCGCCACGGACTGCACGCGAAGGGCGTACGGGCCGGCGGCTACGACCTGCTACCCGAGACCCTGCGCGCGATCCGCGACCGCGTCCTCGACTTCACGATCGACCAGCAGCCGTACCTCCAGGGTTTCCTGCCGGTCATCCAGCTCTTCCTGTCGCGCTACAGCGGCTCGCTGGTGGCGCCGGCCGACACGAACACCGGGCTCAACTTCGTCACGGCGGCGAACGTCGCCCGCTACCTCACGACGCGGAGCCGCTACGAGGGCAGCTCGACCCGCGAGGTGTTCCCCGTCACGGAGGGGTGACCGGGTCGCCGATTCTCCGCAACGCGGGGTAGAGCCGCCCGTAGCGCGTGTAGCCGCTCTCGTAGGCGTCGACCCAGGCCGGATTCGGCTCGACCCGGTCGCGGACGCGGACGCAGCGGGCGACGGCGTCGCGGGCGTCGGCGAACACTCCGGAGCGGATGCCGGCGAGCAGCGCGGCGCCGTAGGCCGACCCTTCCTCCGACTCGGTCAGCTCGAGCGGCAGCCCGAACACCGACGCGACGATCTCGAGCCAGAGCGGGCTGCGCCCACCGCCGCCCGAGACCCGGGCCGCCCGCGGGTCGACGCCGAGCGAGCGCAGGAGCTCGAGCGAGTCGCGGAGGCCGTACGCGACCCCTTCGAGCGTCGCGCGCGCGAGTGCGCCTCGATCGTGGCGCAGCGAGAGGCCGGTGAAGGCGCCGCGGGCGTCCGGGTCGGCGTGGGGGGTGCGCTCGCCGGCCAGGTACGGCGCGAACAGCAGGCCCTCGGCACCCGGCTGCCAGCGCCCCGCCTCGTCGTCGAGTGCGCCGTAGCCGGCGCCGACGATGCTGCGGAGCCAGGCGAACGAGCCGGCGGCGCTGAGCATCACACCCATCGCGTGCCAGGTGCCCGGCACGGCGTGGCAGAACACGTGCACGCGGGCGCGATCGTCGGGCGCATACCCGGGCAGGACCGAGAAGACGGTGCCCGACGTCCCGAGCACGACCGAGACGAGGCCGGGCTCGACGATGCCGACGCCGAGCGCGGCCGCGGCCTGGTCGCCGGCCGAGCCGACCACCGTCGACTCGTAGACGGGCGGCAGCCACTCCAGCGGGATCTCGAGCGCCTCGCACACCTCCTCCGACCAGCAGCGGCGGCCGACGTCGAAGAGGAGCGTCCCCGAGGCGTCCGCCACGTCGATCGCGTGCTCGCCGGTGAGCCGGTAGCGCACGTAATCCTTCGGCAGCAGCACGTGTCTGATCCGGGCGTAGACGTCGGGCTCATGCCGTCTCAGCCAGAGAAGCTTCGGTGCCGTGAAGCCGGTCAGGGCACGGTTGCCGGTCAGCTGGATCAACCGCTCGAGGCCGATGCGCTCCTCGATCTCCGCGCACTCGGCTGCCGTACGCTGGTCGTTCCAGAGGATCGCCGGGCGCAGGACGGCGCCGTGCTCGTCCAGCACCACCAGGCCGTGCATCTGGCCCGACAGGCCCACCTCGCCGGCGGGCAGCCGGTCGAGGCACGCCCGTGAGGCGCGCCACCAGTCCTCCGGATCCTGCTCGGCCCACCCCGGCCGCGGCGTCGACAGCTCGTACGCCTCGGTCTCGGTGGCGAGCAGCTCACCGTCGGGGGTGATCGCGATTCCCTTGACGCCGGACGTGCCGATGTCAAGGCCGATCAGGGCCTCAGTCACGCCGATGGTCCGCTGTCGAGGTTGTCGGGCCGGTGTCCGAGGTGACGCTTGTCAACGTCATGCCGGCCCGTCATCATGCATCGACACTAGCCAAATCATCACTTCCTGGGTGGTTCGTGCCGAAGTGGACTTGACGTAGGCGCCCAGATGGGAGAGTTTTACTACTAAGCTGGTGCAATCGACAAAGGAGTTGGGCGTGACGAAGCTGTTTCGTAGGTCGACGGTGTTGGTCCTCGCGGCCGCCGTCGGGCTGTCCGTGCTGGTTGTGACCGGCGCGACGGCAAGCGTGAAGAAGGCCGCCGCCGGCGGTGACGTGTGCGTGCTGCTGCCTGACACGGCCACGTCGATCCGCTGGGTGCACTACGACACGCCCGCCCTCAAGGCGGCGTTCAAGTCGGCCGGTGTCTCGGCGCAGTTCTACAACGCGAACGACGATCCCCAGAAGCAGACGGCGCAGGCGAACCAGTGCCTCGGCAACGGTGCCAAGGTCCTGATCGAGGTCGCACTCGACTCGGGCTCCGCGTCGGCGATCGAGAAGACCGCGCTGGCCAAGGGCGTCCCGTCGATCGACTACGACCGCCAGGTTGTCGGCGGCGTGGCCAAGATCTACGACTCGTTCGACGGCAAGGCCGTCGGCGTCCTCCAGGGCAAGGGCGTCGTCGCCGGCCTGAAGGCGGAGGGGATGTACACGAAGCACCCGGTCGTCGCCGAGCTGAACGGCGGTAGCACCGATCCGAACGCGTTCCTGTTCAAGGCCGGGTACGACTCGGTGCTGAAGCCGCTGTACGCGAACGGCACCTTGAAGAAGGGCCCGGATCAGTTCGTGCCGGGCTGGGACAACCAGAAGGCGGCAACGATCTTCGACCAGATGCTCGTCAAGACTGGGAACAAGATCGACGCCGTTGCTGCAGCGAACGACGGTATCGCGAGCTCGGTCGTGGCCGATCTTCAGGCTCACAACCTCAAGCCGATCCCGCTGAGCGGGCAGGACGCCACGCCTCAGGGTCTGCAGTACATCATCTCCGGTTGGCAGACGATGACCGTCTGGAAGGACACCCGCATCCTCGCGAAGGCGGCTGCTGCTTCGGCGATCTCGCTGCTGAAGGGCACCGCGCTGAAGACGACGGGCACGGTCCCGAACGGCAAGCTGAAGGAGCCGGCCTACATCATCCCGCCGGTCGCGCTCTACAAGAACAACTGGACGCAGATCTACAAGTCGGGCTTCATCAAGAAGAGCGACGTCTGCAACGGCTCGTTCGCGAAGTACTGCAAGTAGGAGTGAGTTAGGTCCGCGGCTGGGGCGCCCCACGGGGCGCCCCAGCTGTGTTAAGAACTCCAGCACACGATCATGGCCGACGACACCCCCATCCTCGAGCTCCGCGGGATCACGAAGTCCTTCGGTTCGGTCCAGGCGTTGACGGACGTCGACCTGGAGGTTCACCGGGGCGAGATCATGGCGCTGGTCGGCGACAACGGCGCGGGAAAGTCGACGCTGATCAAGACGATCGCCGGCATCCACAGCGCCGATTCCGGCGAGATCTTCTTCGAGGGGCAACCGGTCCACATCTCGGGTCCGAAGGACGCAGCGCGGCTCGGTGTCGAGGTCGTCTATCAGGATCTGGCCCTCTGCGACAACCTCGACGTGGTCCAGAACATGTACCTCGGGCGCGAGGCGCACGACGTCTTCCAGCGGCTCAAGGAGCCGGTGATGGAACAGCGCACGGCAGAGACCCTGAAGTCGCTCCGCGTGACGACGATCCGTTCCGTCCGCCAGCTGGTCGCGACGCTCTCGGGCGGTCAGCGCCAGTCCGTCGCCGTCGCGCGGGCCGTCATGTGGAACTCGAAGCTCGTCATCCTCGACGAGCCGACGGCAGCACTCGGTGTCGCGCAGACCGAGCAGGTGCTCGAACTCGTGGACCGACTCGGAGATCAGGGCCTCGCGGTGATCCTGATCTCCCACAACCTGCACGACGTGTTCGCCATCGCCGATCGGATCACCGTGCTTCGACTCGGCCGCAACGCGGGCCTCTACGAGCGGACGAAGACCACGCAGGAGGAGGTCGTCAAGGCAATCACGGCCGGCCAGCCGACGAAGGTCTCGGGCATCACGTCCGGCCTGGGTGTGACGACGTGACCAGCACAGCCGCCGACGTCAAGACCACGCCCGAGCCGCCCGTCGAGGGTCTCGGCACGCGCCTCTGGGAGAACATCAAGGGCGGCAACCTCGGCAGCGCGCCGGTGATCATCGGCCTGACGATCATCGTGATCGTCTTCAGCCTGACGGCCCAGAACTTCTTCACCCCGGTCAACCTCAACAACGTCATCACCCAGATGGCCGGCACGACGATGCTGGCCTTCGGTGTCGTCTTCGTTCTGCTGCTCGGCGAGATCGACCTGTCGATCGCCTACCTCAGCGGGATCGCCGGCCTGATCGCGGCCGAGCTGCAGAAGCCGGACAGCGGCCACGTCCTGCCCGGGGTCCTGCCGATCATCGTCGCGGTACTGATCGTCGCCGGCATCGGTGCGTTCCAGGGCTCGTTCGTCGCGCTGATCGGAGTGCCGGCATTCGTGGTGACACTCGCCGGCCTGCTCGCGTGGCAGGGGGTGATCTCGGTCGGTCTCGGCGCCGGCGGCCCGATCATCATCCAGAACCGCTGGATCAACTACACCGAGTCGTACTTCTTCTCGAAGGATCTCGGCTGGGCGATCGCGGTTCTGCTCAGCCTGTTCTACATCGGCGGGGTCGTCTTCGGGATTCTGGGCCAGCGCCGCCACGGCGTCGCGACCCGGGACCCGGTTCTCGTCGGGGCGAAGATCATCGGGATTCCCGCCGCGACCTTCATCGTCGTCGCGATCTGCAACCGCGGCGGAGGCGTTCCGCTCGCCGGGCTCGAGATCATCTTCTTCCTCCTCTTCTGGACGTACGTCGCCAAGCGAACCACGTTCGGTCGCCACGTCTATGCGGTGGGCGGCAATCAGGAAGCGGCCCGACGCGCAGGGATCAACGTCCCGCGCATCCGGATCATGGTCTTCGCGATCTCCGGGATGATGGCCGGCGTCGGCGGCATCGTCCTCGCGGCGAACGTCCGGTCGGTCGCTCCCGACCAGGGCGGCGGCACCCTCCTGCTCGACGCCATCTCGTCGGCCGTCATCGGCGGCACGAGCCTCTTCGGCGGCCGCGGCTTCGTGCGGAGCGCCGTGCTCGGGTCCGCAGTCATCGCGACGATCGAGAACGGCCTCTACATCTTCGGTTTCTCGCCCGGCGTCATCTACATCACCACCGGCTGCATCCTGCTCTTCGCCGTCACGCTCGACACGATCGCCCGCCGCCGCCAGGCCAAGACCGGCCGCTAGGCCCGCCGCCTCCGGGCGAGAAGTCCTCGACGCTCGTCGCCGCACCGGCCCCGACGCACTGTTTGTTCGCGCTTCTAGATCAAATAGATGGAGACGACGGCGAACCAGGTGATCATCGCGGCATAGAAGCATCTCTCGATCAGTCCGAAAAACGGCTCTGTCGGTGCGTGCAGGAGCCGGGTCATGGCGAGCCCGCAGGCGATCGCGGTCGCGACGACGACCCAGCCCAACGTGGCGAGGGGGCCGTGAATGCTCGGCCAGTCGACCTGGTCGGGGAGAGCCGCGGCGGCCCAGGCGATCGATCCGAACGCAACTCCGGCGAGCAAGACGTGGATTCGGCCCGTCCGAGTCGGCTGCCCTCGGTCGAGGTCGGTCGGAAAGGATGGGATCGCCAGTCGAGCGAGCGCGAAGATGACGAGAAGCACGATCACGCGCCGGGGTGACGGATCGGCTTGCTTGGCGAAAGCGGCTGCCAGGGCGAGCGCCGCGACGGCGATCGCCGCAGTCTGCGCCCGGTAGAACGCGCGATACGCGCCGACGCCGTAGTCGCTCACCGCGTTTCGGATCGGCTGATAGCCGGTCGGGAGCAGATGAACCCATAGGAGGGCTCCCAAGCACGCGAGTGTCGCAAGCAGCGCGAGGCATGCAAGCACAGCGACCACGACAAGAATCTAGCTCTGCTGCTGTGCCTCCGGCAACTGTGCCGAACCGCACAGAGAGGGGGGTCGCGTCGCCGGCGCCCGAAGCCGCGCTCAGGCCCGCGCGGAGGATCGGTGGGGGACCAGGCGGTGCAGCGTGCCGCTCACGTCGTAGGTGCCGCCCAGATGGGAGGTCACCGAGTCGTACAGGCTCGCACCTGCCAGTTTGAGGCAGTCGATGTCGCCGCCGGCGCAGGTGGCTCCGGGGGCGAGCTTGCGGAGGTAGTGGTGGTAGCCGCCCGAGATGCTGTCGAGGGCGAGCGGGCCGCGGCAGGTGGCGCTGAGCTGCCAGCTGCCGCCGGTCTCGCGGGCGTTCACGACGATCACGATGCGAGCACCCCGGCCGGCCGACCCGCCGGTGAGCGAGCCACTCCACGTGCCCGCGAGCGGCCCGCGGTGGCCGCCGGCCGCCGGGCCGGCCCCGACGAGCACCGAGGCGATTGCGACTGCAGCCAGGAGTGACACGGTTGTGCGCACGCGAGCGATACGGCTTCCATCGGCCGGCTTCGGGCTCGAACGGTCACTCCTCCGAGGGAACTGGCGGCTCAGCACTCGCACCTGCATGGTGAGCGAGGCTCCGGACGTCGGTGGAACCGAGCGCTCAGGGGAGCGGAAGCGCCCCGCGGCCGTCGATACAGTCGGCGAGGTAGAGCGCCGTGCCCGGGTCGCCGGTCCACAGCGAGTGCCGGCCGCGGCCGTGCTCGCGACGGGCGTTCTCCACCTGTGCCACCGCGTGCATCGCGAACGCGCGCGCCCGTGCGAGCCAGCGCTCGTCGCCCGTCCGCTCGAGCAGGGCGAGGAACGCATACCCGTTCCCGGCCGTGCCGTGACAGAGGTTCGCCCCCTTCCGCAGCGGCCCGGCGAGCCAGGTCAGCTCGCCGCCCGCGACCGCGAGCTCCTCGTCGAGGAACGGGGCGAGCGTCGCGACGATCCCAGGCGCGCCATGGCACCACTGCGTGCGGATGCGGCCGTCGCCGTTCGCGTCGAGGGCCGTCCCGGCGAGCGCCGGCCAGTTGGCGAGGCCCGGCTCCTCGACGGCGAGCCGCCCGAGCGTCTCCGAGACCTCTCCTGCGTCGCCGAGCGCGAGCGCGCACCCGGCGAAGCCGTGCGCCGGCCCGAGATAGCGGGTGGTCCTGCCGTACAGCTGCTGTGTCCAGATGCCGTCGTCGTCCCGCCGGTCGCGCAGCCAGTCGCAGCTCGCCGTCACGTCCAGTTCGAGCTCGCGCCCTGCAAGGATCGTCCCGGGGCTGCCCCACATCAGGTCGCAGCGCTCGTCGCCGGCGTTCGCGGCGATCAACTCCGCGAGCTGCTCACGATTCGCCTCCGACGGCGCGAGCCGCTCGAGCACGAGCCGGATGCCGGTCTCGCCCATCCAGAGGCTGCGCTCGGCGTCGTCGTCGGGGAAATCGGGCGCGGCGTCGAGGGACCGCTCCAGGTAGGGGACGTAGTCGCGGCGCAACTCGACGAAGCCGCGTCCTGCGAGGCGCTGGAAGGCGTCGACGACCCCGGCACCGCCGAGATACACGGTTCGTAGACGCTCGGGCTCGTCCTCGGCGACCCGGTCGAGGGGATGCAGCGGCCAGCCGTCGTCGAAGGCGGCTTCCGCGTCGGCGACGATCGCGACGATCGCGGCACGGGCCCGCTCGGCGCTCCACGGCTCGTCCGCGAGCGCCTCGTGTGCCCCGGGCTCGAACAGCATCCGGCGAGCGTAGTTGACGGATGCCGGGCCGCACCGGAGGATGGCACCAGCTCGTGCCGATCGTTCGATGAAGGAGGACTCAATGCCCGAGTACGCCCGCGTCGCGACGCTCGAGTCCGACGAGGAAGCCGTCTCGGTCGAAGTGTACGAGGTCGCCCTCGAGCTGCAGGCACCGTCAACGCCGTCGGATTCCCGGCCGCGCACACCTACCCAGAGGAGCAGCACATGCCCACCGTGATCGCCCACCACGACGTGAAGGACAAGGACCACTGGCTCGCCTCGCCGAAGCGCGAAGAGGTGTTCGGGCCGCTCGGCGTCACCAACATCCGCACGTTCGTCGACCCGACCAACCCGGCGCGCGTCGCCGTCCTGATGGACATCGCCGACCTGGACGTCGTCATGGCCGCCATGGAGCGGCCGGAGATGGGCGCCGCGATGGAGTACGACGGCGTGCTCCCCGAGACGCTCGTGCTGCTGGTCGAGGCGAAGTAGGGCGTTCTTCAGCGGCCGAACCAGCGGGCGCTGCGGCTCGCGCCGAAGTGGTGCTTCTCGGCGACGAGAGCGGCCGACGGCGCGACGAACTCGCCCGTCGGCTTCGGCCCCGAGAGGAAGTCGACGTCGACCCGGCCTACGCGACCGGCACCGAACTCGATGTAGCACGAGCCGAGCCCGGGGTAACCGTCCGGCTGCTCGTCGCCACGCAGGGTCGCCGCCACCGAGGCGGCGACCCTGCGGGCCGCGCCTTCGGCGAACACGCCTGCCTTCGGAACGCCGACCGTTGCGACGTCACCGACCGCGTACACGTTCGGGAAACGCGTCGCGAGGGTTCGCGAGTCGACCGGGACGTAGCCGTTCTCGGTCAGGCCGCTCGCGACGACCACGTCGGGGGCCCGATGCTTCGGGACGCCGAGGAAGAGGTCGTACGGCAGCTCGGCTCCGTCGTCGAGGATCGCCACCTTCCGCGTCCCGTCGAGCGCGGCGACACGGCGACCCGGCACGAACTCGATCCCGCGCTCGGCGAACGCGTCGACCAGCGCCGCCGATGTGTCGGGCGACGGCGGCACCGGAGTGCCGAAGGGGATCACGATCGAGATCTGGCACGCATCGCGCACGCCGCGGCCGGTCAGGTAGTCGTGCAGCAGGAGCGCAGCCTCGCTCGGCGCCGGCGGGCACTTGAACGGCGCCCCGCAGACGCCCACGATCGCCCGTCCGCGCGTGAACGAGGGCAGCAGGCGCGCGAGCCGTTCCGCGCCCGCGAACGAGTAGAACTCGTTCCCCGCCTCGGCCAGCCCAGGCGTCGCGTCGAGGTCGTAGTCGGCACCGAGCGCGATCACGAGGACGTCGGCCTCGTGGCTGCCGGCGGCGGTCGTCACCCGTCGCGCCTCGGGATCGATCGCCGTCACGGCCTCCTGGACGAAGCGGACACCCGGCTTCGCGATCTCACGGTACGGGAGGGCCGTGGCCGCGAGCGACGTCCGGCCGAACATCACGTCCAGCTTCGAGTAGCCGAACCAGAATGCGTCGTTCTTGTCGATCAGCGTCACCTGGACGCCGGAGCCGAGCTCTTCCGACAGGACGGTCGCCAGCTCGAGACCGCCGAAGCCGGCACCGAGGATCACGACCCGGTTGCCCACCGCGCGAGCATACGGGGCATGACGGCTACTCGTCCGGGAAGACCTCCCGCAGCACGCCCGTGTCGACGTCGTAGACGAAGCCGCGCACCTGGTCGCGATGCGGCAGGAACAGCGAGCGGCGGACACGGTTGATCGACTGGCGCACGTCCTCGTCGACGTCGGTGAACGACTCGATCGCGAACGAGGGCGCCATCCCGGTCGCCTCCCGGAGCTCGGCGCGAAAGCCGTCGTCGGTGATCAACTGCAGCCCGCAGTCGGTGTGGTGGATCAGCACGATCTGTTCGGTGCCGAGCCGTCGCTGTGAGATGGCGAGCGAGCGGATCACATCGTCGGTGATCACGCCGCCGGCGTTGCGCAGGATGTGCGCCTGGCCGTCCTCGAGGCCGAGCGCCGCAAAGACGTCGAGCCGCGAATCCATGCACGTCACCACCGCCAGCCGCAGCGACGGCCTGACGTCGAGGTGGCCGTGCGCGTAGTGCTCGGCGAAGCTCTTGTTGTTGTGGAGCAGCCGGTCGATCTCGGTCATGGCGCGAGCCGCGGCAGGGTGCCGTCGCGATAGCCGCTCACCTCGCGCGCCGGAAAGCGCCCGTAGGCCTCGTTCGGGTCGGTCGTCTCGCGTTCGACCCCGGCGCCGTGACGGAGCGCCGCCGCGTCGACCGGGTACGCGCCCCAGTCCGGCCCCGTCGACCGCTCGCGCGCCCCGACGCACACCAGCAGGCACGGCCCGTTGCCCGCGCCGACGATGACGTGGTTCGTCCCGGCCGGACAGTGCACGAGGTCCCAGGGCCGCAGCTCGCGCTCCTCGCCCTCGACGATCAGCAGCGCCTCGCCGGCCAGGACGAGGAAGTCCTCCTGGTCGGCCTCCCAGTGGTACATCGCCATCGGCTCGCCGGGCCCCAGCAGGGTCAGGTTGATCCCGAGCTGCGAGAAGTCGGCCTTGCCCTCGAAGCCCTCGAACTCGCAATAGCCGCCGCGGCCCGGCCGAAAGACCCACGGCGCGTCCTGCGCGTTCAGGACGAACCAGCCTGCACCCGTCGGGACCAACCCGTGCTCGGTCCGGTCGAGTCGTGACTCTGAAACCATCGTTCTCCCTCCTCCGCCGCGCGTTGCGTCAGAATAGTGGGGTGAAGCTGGAACGTGCGCTCGCCATCGTCAACGACGTCGTCTCGGCGGCGCCGAGCCCGCTGTCGGTGTTCGTCGCGGACGCGCACGGCGAGCTCGTCGCGGCCGCGACGATGGACGGCGCGGCGCCCGACACCCGTCTGAACGCGCAGCGCAAGGCGTACACGGCGGCCCGGTCCGACGCGCGCAGCACACGTGAGCTGGCCGAGAAGGCGCGCGCGGATGCCGTCGAGCGGGTGAGCTTCGACCCGTTCTTCACGTTCTTCCTGGGCGGAGTCGCCGTCTTCGACGGTGACGTACGCGTCGGCGCGGTCGGCGTCAGCGGCCTGCCGGGCGAGGTCGACGAGCAGCTCGCCCTCGCAGCGATCGAGCGTACAGCGGCCCACTGAGTCTCACAGAGCGACCGGCTGCCCGGTCTTCGCCGACTCGTGCAGCGCCGCGATCGCGCGCGCCTGCGCCATCGCGTCGTCGCGCGCCAGCAACAGCTCGCCCTCGCCCCGGATCGCGTCGCTGAGGTTCTCGAGCTCGAGCCGGTAGGAGTTCTGGAGCTCCGTGTCGATGCGCTCGACCGATCCGCCCCGGCGCAGCTCGATCCCGGGCTCGAAACAGTGCCACGGGTCGTCGACGAACAGGGAGCCCTCGCTGCCGATCGCCTCCAGCTCGTCGCGGTCGACAAGGGCCGTCCCGCAGTCGAAGGTGCAGAGCACGTCGCCGGGGAAGCGGAGCGTCGCGGCGAACGTCCAGTCGGTGCCGGTCGGGCCGAACCACGCCTGGCCGTAGACGGTCTCGGGCTCACCGCCCAGGAGCCGTGCGCCGCTGACGCAGTAGCAGCCGACGTCCATCAGCGCCCCGCCCTCGAGCTCGGGGACGAGGCGAATGTTCGACTCGTCGTAGAGCGAGTAGCTGAAGGTCGAGCGGATCAGTCGCAGGTCGCCGATCGCGCCGTCGTCGACCAGCTGCTTCAGGCGCTTCGTCTGGGGGTTGTGGCGGTACATGAACGCCTCGGTCAGCAGGCGTCCCGTTCGGTCGGCGGCGTCGAATGCCCGCTCGACGTCGTTCGGGTGCAGCGAGATCGGCTTCTCGCACAGCACGTGCTTCCCGGCCTCGAGCGCCCGGATCGACCACTCGACGTGCAGCGTGTTCGGCAGCGGGATGTAGACCGCCTCGACCTCGGGATCGGCGAGGAGCGCCTCGTAGGAGCCGTACGCGCGCTCGATCTCCCAGGTCGTCGCGAAAGCGTCCGCGCGCGCCTGATCGCGGCTCGCGACGGCGACGAGGTCGACCTTCGGCGACGCATGCGCGCCGGGGATCAGCTTGCGGTTGATGTCGGCGGTGGACAGGATCCCCCACTTGACGGCGTTCGCCACGCGTAGCTCCTTCAGACGGCTGTTCGGGACCGGACGACCAGTACTATCGCGGAATGGAGCAGATCGGGATCGGGATGCTGGGCTACGCGTTCATGGGCAAGGCCCACTCGAACGCGTTCAAGAAGATCGCGTACATGACCTGGCCGCCGCCCTACGAGCCGAGGCTCGTCGGGATCGCCGGCCGCGACCTTCGAGCGGTGGGTGAAGCCGCCGAGCGGTACGGCTACGAGTATGCGACGGGAGACTGGCGCGACCTGGTCGCCGACGAGCGCATCGCGCTGTTCGACAACGGCGGCCCGAACTCGCTGCATGCCGAGCCGACGATCGCCGCGGCCGAGGCCGGCAAGCACGTCGTCTGCGAGAAGCCGCTCGGGCGCGACGCGGACGAGAGCTACGAAATCTGGCGGCGTGTCGCCGCGACCGGCGTCCAACACCTCTGCGCGTTCAACTACCGGTTCGTGCCCGCCGTCCGTCTCGCGCGCGAGATGATCGACGCCGGCGAGCTCGGCGAGATCCGCCACTTCCGCGGCCGCTACCTGCAGGACTGGGGCGACGACCCGTCGCTCGACACCTGGCGGTTCCATCCGGACGAGGCCGGCTCGGGCGCGCTCGGGGATCTCGGGACCCACGTCGTCGACCTGGCGCGCTTCCTCGCGGGCGAGTTCGCGACGGTGTCCGGCTTCGCGAAGACCTTCGTCAAGGGCCGCACCGTCGACGACTCGGTCGAGGCGGCGGTCGAGTTCGCGAGCGGTGCGGTCGGCACCGTCGAGGCCACCCGGCTCGCGCTCGGCCGGCGCAACTCGTTCCAGTGGGAGATCAACGGCTCCAGGG
>CAYXXE010000027.1:1445-19388 GCA_964468985.1 uncultured Gaiellales bacterium | reverse complement strand
TCGCGCCTATGCGGGCGAGACGAGCCGGTAGCCTGCGCCCGGCTCGGTGAGCAGGTAACGCGGGCGGGCCCGATCGGGCTCGATCTTGCGTCGCAACTGGGAGACGTTCACGTGCAGCAGGTTCGACTCGTTGCTGTACCCCGGCCCCCACACCTCGTGGAGCAGCGTGTTGTGCGTCAGCAGCTTGCCCTCGTTGACCGCGAGCACCCGCAGCAGCTCGTACTGGTGCGGGGTCAGATGCACCGGCTCGCCGTCCAGGCTCACCGACCGCTTCTGGAGGTCGACCACGAGGCCGCCGAGCGAGATCACCGGCTCGCCCGTCGGAGCCGCCCGTCGCAGCACAGCCTTGAGCCGGGCCAGCAGCTCGTCGAGGCCGACCGGCTTCGTCACGTAGTCGTCGGCGCCGGCCTCGAACGCGGCCAGCTTCTCCTGCTCCTCCCCCACTGCCGAGAGGACGATGACAGGCGCCGACGTCCACGTGCGCAGCTCGGCGCAGACGTCGGTGCCGCGCCCGTCGGGGAGCACCAGGTCGAGGATCACAGCGTCGGGAGGGCGCATCGCGGCCGCCGCCAGCGCGCCCGCCGCCGTGTCGGCCGTGTCGACCTCGTACCCCGCCCCGCGCAGGCTCGTCCCGAGCGCGCGCAGGATCTGCGGCTCGTCGTCGACGACCAGGACGCGCCTGCCGGTCATGGGTGCACCTCGACCGCTCCCGCCGCCGGAGCCGCGGGCAGCGCCAGGACGAACGTCGCGCCCTGGTCGGTGCGCGACTCGAGCGAGACGCGGCCGCCGTTCGCCTCGGCGAAGCCCTGCGCGATCGCCAGGCCGAGACCGGCCCCGCGCTCGCGCGCCGCGCCCACCCCGCGCTGGAACGGCTCGAAGATGCGGCGCGTCTCGGCGGCCGGCACGCCCGGGCCGCGGTCGACGACCCGCAGGAACACCTCCGTGCGCGTGGCGCCGACCTGCACGCGGACATGCTGGTCGGACGGCGAGTACTTGAGCGCGTTCTCGAGCAGGTTCACGAGCACGCGGCGGATCTGGTGGGCGTCGACGAGCACCTGCGGCGACTCCTCCGGGAAGCTGACGTCGACCCTGCGCCCGTCCTCGCCCAGCTCGTCGAGGGCCTGCACGATCAGCTCGTCGACCTCCCACAGCCGGCGGTCGGGCTCGGCCGCGCCCGCCTGCAGCCGCGACAGGTCGAGGAGGTTGTCGACGATGTGGTCGAGCCGCTCGGACTCGGCGACGATCGTCGCGAGCAGGTCGGCGCGATCGGCGGTGTCGAGCTCCAGATCGTCGCGGGCGAGGGCGCTCGCGGAGGTCGAGATCGCCATCAGCGGCGTTCTCAGGTCGTGGCTGACCGTCCGCAGCAGCGCCGTCTTGATCACGTCACTGCGGCGCAGCGCCTCGGCCTCGACCGCTTCGGCCGCCAGCCGCTCGCGGTCGATCGCGACGCCGAGCAGCGACGCGAGGGCGGGCAGCAGGCGCCTCCGGGCGCGGGCGCTCCCGCGGCGCCGGCCCGCGAGGTGGATTGCGCCGACCTGCTTGCCGCCTGCGGTCAGGGCGTGCTGCTCGTCGTCGGAGGCGGCGTCCGCGCGCACGCCGCCGAGCGTGATCGACGCGCGCTCGACCTCGAGGACCGCCGCTGCATCGGCCGCGATCCGCTCCAGCTCCGCGCCGACCCCGCCCCGCTCGAGGAGCGACGTCGCGATGCCGGCGAGCAGCGACGATTCGCGTGCCTGGCGGCGGAGCCTCGCCGCCAGCTGGCTGACGACGATCCCCGTCGCGACGAACGCCGCCAGCGAGAACCAGTTCCGCGAGTCCGCCAGCGTGAACGTGTGCACCGGCGGCAGGAAGAACCAGTTGAAGGCGAGCATGCTGGCGATCGACACGAGCACCGCGTACGGGAGCCCCCAGACGATCGCGATCGGCAGCACGCCGACCACGTAGAGCACGCCGAGGCCGAGCACCGGCACGTGCGGCTGCAGCAGCCCGATGAGCGCCGTCACGAGCGTCACCGCGAGGGCGCCCGCGGCGATTCCGCCGACGCGGCGGCGCAGCGCGGTTTGAGGCGGCGACAACAGGTCCAGCACACGGCCATGATCGCACCGCCGCGAGCCACGCCGCCCGGACCGCGCCCCGGGGCGGCGAGGGCCGCCTCACGGGCGGCCCTCGCGTCCCTTCCAGATCGAGTGGAACTCAGTGGCGCGTGACGGTGATGTTCTGCACCACCTGCGTGATCCCGGGCGTGACGTTCGACGTCATCGCCGCCACCGACTTGTACGTGCCCGGCCAGCGGCTCGAGGCGTCGTACGTGATCGTCTGCTGGCCGCCGGCCGCGGGCGGGGTCAGGTTGACGCTGTACTCGGAGCCGTCGAGCGGCTGCGACGGCAGGTTGACGCCGCTCGAGCCGTCGCGGTTCTCGGCTCCCCAGTTGGCGCCGGTCGACGCGCCCGCGGCATTGCCGGGGCCGTAGGAGATCGTGATCCCCTCGGTCGACGGCCCTCCGGTCTGGAACCAGATCTCGAACGTCTGGCTGCCGCCGCCGTCGTAGTCGGCGACGTTCTCGTAGTCGATCACGATCCACGAGTCGCCCAGCCCGTCATCCAGCGTCCCGGCGTAGATGGCGCCGCCGAACGCGGTGTTCAGGTCGGTCCAGAACGGGGCGACGACGTTGTTCGGCGCCGCCGAGTCGGGGAACGTCTGCGGCAGGTAGTTGACGTCGGAGCTGTCCCCGCCGCCGACGACGACGTACCCGTTCGAGACGACGCCGATCGTGCTGTACGGCTCGCCGCCGAACGAGAACGTCGGCACCGAGACGTTCGAGATCGTCTCGTCGCCGGTGCCGGCGATCGGGGCGATCCCGAACTCGGACAGCGGCAGGTAGCCGCCCGCCGGGCCCTGGCCGGTGATGTCGGTGAGCCCCGTCACCTGCGGCGGGATCGCCGGGCTCAGCGTGCCGCTCCACTGCACGCCGTCGTTGCGCCGGATCGACTGGGCCGGCGCCGAGATGTTCGAGAAGTCGAGCCCGAACAGCCACGACGGGTCGGTGACCGTGAGGTTCACGTTCGCGGGCGAGCTGCTGAAGTTGGCGACCGTCGCCTGGCAGTGCGCCCGGCCCCGGTTGCGCACGATCGTGGTCTGATCGCACGTGTGGGTCAGGGTCACCGCGCCCTGCTGGTGGTAGAAGGCCACCGGCAGCGTGACGGGCGTGCCGCCGCCCTCCGGGGTGAGGTTGATGCGGCCGAAGTACTGGCCGTCGACCAGCGTCGCGCCGCTGATCGTGACGAAGAAGCTCACCGTCCCGCCCGCGGGCACGAACAGCCGGTTCGCGCCGGAGGGGCCGGGGCCGAAGTGCGAGTGGTGCTCGAACCGGCCGGCCGGGGCGATCGTGATCGCCGAGCCCGCCGGTGCCTGGGTCGAGACGTCGAGCACGAGGTTCCGGCCCGAGACGTTGATCGCCGTCCGCTTGGTGGTGATCTGGCCGGTCATCGTCGGGGCGTCGACGCTCGGGATGTTCAGGTCGAGCCGCCCGAAGACGTCGGTCTGCGCCGCGACGTAGTCGGCGTAGTTCTCGTCGAAGACGAGCGTCGGCGAGACAGCCCGGTCGGCCCGGATCGAGCCGGCGCCGTCGTCGAACGGCGTGGCGGGGGTCGTCCCGTCCTCCTTGACGACATCCTGCACCGACGAGGTCATCAGGGCCGACTTGATCTCGGCCGGATCCCAGTCGGGATGCGCGGCCTTGACGAGCGCCGAGACGCCGGCCGCGTGCGGGCTCGACATCGAGGTGCCGGCGATCGCCTGGAAGAGGTTGCCGGGCGGGCCGTTGGCCGTGTCGGTCTGGTCGGGCTGCGGCGTCATGCCCGCCAGCACCTGGACGCCCGGGGCGGTGACGTCCGGCTTCAGCACGTCGCCGCCGCTCGGGCCGCGCGACGAGAACGCTGCCATGACGTCGGCCTGGGCCGGGGTCGCCGAACCCTGGGCCCACGTCGCCTTCACGTTGGTGTGGCCGTTCACGAAGGCGAGCAGCGCGTCGGGCGGGCCGTCGATCTGGATCGCCGGCAGCCAGTGGTTGTCGCTCTCCGTGTCCTCCTGGACCGGGTTGTAGAGGATCATCCCGGCCGCCCCGCCCTGCAGGACGTTGTAGCCCTTCGAGATGCGGGCGTTCGTGCCGCGCTCGCACAGGACGACCTCGCCGGTCGCCTGGCCGGCGGTGAGCGCCGTCTGGCAGAGGGCGTCCTCGCCGGGGATGTTCTGGGCGAGCACGACCGGCGTCGGCGTCGTGATGCCCTTCGTGAGCGTGACGCCCGCGACGTCGAACGTCGCACCGCCGTCGCCGGTGAGGTGCAGCGTCGAGGTGAACGAGCGCGGGCCGGTCGAGGCGCCGACCGTCGTGACCCACGGGCCGCCGTGGTCGGAGGTTCCCGCGCCCGGGCCGCTGTTGCCGGCCGAGGCGTTGACGGAGATGCCCGCGTTGAACGCGTCGAGGAACGCCAGCTCGACCGGGTCGGTGTACGGCTGCGCGCCGCCCGAGACCGAGAAGTTGATCACGTTGACGCCGTCGGTGATCGCCTGCTGGACGGCCGCGACCGAGTCGGAGTTGAAGCAGCCCTGCGACATGCAGACGCGGTACTCGATCACGTGGGCGCCGGGCGCGATGCCGCACACGGGGCCGCGGTTGACGCCGTAGAGCAGCGCGGTCGAGACGCAGTCGCCGGCCGCCGTCGTCGCGGTGTGCGTGCCGTGGCCCTCGGAGTCGCGGGCCGAGCACTGCAGGGTCAGGTCGTCGCAGAACTCCTGGCCGTCGGAGCCGACCGTCGCCATGTAGTTCTGGGTGAAGTCGTAGGCGCCGATCAGCTTGTTGTTGCACGTGAACGCCGGGCCGAGCAGCGGATCGAGGCCGCCGAACTGGCAGGCGTAGTGGCCGGGCGGCGCCGGCAGGCCGTTGTCGGCGAAGAACGGGCTCTCCGGCCACACGCCGGTGTCGAGCAGGCCGACGATCACGTTGCTGCCCGCCTTCGTGCTGCCCCCGAGCGACGGCCACACGTTCGTGGCGCCGAGGAAGCCGGTGTTGTCGTCCTGCGGCTGCTGGAGCGCGTCCTTCTGCACCGCGGCGACACCGTTGATCTTCAGGAGGTTCCCGATCTGGTTCGCCGGGACCTGCGCCTCGACGCCGCCGTAGGCGGTGTTGAACGTCTGGCGGATCGTCACGTTCGGGACCTGCGACTGGATCGCACCCGAGATGTGCTGGGCCAGGCCGGCGGTGTAGTGGTCGTACGCCGTCACCGCCGCCTGGTTGTCGCGCAGCTTCTTGCCGGTCACGCGCGGGCTCGTCGCGGCGAGGCCGGAGACGCCGCCGGTGTAGGAGGCCGTCGCGTCGTAGTCGTACTTGATCATCACGTTCACGGGCTTCGCGCTGGTCTGCCCGAGGAGCGAGGGATCGGTCTGCGCGACGCTGCCCGACGCGGACTTCACGGCGGTGAACGTCGAGACGAGCTTCGGCGCCTGGGCCGCGTCGACGGTCAGCTTCGGCTTGGCGCCGGCAGCCGTCCCGGCCAGCCCGAACAGGAGCAGCGCCGCCAGCGACGCCACGGAAACACCGATCGAGCGCCGAAGCGCCTTCCCTCTCGACACGATCCCCACCCCTCTCGTGTTGTGAAACCGGCGCCGCCTGCCGCGAAGCGTGCCCTCGTTCCCTCTCTCATACTCCATCAGATATCGAGCGGTCAAGAGGGAGCAGGCGACGGCCGTGCCGGCAGCCAGGCAGCTCAGTCGAGCGGCAGGGTGAGGCTCTCGAGGTCGCTCGGGTAGTCGGTGAGGAGCTCGATCCCGTCCTCCACGACGACGACCGTGTCGGAGTGGCGGAAGCCGCCGACTCCTTCCTCGTACAGGCCCGGCTCGATCGTGAACACCATCCCGGTCTCGATGACGGTGTGGTCGCCGAGGTCGAGGAACGGCGCCTCGTGGTTGCGCAGCCCGATCGCGTGCCCGGTGTGCTGGCGCCAGTACCGCTCGAGGTCGTGGTCGGCGAGGTAGCGCATGACGGCGCCGTCGACGTCGGCGCAGGTGACGCCGGGGCGGAGCGCCGCGAAGGCGGCCTGCTGGGAGGCGACCGTGTGCTCGAACAGCCGGCGGACATGGTCGGTGGGCGGGCCGATCACCATCCCCCGCTCCAGCTCGGCGTTGTACCCCCAGATCGGGGCGCTCGTCTCGGTGACGAGCAGGTCGCCGGCCTTGAACTCGATGTTGTGCGCCACGGCGTGCGCCCAGGCGCTCCGCGGCCCGATCTGCCCGCGGTAGCCGGCCGAGGCGCCGTCGGACGAGCCCTGCTGGCCGCCGTAGCGGTCGCCGAGGGAGGCAAGCATCGCCAGAGTCGCCTCGTGGCCGGCCCGCAGGCTCGCCTCGGTCTCGGTCACCCCGGGCCGGGTGTACTCCTGCAGGAGGCGGTGGGCGTGGGCGCACCAGCGGCCGCTCTCGCGGATCAGCTCGAGCTCGGCCGGGCTCTTGCGGGCCAGCATCCCTTCGATCAGGGGCGCGAGCGACACGACCGTCGCCTGCGTCACGTCGCCGAGCGACGGCCCCTGGTAGCCGAGGATGCCCGGATAGCCGTCCTGGTCGGCGCCGATCGCACCGCGGAGCCCCAGATCGGCGAGCACCCGAGCGAGGATCGGCATCGGATGCTCGACCCCCGGGTACTCGGGGTAGGACTCGATCCGCTCGAAGGCCGTCTCGGCGCGGACGCGCTCGACCTCGAACCTCGGCACGAACACGACCGTCTCGCCCGCGACGTTCTGCGCGAAGACGACGGGCCGCTCGTTGGACAGGAAGCCGAAGCTCGTGAAGTACTGGATGTACTGCTGGTCGAAGAGCACGTACCCCGACAGGCCCCGGCCGCGGACGTGCTCGAGGAGACGCTCGCGCCGCTCCGCCAACTCGGCGGCGGGGATGCCGGTGGGCGGGTGCTCAGCCACGGCTGCGGACGATACCGGCGGCGCGAATGATCGCCTCGAGCGAGCGGTCGACGTCGTCGTCGGTGGTCGACCAGTTCGAGACAGAGATGCGCATCGCGCCCAGGCCCTGCCAGGTCGTCCCGCTGAGCCAGCAGGTGCCGTCGTCCTGGATCGCCTCGACCACGGCGGCGGTGCGCGCGTCGTGGTCGCCGTTGTCGTCGAGGAAGCGCACGAGCACCTGGTTCAGCACGACGTCGTTCAGCACCTCGATACCCGGTGCCCGGCCGAGCTCCTCGCCGAAGCGGCGGGCATGGGCGCAGCAGCGCTCGACGAGCTCGGCGATGCCCGAGCGGCCGAGCGACCGGATCGCGGCGTAGACGGCGAAGCCCCGGGCCCGCCGCGAGAACTCGGGGTTCCAGTCCATCTGGTCGCGCGGGCCGCCGGGACCGGCATGGATGAGGTAGCTCGCGCGCACGCTCATGGCGGCGCGGTGCGCGTCGGGATGGGCGCAGAACGCGATGCCGCTGTCGTACGGGACGTTGAGCCATTTGTGCGCGTCCGTCGCCCACGAGTCGGCACGCTCGGCGCCGGCGACCAGGTGCCGCAGGGCCGGGCTGGCCGCGGCCCAGAGCCCGAAGGCACCGTCGACGTGGAGCCACGCGCCCGCGGCGTCGGCGGCGTCGGCGATCTCGTCGAGCGGGTCGAACGCGCCCGTGTTGACGTTGCCCGCCTGGGCGCAGACGATCGTCGGCCCCCCGCCGGCGGCGAGCTCGGCCCGGAGCGCAGCCGGCAGCAGCCGGCCCTGGCCGTCGGCCGCGACCGGGACGACGCACGAGGTCCCGAGCCCGAGGAACCGGAGCGCGCGGTCGATCGTCGTGTGACGCTCGGCGCCGACGACGACCCGGATCGGCGGCGCCCCGAACAGGCCGTTCTCGTTCACGTCCCACCCGACCCGCTCGAGCACGCCGTGCCGCGCAGCCGCGAGTGCCGTCACGTGAGCCATCTGGCAGCCCGTGACGAAGCCGAACGACGCGCCGGGCGGCAGACCGAGCAGCTCGGTCAGCCAGGCGCCGGCCACCTCCTCGACCACGGCCGCGGACGGGCCACCGGCATAGAGGCCTGCGTTCTGGTCCCAGGCGGACGTCAGCCAGTCCGCTGCGGTGGCGGCCGGAACGCTCCCGCCGATCACGAAGCCGAAGTAGCGCCCGCCGGGAATCGAGACGAGGCCCGGGTCGGCCGCCGTGGCGAGCTCCCTGATCACCGTGTGCGGATCGGTCGAGCCCTCGGGCAGCGGGCCGCCCAGGCTCGCCCGCAGCTCGTCGACGCCCGCCGTCCACGTGACGGGCCGGTCGGGCACGCCCTCGAGGTAGTCGGCGGCGTAGCCCGCGGTCTCCTCGAGCAGCCGCCGCAGAGTCACGCACACGAATCTAGCGAAGCCGGTTCGTCCGGCCGATCCTTGCTCGCGCAACTACCGTATGCGCAACCAACCCCGAGACGACGAGGAGCACCATGGCCTTCACCCTGCCCGACCCCGGCCCTGCCAATCCCGATTTCGAGCGGCCGGCCGACCGTGCGCGTCTCGACGCGACGGCCGCGGCCCTGGCCGAGCGGGGATTCGTCGCGCACGTCGCAGACGGCGTCGATCACGCACGGCAACTGGTGCTCGATGCGCTGCCCGAGGGGGCGGAGGTGCACAGCGCCCTGTCCGAGACGCTGCAGGAGCTCGGGATCACCGCCCGGATCGACGAATCGGGCCTCTACGACTCGCTGCGGGTCAAGTTGAACCGGCTCGACCGCGCGACGCAGGGTCGCGAGCGCACCAGGCTCGGCGCGGCGCCCGACTACATCGTCGGCAGCGCCCATGCGGTCACGGACGACGGCCAGCTCGTGGTCGGCTCGGGCTCAGGCAGCCAGCTCGGTGCCTATGCCTACACGGCCGGCAAGGTGATCCTGGTGATCGGGCACCAGAAGCTGGTGCGCGACCTCGACGAGGGCCTCCGGCGCCTCCGGGAGTACAGCCTGCCGCGCGAGTATGTCCGGATGCAGGGGCTCGGCTATCCGGGCAGCCTGCTCGCCCGGACGTTGATCCTGCACTACGACCCGGCCTCGCGGATCGAGGTGATCCTCGTCCCGGCGACGCTCGGCTTCTGAGCGGCCGCCACGCTGCGCTTGCCGGCCGGAGGCACGCGGCCGGGTTGCTACGGTCGCGAGGTTCCCGACGGAGGTCGACGCGCGCTTGAACCCGAACCCGCCCTACCTGACCGGCGCCGACGAGCTCACGGCGCACCCGATCGCCCGGCGTCGCGACGGCCTCGAAGCGCCGGCGCTCGAGGAGTCGATCCTCGACCACCTGATGTACACGCTGGGCGAGCTTCCCGGCCACGTCAACGGAAACTGGGAGCCGTACGTGGCGCTCGCCTTCGCCGTGCGCGACCGCATGATCGAGCGCTGGCTCCGGACCCAGGACCGGTACTACGAGCAGGACGCCAAGCGCGTCTACTACCTCTCGCTCGAGTACCTGATCGGGCGCACGCTCGGCAACAGCCTCGTCAACCTCGACCTGACGGGCGAGTGCCGGCGCGCGCTCGAGTCGCTCGGCTACCGGCTCGAGGACCTGCGCGACGCGGAGTGGGACGCGGGGCTCGGGAACGGCGGCCTCGGGCGCCTCGCGGCCTGCTTCCTCGACTCGCTCGCGACGCTCGGCTACCCGGCGCACGGCTACGGCCTGCGCTACGACTACGGCATCTTCCACCAGCGGATCGTCGACGGCGCGCAGGTGGAGGTGGCCGACAGCTGGCTCCGCTACGGCAACCCGTGGGAGATCGCGCGGCCCACCAGCCGGTTCCGGGTCCAGTTCTACGGCCGGGTCGAGGAGACCCCGGGCGGCGGCCGCGCCTGGGTCGACACGCACGACGTGCTCGCGACGCCGTACGACACGCCGATCCCCGGCTACGGCACGGACACGGTCAACACGCTGCGCCTGTGGGGCGCGCGCGCCCTGCGCGAGTTCGACCTCGACGAGTTCAACAGCGGCGACTACATCGGGGCGATCGAGGCCCGCGCCCGCTCCGAGAACATCTGTCGCGTGCTCTACCCGAACGACAACTTCCTCGAGGGGCAGGCGCTGCGCCTCTCCCAGGAGTACTTCTTCGTCTCGGCGACGCTCCAGGACATCGTCCGGCGCTACAAGAAGCGCTACGAGCTCTTCGACCGCTCGCGCGGCCTCGGGCTGTTCGACCGCTTCGCCGAGAAGACGGCGATCCAGCTGAACGACACGCACCCGGCATTCGCCATCCCCGAGTTGCTGCGCATCCTGATCGACGAGGAAGGCCTCTCGTTCGACGAGGCGTGGGATGTGACGACCGGCACGTTCGGCTACACGAACCACACCGTCATGCCCGAGGCGCTCGAGCGCTGGCCCGAGAGCCTGGTGGCGAACATGCTGCCGCGCCACCTCGAGCTCGTCTACCAGATGAACGAGCGGTTCCTCGCCACCGTCCGCAGCCGTTTCGGCGCCGACGACGCGCGCTGCCGGCGGATGTCGCTCGTCGAGGAGGACGGCGAGCGCCGCGTGCGGATGGCCCACGTCGCGATCGTCGGCAGCCATTCGGTGAACGGCGTCGCGGCGTTGCACACCGAGATCCTGAAGACCGACGTCTTCCGCGACTTCCACGAGCTCTGGCCGGAGAAGCTCAACAACAAGACGAACGGCGTCACCCCGCGCCGGTGGCTCCTGAAGAGCAACCCCGAGCTGTCAGCGCTCGTCTCCGAGGCGATCGGGCCCGACTGGCCGGTCGACCTGTCGCGCCTCGCGGAGCTCGCGCCGCTCGCGGGCGACCCCGCGTTCGGCGAGGCCTGGCGGGCGGTGAAGCGCAGGCAGAAGGACGTGCTCGCCGACACCGCCGCCGAGCAGTACGCACGGCGCGGGATCGACCTGAAGGTCGATCCGGCCTCGCTGTTCGACGTGCAGGTGAAGCGCATCCACGAGTACAAGCGCCAGCTCCTGAACGTCCTCCACGTCGTGACGCTGTACAACCGGATCAAGGACGGCGTGCCCGTGCCCCCCGTGCCGCGCACGGTGTTCTTCGGCGGCAAGGCCGCACCGGGCTACCACATGGCCAAGCTGATCATCCGGCTGATCACCGGCGTCGGCGACGTCGTCAACAACGACCCCGCGGTGAACGACCTGCTCAAGGTGGTGTTCCTGGCCAACTACCGCGTCTCGCTCGCCGAGCGCATCTTCCCCGCCTCGGAGCTGTCGGAGCAGATCTCGACCGCGGGCACCGAGGCGTCGGGGACCGGGAACATGAAGTTCGCGCTGAACGGCGCGCTGACGATCGGGACGATGGACGGGGCGAACATCGAGATCCGCCGCGAGGTCGGCGACGACAACATCTTCATCTTCGGATTGACGGCCGAGGAGGTCGCCGCCGTCAGACCGAGCTACGACCCGTGGCGGCACTACCACGGAGACGACGAGCTCCGGCGGGTGCTCGACCAGATCCGCAGCGGCGCCTTCAGCCCCGGCGAGCCCGGGCTGTTCGTCCCCCTGGTCGACTCGCTGCTCGAGGGCGGCGACCGCTACCTCCTGCTCGCCGACTACGCCTCCTACGTCGACTGCCAGACCCGCGTCGCCCGCACGTATCTCGACACCGAGGCCTGGACCCGGAAGTCGATCCTGAACTCGGCCGGGATGGGCTACTTCTCGAGCGACCGCACGATCCGTGAGTACGCGGACGAGATCTGGAACGTCGTGCCCGCGTTCGGCGACTGAGCGAAAGACGGGCAGCGGCCTCGCGCCGTCGTCAGCTCACGACGGCGTGCTGCGTCGCCCAGAGCGCGGCTGCCGCGCGGGTCGAGACGCCGATCTTGGTGTAGATGTGCTGGATGTGGTGGTCGGCGGTCTTCGCCGAGATGAAGAGCCGCTCGGCGATCTGCCGCGTCGTCAGCCCGAGCGCCGCGAGGCGCAGCACCTCGACCTCGCGCCGCGAGAGCCCGCCGGGGCTCGGTCGCCGTTTTCCCACGGCCGCGCGCGGGGTGCCGTGCCCGGCGGCGACGAGCACCGCGCGGCTCGCGCGCGGCTCGATCACGCCCTCCGACTCGAGCCGCCTGAGCTCCGCGGCGGCGTCCTGCGGGGAATGGGCCGGCCGGTCGGCCCGCTCGCTGGTCAGGCCGACGTAGATCTCGGTCGCCGCCAGGATGCACCCGCCGAGGTCGCCCGCGTCGGCGCGGACGCGCCTGTGGTACCCGGAGCCGTCGCACTTCTCGTGGTGTGCCGAGGCGACCGGGTTCAGTTCGGCGAGCGCGGGTGAGCGGCGCAGCATCTGCTCGGTCAGCATCGGGTGGAGCTCGACGCGGTCGAATTCGGTCCGCGTGAGCGTGCCCGGCTTGTCCCAGATCGAGTTGGAGACGGCGGTGGTGCCGAAGTCGTGCAGCAGCCCCGCGCGGCCGACCCGGGCGGTCTCCTCCTCCGCGAAGCCGAGAACGCGGGCGGCGTCGACGGCCAGGGCCGCGCAGCGGCGGCTGTGCCCGAGCATGTAGGGCGACTTGAGGTCGATGAAGTCGGCGGCGACCGCCAGCGCGTCGTCGAGGTCGCCTCCGTCCAGCAGCCGGCGCGGCTCGGGCTCGAGCGCCAGGACGGCATCCCACGGCTCGGTCGTGCGGAGCCGGTCGAACCACTCGCCGCCGTGCGCGACGAACAGGTCGGCGAGCGCGGGGTCGTAGGTGCGGTCGCGGCGGTCGCGGGCGGCGTCGAGCGCGCGGTCGGGCGAGAAGATCCGGCCGATCGCCTCCATGTCCTGGCTGAGATGGACGACGCGCATCGGCAGCGGGATCGCCTCGCCGGCGGCGTGGTTCGGGAATCCCTTGCCGTTCCAGCGCTCGAAGGTGGACGCGAGCGCCTCGCGGACGTCGGGGCCGAAATCGAGCCGCCGGACGAGCATGTCCGCCACCTCGCAGCCCGAGGCGAAGTTGTGCACCGCCCAGGCGTGAGCCGTCTCCTGGAGCATCCGGATGATCTCGTCGCGCTCCTCCTCGGGCCGCCAGGCCGTGGCGTACGCGAACACGTCCCGCATCACCTCGGTGGGCTCGCCGGCGTCGTGGACGAGCGTCTGGGCGCGGATCGCGATCTCGTCGCCGAACAGGGTGGCGACCTCGTGGGCGTGGCCGGTGCAGCCGATGTAGCGCAGCAGCGCCACCCAGTAGGTCGTCTGGCCCACCTCGCGGTCGAAGCCCGCCGCCTCGCAGAGCCACGACGCGAGCAGGCACGAGCGCAGCTGCGACTCGAGCGGCTGGCCGAAGGCGTTGTCCTGCGCGAGCGCGAGCGTGGCGACCAGCTCGCCGAGGCGGAGCGGTGTACGAGAAATAGGGAGTCCTCCCGATGTATTCGCGAGGCGACAAGCCTACGCTCACTGCACGTCAACTCGCCGCCCTCGATCGCAACGCGGGGGCAGGCGACACTCAACTCGAGGAGGACAGCATGGCGGTATCACCCGCCGTCGGTGACCCCATCAGGGTGGGGCTCATCGCGGATCGGACCGGCCCGCTCTCGTTCGTCGGGCTCGCGAACACCAACGTCGCCCGGATGGTCGTGGGCGACATCAACGCCAAGGGCGGCCTCCTGGGCCGGCACGTCGAGCTCCTCGTCGAGGACGGCGGGACGGACGACGCGCTGGCCGCAGCCGCCGCCAGGAAGCTGGTCGAGCAGGACCAGGTGGACGTCATTTTCGGGGGCATCTACAGCTCGACGCGGCAGGCGATCAAGGGGCCCGCCGTCGTCGAGGGCAAGACGCTCTACATCTACCCCGAGCAGTACGAGGGGCAGGAGTCCGACCCGCTGATCTTCTGCACCGGCCCGGTGCCGGCGCAGCAGGTCGACCCGTTCATCGCCTGGCTGATGCGCGAGACGGGGGCGAAGTCGTTCTACCTGCCGTCCGCCGACTACATCTGGCCGCGCGTGCTGAACGCACGCGTGCGGGAGGTCGTCGCGGCGGCCGGCGGGACGGTCGTCGGCGAGGAGTACTTCCCGCTCGACCACCTCGACTACCGGGCGACCGTCGACCGGATCGCCGCCAGCGGCGCAGAGGTCGTGTTCAACACGATCGTGCCGCCCGGGGTGACGCCGTTCTTCGAGTTGCTGTACGAGTCGGGCTTCGCGAAGCGCGGCGGCCATCTGGTGTGCACGTACTTCGACGAGAACTTCCTGAACATGGTCCCGGCCGCGCACGTCGAGGGGCTCTACAGCTGCCTCGACTACTACCAGTCGGTCGAGGACCCGTTCAGCCGCGAGCTGCTCGCGCAGTACGACGCGCTGTACCCGGGCGACGCGAAGTTCACGGGTGGCAGCGGCTGCTCGGGCCTGTACCGCGGCATCCAGCTCTGGGCAGCGGCCGTGACCGAGGCGGGCTCGCTGGCGCAGTCCGACGTGGTCGCGGCACTCGACCACGCCCGGATCGACCAGGGCCCGGGCGGGCCGGCGGCGGTCGTGCCGGGCCAGCACCACGTGCGCATGAACATGTACATCGCCCGGGCCCGCAGCGGCCGCTTCGACATCGTCGAGAGCCTCGGCGCGATCGATCCGCAGGAGCAGCTCGTCGAGGCGCCGGCCCTCGTCGGCTGAGCGCGGAGATGTCGTCCCACCCACCGAAACCACGACGAAAGGAGCACGGAAATGCTGCTTGCAACGACACAGGTCGAGGACTTCGACCGCTTCATGGAGGTCTTCTCGACCACGGGGGCCGAGAAGCGCAGCCAGCACGGCTCGAAGGGGGCCCTCGTCTTCCACGATCCCTCCGAGGACGACCGCGTCTGGGTCCTCTTCGACTGGGACGCGACCGGGTGGCAGAGCTTCGTCTCCGACCCGACCGTGCCGCCGATCATGAAAGAGGCCGGCCACAAGAGCAAGCCGGAGGTCGGCCCGTTCGCCGGCAAGTGCTTCGCCTGAGACGAGCCGTTCGCACCGGGCGGAGGGCCTGCTCGCAGGGCCCTCCGCCCTACCATGGTCCTACTCCAGGCAGGATGCGAGTATGAAGGTGAGCGTGAGCCTGGTGGTCGCGTAGGCGTCAAGAAACGCCACGTCTTCGTCCGGCGCCGCCCCGCAGTCATCGTCAGCAACGACGGCGCGAACAGATCCGCCTCACCCCTGAGCTCGCCGCCTCACTCGACGACACGCTTCGCCGCCACCTCGCCCTCGAACCTCGGACAAAGCAATGGACCCAGTCGGGCTCGAACCGACGACCTCCGCCATGCCATGGCGGCGCTCTCCCAGCTGAGCTATGGGCCCGCGCAGCTAGAGCGGGCAGTGTACCGGCGGCCGACTCAGGAAGCCGCGGCTTCGACCGCTTCCTGGGGCACGTCGTCCCAGAGCTCCTCGAGCCGGTAGTACGCCCTCGCCTCGGGCGTGAAGACATGCAGGACGACGTCGTTGTAGTCGCCGATGATCCAGGTCGCCTCGGTAGCCCCCTCGACCGAACGGGGCAGCAGGCCGCGCTCCTGCTTCAGCACCCCGTGCACCTCGTCCCAGATGCCCTTCGTCTGGCGAGCGTTCGCGCCGGTGCAGATGACGAAGTAGTCGGTGTACGTGCACACCTGCCGCATGTCGAGGATGACGACGTCGCGCGCGAGCTTGTCCTGGACGAGCGCCGCGATGCGGCGAGACTGTTCGATGGGCTGCAAGCGGTGGGAGTGTACCGGGGTCGGTCGGGCGGGTGGTGCGCGTCACGACGGCGGCCGACCGTCGCGGTAGAGCCCTTCCGCCTCGATGATGCGGGCCACCTCGGACGGCACCTCGTCGTCGATGTCGGCGCCGGCGGCGATCCGGGCGCGCACGTCGCTCGAGGCGGCCGCGATCGGCTCGATCGCAAAGAAGAGCACCTGCTCCGGCCGCTCGAGCTCCCGCAGCACCGCCTCGAGGCGCTCCCGCGGGAAGCCGGGACGGGTCGCGACCGCGAGCCGCGTCCGGCGGAGCACCTCGTCGGGCTCCTGCCAGGTCAGGAAGTCGCAGAACTGGTCGGCCCCGATCAGGAACACCGCGTCTTCCCACTCGGGGTGGGCACGGAGCGAGTCGACCGTCCGGGCCTCCTGGTCGAGCACGACCTCGTCGTCGGGAAACGCCGCGCGTGCCAGCCGGAGCCGGGTCGCGGGCGGGGTCTCGACGCGCTTGTGCGCGGGCGCGGCGTCGACGAGCACGATCAGGCGCTCGAGGTCGAGCTCGCGCTTCGCGCGCTCCACCAGCTCGACGTGGCCGCGATGGGGCGGGTCGAAGGCACCGCCGTACAGGCCCAGCATCAGCCCTGCCCGAGCTCCTCGACGACCTCGACGTGCGTGCCTGCCTTCGCGCCCGCAGCGCGTAGGGCCCGGTCGAGCTCGTCCTGCGACGGCGGCGTGCCGACGAGTCGAAAGCCGCTGTCCGTGCGGAACAGCCGCCACGGACGGCTCTTCGGCTCGGGACGGTAGACGAGATGGTCGACGAGGTCGGGCTCCGAGGGACGCTCTTCCACCACGGGCTCGGGCACGAGGGTGAACAGACGGCGGCTGAACTCCTCGATCCCCACGCCGGTCGCGCACGAGAGGCCGAAGACGGCCACCACCCGCGGGTCGGCGATCGGGAAGGCCGGCACGTCCTGGACGAGGTCGATCTTGTTCAGCACGACGATCTGCGGGCGCTCGTCGAGCCCGGCGCCGTAGGCCGTCAGCTCCCCGTCGATCGTCGCCCATTGCTCCGCGAGCGGCAGCGAGACGTCCAGGATGTGGATCAGCGTGCGAGCGCGCTCGAGGTGCGCCAGGAACTCGTGGCCGAGGCCGACGCCTTCGCTCGCTCCTTCGATCAGCCCGGGCACGTCGGCGACGACGAGCTGGCGGCCGTCGGGCGCCTCGACCGTGCCGAGCACGGGCTGGAGCGTCGTGAACGGGTAGTCGGCCACCTTCGGCCGTGCGTTCGAGATGCGCGACAGCAGCGACGACTTCCCGGCGTTCGGCAGGCCTACGAGCGCGGCGTCGGCCATCAGCTTGAGGTGCAGCTCGATCTCGATCTCGTCGCCGGGCGGCCCGACCTCGGCGAACCGCGGCACCTGGCGGGTCGAGGAGACGAACCGCGCATTGCCGCGACCGCCGTGGCCGCCCCGCGCGAGCACGACCCGGGCGTCCGGGCGCGCCAGATCGGCGATCAGGCTGCCGTCCTCGCCCAGGACCTGGGTGCCGATCGGGACGGGCAGCTCGACATCGGCTCCGCGCGCGCCGTGCTTGCGCGCGCCGCGGCCGTTCTCGCCGCGACCCGCCTTGATCCTGTGCCGGCGGACGTAGGCCGACAGGTCGCGCAGCGACGAGCTCGCGACCAGGATCACGTCGCCGCCGTCGCCGCCGTCCCCCCCGTCCGGCCCGCCCTTCGGCACGTACTTCTCCCGCCGAAAGCTGAGCCCGCCGTCGCCGCCCTTGCCGGCGACGAGCTGGACGCGGGTGCGGTCGCTGAACATCAGCGAACCGTAGCGCCCTGTCCGCTGCGGCCGTGACCCGTCGTCTGCCGGCTACGCCTGGTCGGCGACGACCGAGACGAAGCGGCGCTCGCCGCTCGTGCGGAACGCGACCGTGCCCTCGGCGACGGCGAAGATCGTCTGGTCGCGGCCGATCTCGGTGCCGGGGCCGGGCCGGAACCTGGTGCCGCGCTGGCGGACGATGATGTTGCCCGGGATCGCGGTCTGGCCGTCGAACATCTTGACGCCCAGGAACTTCGGATTCGAGTCGCGACCGTTCTTCGAGGAGCCGAGGCCCTTCTTGTGTGCCATTACGCGTCGCCTCCCTTGTCGATCGCCGAGGTCAATGCGGCCAGCGCGCCCTTGCGCTTCGCATGCGCCTGCTCATACTCGAGCGCGCCCGCGAGCTCGGCGGGCGACCACGACGCCGCCGCGGCCTGGATCTGGGCGACGGTCAGGCCGTCGTATCCTTCCGGAGCCGAGCCGGCAGCAACAGCCGGCACCGCCTCGACAGGCACCGCCTCGACAGGCAC
>CAYXXE010000027.1:0-1345 GCA_964468985.1 uncultured Gaiellales bacterium | reverse complement strand
CCTCGGGCTCGACCGCCTCGACCTCCGCGACCTCGACCTCCGCGACCTCGACCTCTGCAACCTCGACCTCTCCGACAGCGGTCTCCTCGAAGCCGCTCTCGTCGAAGCCGGTCTCGTCGGACTCGTCCTCGTCGGGCTCGATCTCCACCACGCCGTTCGCGGCCGCCGTCGTGCCCGCCGGCTTGCGCCTGTTCCGGCCGCCGCGGTTGCCGCGCCTCGTCCGCTTGCGCGGAGTGGTCGCGCCGTCGGCTCCGAGCGACGGATCCGGTACGTGGATCACCGGCGCGTCGGACTCCGACTCGCCGTCGAAGTGCGCGTCGTCCGCGTGGTCGTCGTCATCGGACTCCGCAGCGGCGTCCGCCGCCACCGCCTCGACGGGCTCGTCGCCCTGCTCAGGCCCAGTAGCACCGACTGTGGCAGCACCGACTGCGGCGCCGTCTGCCGGCACGCGCTTCTTGCGGTTTCGCCCGCCGCGGGTCCCGCGGCGCGTCCGCTTCTTGGGCGGAGCAGCGCCGTCCTCGGCAACCGCGTCGACGCCCGAGTCCTCGGCGGCGTCCTCGTCTTCGTCGTCCTCGCCCCCGCCTTCGGCGACGGCGGCGATCTCCTCGTCACGGGCGGCGCCGACGAACGGCTCCTCCGTCTCGCCGGGGACCTCCTCGCCGTAGATGTCGTCCTCGTCGAGGTCGAGCTCCACCAATTCCAACTCGAGCTCGTCGCCGTCGTCGGCCGTGGCGCCGGCGGGCCGCCGGGTCGACGGCCGCCTCGCACGCGTGGGCTTCTCGGCTTCGGCCTCGGCCGTCAGCGGCGCCTCGACGACGTCGACGGGCGAGACGAGCTCGGCCCAGGCGCCGTTCTCCGAGACCGCGGTGATGCGCACCTTGATGCGGCGCCCGACCAGCCGTGCGGCGTTGCCGATCGTGATGTCGATGCCGTCGTGCTTGGCGACCGCAGCGTGCTGGTCGTGCAGCCCGACCTCCACCGGCTTGACGTCGAGCTCGAGCCCGACATCGACGGACAGGTGCGGCGCGACCTTCTCGAGCGTCCCCTGGTCGAGCACCTTGAAGTGGTCGAGGTGCAGGCCGTCCTTGCCGACCAGGAAGAACCGCCGCTTCGTCGTCTCCTCGAGCTCGCGGAGCCGCTCGCCGGCCGAGCCGATCACGAGCGCGACGATCTTCGAGCTGAGCTCGACCTTGAACGCCTTCGAGCGCGAGCCGGGCGTGACGAGCGCGCGCAGCTGCCGCTCGACGTCCACCGCCGCGGTGTGCTCGCTGATCACGATGCCGTCGCCGCCGCAGGTCGGGCACTTCTTGGTCATGACCTCGCGCGGGCCGTCGGTGACGTTCTG
>CAYXXE010000026.1:0-19752 GCA_964468985.1 uncultured Gaiellales bacterium | reverse complement strand
TGTCGGCGTCGAGCGGCTTGAGCGTCCGCACGTCGACGACCTCGACCTCGACACCGTCACGAGCGACCTGCCGTGCCGCCTGCAGCGACAGCGGCACGGTCGCGCCCGCCGCGACGACGGTCACGTCCGAGCCCTCACGCTTCACGTCGGCGACGCCGAGCGGCACGACGTAGTCATCCTCCGGGACCGGCCCCTTCCGGGCATAGAGCAGCCGCTTCTCGAGGAAGACGACGGGGTTGTTCTCGCGGATGGCGCTCTTCAGGAGACCCTTGGCGTCGTACGGCGTCGCGGGCATCACGACGACGAGGCCCGGCGTGTGGACGAACCACGCTTCGAGGCTCTGCGAGTGCTGCGCGGCCATCCCGATGCCGTTCGAGATCGGCCCACGGATGACGAACGGCACCGAGACCTGCCCGCCCGACATGTAGCGCCACTTGGCGGCGTGGTTGACGACCTGGTCCATCGTCAACGTCACGAAGTCGGAGATCTGCAACTCGACAACCGGCCGCGCACCGACGAGCGCCGCGCCGATCCCTGCGCCCGAGATCCCGGCCTCCGAGATCGGCGAATCGATCACGCGGCCTCTGCCGAACTCGTCGAGGAGCCCCTCGGTGACCTTGAAGAGCCCGCCGTGGCGGGCGACATCCTCACCGATGACGAAGACCGTCGGGTCGAGCCGCATCTCCTCCCGAAGTGCCTCGTTGAGGGCTTCGGACATCGTCAGCTCTCGCGTCGCAGTGGCGGTCATCGCAGCCGGTCCACGGACGTCCAGGTACTCGGTGCGTACACGTCATCGAGCTCTGCGCCGGGCTCCGGGAACGGCGAGCCGAGCGCGAACTCGGCCGCTTCGTCGATCTCGCGCAGCGCCTGCGCGTCGAGCTCCGCGAGCCGGTCGGCGGTCACGAGCTCGTGCTCGAGCAGGTAGTTCGAGAAGCGGAGGATCGGGTCCAGCTCGCGCCAGTGCGCCAGCTCGGCGGACGCACGAGCGTCGTTGGGCGTCGCGGCCGAGTGAGGGGTGATCCGGTACGTCTTGGCCTCGATCAGGGTCGGCCCCTCGCCCGCCCGTGCTCGGGCCACCGCCCGCGCGGCCACCTCGTGCACCGCGAGCAGGTCGTTCCCGTCGACCACCTCGCCCGGAAAGCCGTAGCCCGCCGCGCGGATCGCGATGTCCGGGACGTTGATCGCATCGTGAACCGGCATCGAGATCGCCCACTGGTTGTTCTCGCAGACGAAGATGACGGGCGCTCCGAGCACGGAGGCGAGATTGGCCGCCTCGTGGAAGAGACCCTGGTTCGCCGCGCCGTCGCCGAAGAACGACACGACGACGCTGTCCTTGCCCTGCAGGCGCAAGGCGTAGGCAGCGCCCGTGGCGATCGCCACGCTCCCGCCGACGATCGCGTCCGCGCCGAGCATCCCGTGCCGCAACGCCGTGATGTGCATGCTGCCGCCCTTGCCGCCGCAATAGCCGGTCGCGCGCCCCGTGATCTCGGCCATCATCAGCTTGAGATCGAGCCCCTTGGCGATCGAGTGCCCGTGCCCGCGGTGCGTGCTGGTGATGAAGTCGCCGTCGGCCAGGGCAGCGCAGACCCCGACGGCGATCGCCTCCATCCCGATGTAGGGATGGACGGAGCCTCGAATCAGCTTCTGCTCGAACAGCGCCATCGCCTTCAGCTCGAACGCCCGGATGCGCTGCATTTGCAGGAGGCCCAGCTCGAGCTGCTCGAGCTCGGGAACGACAGTCGAAGCCATGATCAACCCTCGTCGATGATTGCTAGGACAGCATCGACTTTCAACTCGTCGCCCTCCTCGGCCAGGATCTCGACGAGTGTCCCGCTGACCGGCGAGACGACCTCCTCGGTCACCTTGTCGGTGTCCACCTCGACCACGGGCTCGCCGGCCTCCAGACGATCGCCGACGGCTTTCAGCCAATTCTGGACGGTTGCATACTCCTGGTCACCCGATCGCGGTGGCAGCCGCAACTCCACGATGTTCGCTCCTCGAAGTGGGGAGTCGAAACCCTACTACTACCCGAGTAGTCCCGAAACGGAGAGCGGGTTCCCCCTCAGCTGGCGATCCGAGGCCGCAGATCGAGCGACACCGGCCCGGAGCTCTCGGCGATCACCGTCCGGTCGCGGCCGCCCTGCTTGGCCGCGTACAGCGCCGAGTCGGCGCGCTCCAACAGCGGGCCGATGCCCTCGGGCGCGACGGCCGCGGCGATGCCGGCGCTCACCCGCACGCCCGGTAGCCCCGAGGGGTCGGGTGCGAGGAGCGCCTCACGGAGCCGGCGTAGAGCCGCGTCGGCGTCTGCGGCGTCGCAGCCGGGCAGGAGCAGGACGAACTCCTCGCCGCCGGCCCTGGCAACCAGGTCGACGTCGCGCGAATGGGCCTGCAGCAGGCGGCCGACGCGGGCCAGGACGAGATCGCCGATGTGGTGACCCCACTCGTCGTTGACGCGTTTGAAGTAGTCGATGTCGATCACCACGAGGGCGACGGCCGTTCGCTCGCGCCGGGCATGGGCGAGCTCGAGCCGGGCGTACTCCTCGAACCCCCGTCGGTTGAGCAGGCCGGTCAGGCCGTCGGTGCGCGCCTCGCCGGCGAGCCGGGCGAGCAGCTGGTCGTTGCGGTGCGCCAGCACCTGCACCACGACCGCGACGATCGTGACCGACGCCATCACGTCGACCCAGCGGTCGGGGAACCGGCTCGCCGCCGGAAGCGCGAGGATCGCGAGCCCGTGCGCGATGCCGATGACGCCGACGATCGTCACGGCGCCGCGGCGGCCGAAGAAGAACGCCGTCCAGAGCACGGGCCACATGTAGAGGACTGCGCCGTCGCCCGGGCCGGGGCTCGTCGCCTGGGCGTAGGCGATCAGCACCGCGCCGATCGGCCCGACCGGCGCGAGCGCCCACCGCGGCAGCCGCGGCCCGACGGCGAGCAGGAAGGCGACGACGCCGAGCGCGGCGAGCCCGGGAGCGAGCGAGACGGTCGGGCCGCCGGGGATCAGCGCCTCGGTGACGTCCACGAGGAAGCCGGCCCCGTACATGGCGGCAGCCGTGTAAGCGATCAGCCGTTCGTTCAGCCGGACGCTGTCGAGCGATGTGCTCACAGCCGGGAAATCGGCATTTGCGCCCAGAATCCTGAGTGCTTCTCGCGCCGGGCGCCCCGCTTTCGGAAGAGCCGCAGCGGTGATCCGGGGACTCCCCGATCCGTCGCGCCCGCGTGCCCGGCAGGGTCGGCGGGATGGGCGAGATCCGCTCCGCAGCCGCCGTCTTCAGCACGGACGCCGACAGTCGCGTCCGCGACTGGAACCGCGCCTGCGAGCGGCTCACCGGCATCGCCGCGAGCGACGCCGAGGGCCGCCACTGCTGGGAGGTGATCGCCGGACGCGACGACACGGGCGCGACCGTCTGCCACCCCGGGTGCTCGACCGCCCGGCTCGCACGCGAGGGCCGGCCGGTGGGCTGCACCGAGCTGCAGCTGCGCACACCGCTCGGGCGCCGGCGAGTCGACGTGTCGATCGTCGTCCTCCGGTCGAACCACGACACGACCGTCCTCCATCTCCTCCGCGAGGTGGACACAGCCGTTCGTCCACCGTCGCCGGGGCCACGGCCGCACCTGACACGCCGCCAGCGCCAGGTGCTCGAGCTGCTGGTCGACGGCATCCGGGTGAAGGAGATCGCCGGTCGCCTGACCCTGTCGGAGGCGACCGTCCGCAACCATGTCCGGGCGATCCTGCGCGAGCTGGGGGCGCACTCGCAGCTCGAGGCGGTCGCCCGCGCCCGCGCCCTCCCGCTGTCCTAGGAGCGATCGGCGATCGTGTCGGCGACCGTCTCGGCGAGCGGGCGCGTCGTGAACCCCAGCTCGCGCTCGGCGTTGGCGGGGGAGCAGAACCACCAGTGCCCCGCCGCGCGCACCTCGTCGGCGGCGACCGGCCACGGGACGAGCGTCGAGGCGGCGACCGCCACCCCGGCCGGGAGCCGCAGCATCCGGCGGCGCACGCCCGAGACGGCGGCGACCAGGGCGAAGAACTCCTCCCAGCCGAGATTTCCCTCGGGGTGAGTGAGGATCGTGCGCTCGCCCGCGCGGCCATGGTCGGCGAGCAGGACGAGGCCCTGCGCCGCGTCGCGGGCGTCGACGAACGACAGCCCACCGGGCGTGGTGAACCGCAGCCTGCCGGCCAGGTACGCCGCCACCGGCCAGGTCGACACGCGGTGGACGTCGCCCGGCCCGAGCAGGAAGCCGGGGTTCGCCACCACCACGTCGACGCCGGCGGCCGCCGCGGCGAGGGCGACCAGCTCGCCCTCGCGCTTCGTCGCCGCGTAGGGAAGCCGTGCCGCCACGGCCGGGAACGGGGAGCCCTCGTCGGCGCGCAGGCCCGGCGCGGCGACGGGCCCGAGCGCGGCCACGCTGGAGACGTGGACGACCCGGGCGCCGGGCTCGACGACGGCGAGCAGCCGGCGGGTCGCCTCCACGTTCACGGCGACGAGCAGTCCGCGGTCGCGCCGGCGGTGCGAGACGACGCCGGCCAGGTGGTAGACACGCTCGCAGCCGGCGGCGGCGGCGAGCAGGTCGGCCTCGTGGGTGATGTCACCGCGCACCACCTCCACCGCGCCCGTGAACGGCGACGGAGCGGCGGCGCGCACGAGGACCCGCACGCGCTCGCCGCGCGCCGACAGGAGGCCGACGAGATGGCGCCCGAGGAAGCCCGTCGCGCCGGTGACGAGCGTCGTCATGCCGGCGTCAGCGGTCGCGGCTCACGTCATCGGCACCTGCGGCAACAGTCTCGGCTCGATGCGGTCGAGGATAGCCGTGAGGCTCTCGCCGGTCACCGTGATGCCGTGGTTGCGCAGGCCGACGACCGCCGCGCGGGGATCGGGCGCCGCCGCAACCAGCCGCGCGACGCTCTCGGCCAGCTCGGCCGTGCCGCACGGGTAGTTGATGTCGGTCGCGGGAATGCCGTCCATCCAGGCGTGGACGTGGAGGATCGCCCCGACCCCGGGGTTCTCGCGGTAGATCATCCAGTGCTCGATCGCGTCGACCGAGACCCGGCGCGGCTCGACGTCGGGGGGCACGCTCAGCAGCATGCGCTCGGCCTCGGGGTCATACCCCGAGACGAGCAGGATGTCGCGGCCGGGCTCGTCGAGCTTCGACTTGTCGACGCCGCTCGCGCTCATCCAGAACCGGGTCGCGTCCTTGCGGGCGGAGAGGTTCCCGTAGGAGAGCCCGCCGATCGCGTAGAGACGCGCGATGTGGCGTAGGTCGCGCTCGTCGACGAGCTCCTCGATCGGGAACGGCGCCGGGAGCAGCCCGAGCCGGTCGAGCCGCCGGCCGCACTCGCCGATCTCCGCCGTGAGCTCGTCGCCGCCCCAGAGCCCCGGCTCGAGGTCGGTGCGGAACTCGTTGTCGATCACGAGGCGCGCGGTCGCGAGCGGCGCGAGGCGCTCGAGGACCGCCCCGGCGAGGTCGTCTCCCTCGGGGACGAGATAGTGGCCGCGCTCCATCGTCGTGAACAGCACGCCGTGCCCCGGGACGTAGCAGAGGCTGATGTTCGCGAGCGCCCGGACGAGCATCGGGTAGGTCTCGCGGAGCCCGTCCTCGGGCAGGTCGTCCCGGGACCAGAGCGCGGCCACGAACGTCCCGCGCGACTTGCGCCGGAACGGACGCGGCCGTTCCGGGTCGACGAGATTGACGACGAGGCTCGCCCCGGAGGCGTCGCTCGACGGCCGGAACCCCGCGACCTCGAATGCCCGGGCGAGCTCGATCGCCAGCGCGGCCAGGCGGTGGTCGGCGGAGCCGACGAACGCGAAGCCCCCAACGGGGCGCTCGGGCGCGAGGGCCACACGCGGAGCGCCCGCCGGCTGCTTCGTCTCGGTCGTCATCACCGCCACTCTGCGCAGCCGAAGGCCGTCGCGCCTGATCAAGATTGCTCATGCGGCCGGCGGCTAGTGTGACGCGCGTGTCGAATCCGGCCGCTCGTCTCGCCTGGCTGGCGCCGGTGCTCGCGGTCGCCTTCGTCGTCGGCTCGCTCCACGCGGCCGTCGCCCCGCCCGGGACGGGCTGGACGACGTTCGGCGGCGGGGTCACGCGGCCGGGCAGCACCGCCGCGACCGTCACCTCGACCCGGTCGGCGTGGTTCACGCCGTTGCCCGGCATGGTCACCACGCAGCCGCTCGTCGCGGCGAACGTCCCGGTGCGCGGCGACAGCACGGTGTACCTGGGAACGGCCGCCGGCTTCGTCTACGCCCTCGCCCCGAACGGCTACGTCCGCTGGCGGGTCGATCTCGGCCGCCAGCTGAACAGCTGCCCGCAGATCCCGGACGGCTGGGGCGTCACCGGGACGCCGGTGATCGACGCTGCGGGTCGCACGCTCTACGCGGTCGACGCGTTCGGCCGTCTCCATGCCCTCGACCTCGCGACGGGCCGTGAGCGCGCCGGCTGGCCGATCGTGCTCTACGACGATCCTGGCCAGGAGCTCGACTGGGCCGCGCTGACGCTCGTTGCCGGCTCGGTGTACGTCCCCACGGGCTCGTTCTGCGATCAGCCGCCGATGCAGGGCAAGCTGATCCGCGTCGACCTCGCGACCCGTCAGGTGACGAGCTGGTCGGCCGTGCCCCTCTCGGCCGGCGGGGGCGGCAGCATCTGGGGGTGGGGCGGCGCCGTGTTCAGCCCGACGACCGACTCGTTCTACGTCGTCACCGGCAATGCACTCGCGAGCGGGGGCAACACCGGCGCGGCCTTCGACGAGCAGGCCGGCTACGGCGAGCAGCTCGTCCAGCTCTCGCCCGACCTCGTCGTGCGCGCCGCCAGCAAGCCGCCGCTGCCCGCCTTCCCGGACGACGACTTCGTGGGCTCGCCCGTCGTCGCCGACCCGCCGGGCTGCGGCGAGCTCGTCGCGGCGCAGTCGAAGAGCGGCGTCCTCCTGGGGTGGCGGGCGAACGCCGTCGCCGCCGGCCCGGCGTGGCGCCTCTCGGTCCAGAAGCCGAATCCCGACGCTCCGCTGCTGACGCAGCCCGCCTACTCGCCGGCGCTCCGATCGTTCTACGTCGTCACGTGGACTTCGCTGCTCCGCATCCAGCTCGACGCGAGCTGCAAGCCGCACGTCGCGTGGAGCCTGCCGCTCGGACAGGCGACCCTCGAGGGGTCACCGACCGTCGCGGGCGACCGGGTCTGGTTCGCGCTCTCGGGCCCGCACAGCGCGCTCGTCGAGGTGGACGCGGGCACCGGCCGCCGCATCGAGACGGTGCCGGTGGGCGGCATCTCCTTCACGCCGCCCACGGTGGTCGACGGCACGGTGTACATGGGCGCCGCCCACGGCTTCGCGGCGCGACCGTTCGCGGCGGCGGCCGGTCGGCCGGCCTCGGCGGTGCCCGGCCACACGAGCTCCTCCGACGCCCGCCACACCTGGCAGAGCCGCGAGGACGGGGTCTACGCCACCGACGACGGCGGCCGGACCTGGCGCCGCATCTACGCGGGCCCGGCCGTGGCGGTCGTCCGCACCTCGACGGAGGACGGCGTGATCGCGGTCGGCTCACCCGCGTCGGCCTGCAACTGTTCGACGACGCAGCTCTGGACCGCCGACGGCGGCCGCACGTGGCACGCGTTGCCCGAGGTGGGCGGCGACTTCCAGGGGCGCGGCTCGCGGCTCTACTGGTGGACGGCGGCCGCCCTCTACGAGCTCGCCTGGCCGCCGAAGCCGCACCCGGCCTCGCGCCGGATCGCCACGACGGACGGGCAGATCGTCTCGGCCGTCGACGTGCCGGGCGGGATCGCCGCGCTCGTCGACCGGCGGGAGCAGCCGCCACAGGTGATCGTCAGCCGGGGCGGGGCGGCGAGCACCGTCACCCTCCCGGACGCCGGCGACACGGTCGTCCCGCGCACCCTCACGGCGGCGTGGCCCGACCTGACCGTCACGGGGACGGACTACACCCACCCGTCGGCAGCGCCTGATCCCACCGTCACCTGGCAGTCCCGCGACGGCGGCGTCACCTGGACGGTCGGCCGCTGATGGCCGCAGCTTCGCGCTTCGACCTGACGGGCAGCAGAGTCGTGGTCACCGGAGCCTCGCGCGGCATCGGCGAGGCGATCGCGCTCGGGTTCGCCGAGGCCGGGGCCAGGGTGGCCGGCATCTCGCTCGACGGTGGCGCGCCCACGGAGGGCATCTTCGTGCAGGGCGACACGGGCGACTCGGCCGCGATCGACGCGCTGGCCGAGCAGGTCACCGCAGCCTGGGGCGGCATCGACGTGTGGGTGAACAACGCCGCGAGACTGTTCGTGCGGCCGGTCGTCGAGACGACCGACGAGGACTGGCACGGCCTCCTGGCCGCGAACCTGCACGGCTACTTCTACGGCTGCCGGGCGGCGGCGCGCCGCATGATCCCGGCCGGCCGCGGCGCGATCGTCAACGTGACGTCGGCCGCCCGGACGCTCGCGGTGCCGGGGTTCGGCGCCTACATCGCCGCGAAGGGGGCGATCGAGGCGCTCACCCGGACACTGGCGCTCGAGCTGGCGCCCCACGCGATCACCGTGAACGCCGTCGCACCCGGAGCAACCGACACGCCGCTGAACGCTCGCGCCTACACACCGGAGGTGCGTCGCATCTACGAGGAGCGGATCCCCCTGCACCGGATCGCGGCGGCGGACGACATCGTCGGCACCGTCCTCTTCCTCGCAACCGACGCCGCCCGCTACCTGACCGGGCAGGAGCTCGTGGTCGACGGCGGCCTGACGATCAACGGCGCCGTCGGCCACGCCGAGGACTGACCTCAGGGAACGAGCACGTACTTGACCCCGGTGCCCGATCGAGTCGCGGCGAACGCCTCGGCCCACGACTCGAGGGGCACCCGCTCCGACAGGAGCGGGTCGAGCACGACGCTCCGCGACTCGATCAGGGCCAGCGCCCGGCTCCAGGAGGCCGGGGTCGACGCATTTCCCGACGTGACGGTCAGCTCCTTGAAGCAGACGAGGTCGAACGGCACCGTCACGGGTCGGCCCGCCAGCCCGATCTGGACGTAGCGGCCGCCGCGCCGCGCGGACTCGAGCGCCAGCGCGATACCCGACTCGTGGCCCGAGCAGTCGACGACGACGTCGAACTCGCCGGTCGGATCACCGGAGCGTGACGTGGCGAAGCCGAGGCCGGCCGCCAGCGCGAGCCGGGCCTCGTCGCGAGCGGCCCCGCGCAGCTGTACCTCGCCGCCGGCCGCCCGGGCGACCTGGGCGGCGAGCAGCCCGATCGGGCCGGGGCCGACGACGAGCACCGTGTCGCCCGGCCGGACGACGCCGTCCGGCAGCGACTGGCAGCAGCAGGCGAGCGGCTCGGCCATCGCCGCCGCCGCGCCGTCGAGCCAGTCCGGGATGCGATGGAGGTTCCGGGCGGGCACGTGCAGCCGCGCGGCGAAGCCGCCGTCGACGGCGGAGCCGATCGACCGCCGCTCCGCGCAGAGGTTGGGCCGGCCCGAGGCACACCAGACGCAGCTGCCGCAGGTCGAGAAGTACGTCTCGGTGACGACCCGGGCGCCGCGCCAGGCCTCGTCGACGCCCTCGCCCAACTGGGCGACGACGCCCGACACCTCGTGCCCCATCGTCACCGGCGGGCGCGAGGGGAACTCGTCGTCGTGGATGTGGAGGTCGGTGCCGCAGATGCCTGCGGCGGCGACGACGAGGACGACATGGCCGGGGGCGGCCTCGGGCTCGGGCCGCTCGGCGAGAGCGACGTTCCCCGGGCCGGGCGCGAGCTTGGTCAGCCCGAGCACGGACTACTCGCGCGGCTCGCCGTCGTCGTAGGCGAGCGCCTCGATGCGGCCGATCACGCCGAGCCCGCGCCAGGAGAGCTTCCGCGAGCGCGGATACCAGGCCATGTCGTTGGGCCGCCGCGTGCCGTAGATCAGCATCGTCACGCCTGTCGCCCCGGCGACGAACGAGTGCGAGATCCCGGTGCCCGGCGGGCGGCACACGACGTGCCCGGGCCGGAGCTCGACCGTCTCGGGCTTCGCGCCCCGTTCGGCCCGGAGCGGCGACGGCGTCAGCTCCAGCACGGCGTCGCCCGCGAGGATCACGAACGCCTCCTCCTCCTCGGAGTGGCAGTGCGGCACGGAGCCGCGTCGGGCGGGGGCGATCTGCTCCCAGTGCAGTCCGGCGAGGTCGGACCGCTCGTGCGTCGCGAGCGGCGCGGTGGTGGTGGAGCCGAAGCGCTCGAGCTCGACCTCGTCGACGTTCAGGATGTTCGGCGGGCGCGGGACCGGCTCACCGTAGGCGAGCGGTGGGCCGGCGGCTTCGAGCTCCCACGGGTCGTCGACTCGCCCCTCGACCCACGGCCAGCCGAGCCTGACCGCACCCGAGCGCGGCAGCCACCCGAACTCGGTCGGGTGACGGGTCCCGAAGACCAGATACTCGAGGCCTTCGGGGCCGGCGACGAACGTGTGCTCGAACCCGTCGGCCCGGAAGATGACGCAGTCGAGCGGGCGGACCTCGTGCACCTCGCCGTCCTGCCACACGAGCCCCGAGCCGGCGAGCACGAAGAAGATCTCCTCGGACGCACCGTGGGAGTGCGGCGGCGTGGGCAGCCGGCCCGGAGCGACGCGCACCCGGTTGATCCCGATCCCGACGGCACCCGCCGCAGCACCCACCGCCTGCCACGTCGCGTCCAGCTCGCCCTTCGCGCGCCTCCGCGGCTCGACGTCATCCCAGTGCGCGACGGCCATCGCCCAACTATCGCAGAGGTCCGGTCGCAGAGGCCCTGTCTCGGAGGCCTTGTCTCGGAGGCCGCCGCTTGCGGGTTTCCCGCAACCGCGCCCGGGATGCACCGATGACCACGGGCGGGGTGACCGAGCACAATGGCGTCGAGATGCCTCCGGCGGAGCCGACCCGCGCGCAACCGAAGCTCGATGCGGTGAGCGCGCACTGGCGGGTCGTCCTCGATCGCGCGCAGGACGCCCTCGACGCCGCGAGCCTCTGCAACGCAAGCCTGCGCTTCCCACCCGACGAGCTGCGCGACCGGCGCCGCAACCTCGCCCAGGAGCGCGACGCGACAGCGCTGCTGATCGACGCGATCGCACGGGACGTGCGCGTCCATCTCGTCCACCCCCTGTCGGCGCCGCGCGCCTCGAAGCGCATGCTCGGCCTGCCGAACGAGGTGCTGGCCTGCGTCTTCGACCTCGAGGGTGTCCTGACCAGCAGCGCGGCGCTGCATGCCCGGGCCTGGGCCGAGACCTTCGATCCGTTCCTCGTGCGCCGCGCCGAGCGCACCGGCGACCGCTTCGCGCCGTTCAAGCCGTTCACCCCCCACGACTACGACGAGCACATCCACGGCAGGCCGCGCCTCGACGGCGTCCACGCGTTCCTCGCGAGCCGCGGGATCCGGCTGCCCCACGGCCGTGCCGGCGACCAGCCGGGCACCGAGACGGTGTACGGGCTGGCCAACGCCAAGGCCGAGGCGCTGAAGCGGCATCTCGACCGCGAGGGCGTCGCGGCCTACGAGGGCTCGCTCCGCTACCTCGAGGCTGCCCACGAGGCGCACCTCGGCTGCGCTGTCGTCTCGGCGAGCGCCCACTCGGACGTGATCCTCGCGAGCGCGGGCCTCACGCGCCTCGTCGACGCGCGGATCGACGGCGACTCGATGCAGGCCGAACGGCTGCGCAGCACGCCGGCGCCGGACACCCTGCTCGCGGCCTGCCGGCGGCTCGGCGTCCGCCCCGAGCAGGCGGCCGCCTTCGAGACGACGCTCGCCGGCGTCGAGGCCGCGAGGGCCGCCGGGTTCGCGCTCGTCGTCGCCGTCGACCACTCGGGCCAGGAGGGAGTCCTGCGGGCAGGCGGTGCCGGCGCCGTCGTCGCCGATCTCGGCGCGCTGCTCGACCGCAACGCACCGGCCTGACCACCAGGGCTCTCAGGCAGGCACTTCGACGACGATCGCCGTGCCCGTGCTCCCGCCCGACTCGATCTGGAGCCGTCCCCCGAGCAGCGCCACCCGCTCGCGCATCCCCTCGATCCCGAAGCCGTCGCTCGCCGCCCGGGGGTCGAACCCGCGTCCGTCGTCCTCGATCACGGTCACCACGGCGCCGCTCTTGCGCGTGAGCACGACACTCACATGCGCGGCCTGCGCGTGCTTGAGGATGTTCGTGAGCGACTCCTGCACGATCCTGTAGAGGGCCGTGCCGGTCTCGTCCGGGAGCGCGTCGGCGCCGCCGAGGCTCGCCTGGAAGTCGACGGCGATGCCGGTCGACGAGGCCCACAGCTCGGTCAGCCGCTCGAGCGCCGGTACGAGGCCGAAGTCGTCGAGCGCCTTCGGCCGGAGCTCGACCGCGAGCCGCCGGACGTCCCGGAGCGTCTCGACCGTGAGCGCGCGGAGCGAGGCGACCGCGGCCCGCGACTCGCCGCTCGTCAGGGTGTCCTCGAGCGACCGGAGCCCGAGGAGGATCGAGGTGAGCGACTGGCCCGTCTCGTCGTGGAGCTCGCGGGCGAGCCGGTGGCGCTCGGTCTCCTGCGCTGCGACGACGCGGCGCAGCGTGTCTCGCGCCACACGCTCGGAGAGGTCGACGGCGACGGCCGCGCGACCCGCGAAGACCTCGGCCAGCCGCAGGTCGTCGTCGGTGAAGCGCGCGTCCGGCGCGCCGAGCTTGTCGTGGGCGGCGAGTACTCCGATCGTCCGGTCGCCCGCGATCAGCGGGACCCAGAGCCCGGTTCGCGTCGCGAGGCGGCGCGTCACCCCGTAGTTCACGTCGGGGTCGTCGACGACCGAGTCGACCCGCTCGCTCTGCCGGCTGTCGAGCACCCTGCCGCTCTTCGAGTCGGCGCGCCGCATCGTCTGCCCGACCAGCTCGCTGCCCCCGTCGCCCGCTCCGGCGGCGAACCGCAGCTCGTCCTCGCCGGACGGCAGCACGATCGTCACGAACCGCGCGTCGAGCAGCTGGCGCAGCCGGCGGACGACCAGGTCGAGCAACGTCTCGAGATCGGTCTCGGCTGCGAGCGCGACCCCGATCTCGTTCAGCGACTCGACCCGCTCCGACCAGCGTGTCGCGGCGTCGTAGAGGCGGGCGTTCTCGATCGCGACGGCGGCCTGCGCGGCGAAGAGGGTGACGAGCTCCTCGTCCTCGGCCGTGAACTCGCTTCCACCCGCCTTCTCGGTGAGGTAGATGTTGCCGAAGGTGGCGCCGCGGAGGAGGATCGGGACGCCGAGGAACGTGCGCATCGGCGGGTGGTCGGGCGGGACGCCGACCGAGCGCGGATCCGCCGTCAGATCACCCAGGCGCAGCGGGTGCGACTGGTGCAGGAGGACTCCGAGGATGCCTCTCCCCTCCGGCGGCGCACCGATGGCGGCCCGTGCCGCAGCGTCGATCCCGAACGTGTGGAACTGCTCGAGGCGGAGGCCCGAGGCAGCGACGACGCCGAGCGCCGCATAGCGCGCCCCGGTGAGATCGGCGGCCACCTCGAGGAGCCGCTGCAGCAGCGCGTCCAGCGAGAGCTCGGACGTGAGCGCCATGCCCGCAGCGACCAGCGCGCGCAGGCGACCACTCGAGACCACCGACTCCATCAGCCGCCGAGAGCCCGAGCGTCCGCTAGCCGAGCCGGCCCGCAGTCGCGCGATACCGCCTGCTCGGCTCCGGGCCGCTCCAGGTCAGCTTCGAGACGACGTCGACGACACCCGGGACGCGGCGGATGTACGTCTCGATCAGGCTCGCGGTCGTCCGACTCTCGACCTCGCCGCCGATCTCCACCTCACCGGCCGTCACGGCCAGCGTCAGCGCCGCCGGGTCGACCCAGAGGGTGCGCAGCAGCACGTCGTCGGTGATCTCGCGCGCCAGCTCCTCGTCCGACCGGCGGAAGGCGCACACGAGGTCCGAGCGGGCGACGATCCCGACCAGCTTGCCGTCGGCGAGCACGGGCAGGCGGTTGACCCGGCGGTCGAGCATCAGCCTCGCGGCCTGCGCGACGGTCGCACCGACCGCGATGGTGACCGGTGGCGAGGTCATCGCTTCGCCCGCGGTGCGCGCCGCGAGCCGCACGTCGTCGCCGTCTGCGCTCTCGAGAATCCGCTCGAGCAGGCTGCGCCCGGGCCCGACGCCCAGCTCCTTCCAGAGCACGTCGGCCTCCGAGACGACGCCGAGGAGCGCGCCGTCGGGGGCGCACACCGGCACGCCCGAGATGCGGTTGGTGGCCAGCACGGAGGCGACCTCCTTGAGCGTCGCCTCCGGAGCGACCGTGATGACAGCCGTGCTCATGATCTGGTCGACTCTCATGGGTCGAATCGTCGCTCCGCCGCAGCCGGGCGCAATCGGGCCGCTCGCCGATTCGCGCTGCGGTGATCTACGTAGGCCGACGGCCCGGGTGAGAAAGCCCCACTCGGGCCGTCGGCCGACCACCCGCAGGGTCGTGGAGCCCACCGGCCGCCCCGGGATGCGCAGCCGAAGCGGCCGGCAGCGTTGGAGGCGAGCTTCGCGAGGCCCGCGAGTCGCTCTCGATCCTGGCAGCGGCGAGCCTGACCGGCATCGGTGCCGCCACGGAGCGGCTCTGCGGCTTCCCCCGGATCGGCTACCGCTCGCGTGCGGCGAGCTCCGCGTACCGGCCGCCGCGGGCCAGCAGCTCGGCGTGCGTGCCCCGCTCGACGAGTCTGCCCGCCTCGACGACGAGGATCTCGTCCCACTCCTCGAGCCCGGCGGTGGAGTGGGTGATCGCGAGGATCCCGCGGCCGTCGCGGTCGCGGGCGAGACCCGCGAGCAACTGCCGGGCGGCGGGCGCGTCGAGATGCGCGACGGGCTCGTCCAGCACGAGGAAGCGGGCCGGCGCGACCAGCGCCCGGGCGAGGGCGATGCGCCTGCGCTGGCCGCCCGAGACCTCGATCCCCTCCTCGCCGACCTCCGTGTCGACGCCGAGGGGCAACGAGTCGACCCACTCGCCCAGCCCGGCGAGCTGGAGCGCGTCGAGGACGGCGTCGTCGCCGGCCGCGGGGTCGCCGACCCGGACGTTGGCGGCGATCGTGGTGGTGAAGAGATGGGCGTCCTGGCCGTCGAGGCGGATCGCCCGGCGCACGGAGGCCTGGGCCGCCGCCCGGAGGTCGACGCCGCCGAGCGTGACGGTGCCCGACGTCGGGTCACGGAACCGCACGAGCAGGTGCGCCAGCGTCGTCTTGCCCGCGCCGCTCGGGCCGACCACGGCGACCCGCGCGCCCGGGTCGACCCGCAGCGACACGTCGTCGAGCGCCGCGGCCGCCCGGCCGGGGTAGCGGAGCGTCGCGCCCGCCACGACGAGCGGCCCGTCCTCCGGCAGCGGGCACGGCGTGGCCGGATCGACGACCACCGGGTCCCGGCCGGTCACCTCCTCGAGGCGCAGCGCAGCGGCCGCGCAGGCACCGAGCTGCTGGGCTGCCTGCGGCAGGGGCGCGATCGCCTCGAACGCCGTCAGGGCGCCGAGGACGAGCGCCGCGAGCAGCACCGGGTCGAGCCGGTGGGCGTGCACCGCGGGGATGGCGACGATCGCGACCGCCACAGCGAGCCCGCCGGCGAGGAGCGTGCCGGCGCCGGCGGTGAGCCCGCCGACCGTCGCGTCGCGGGCCTGGGCCCGGGCGAGCGCCGTCTCGCTGACGCTCAGGCGGGCGGCCCAGTCGTCCTCGCGGCCGTAGACCGCGAGCTCCGGAGCGCCGCTCACGACCTCGATCAGGTCGCCCGCGAGCGCCGCCCGGGCCGGCGCCTGACGGCGGCCGGCGGCCGCCGCGAGCGTCGCGCTGAGCGCGGGCAGGCCGACGGCGCCGGCCGCGAGCCCGACCAGCAGCACGAGGCCGGCCGAGGGCAGGAGGCCACCGGCCGCCGCGCCGATCGCGACCACGGTCGAGGCGGCGACGAGCGGCGGCGCGAGCCCGCGCAGGTACAGCTCCTGCAGTCGGTCGACGTCGGCGACGAACCTGCTCAGCAGGTCGCCGGTGCGCAGCGTCCCGAGCCCGGCCGGGACGAGCGGCGCGAGCCGGGCGAAGAACCGGACGCGCAGCTCGGCGAGCGTCCGGAACGCCAGGTCGTGCGACGCGAGACGCTCGCCGTAGCGGAGCAGGGCACGCGCGATCGCGAGCGCGCGGACCGCGACGATCGCGACGGTGAGCGCCAGGATCGGCGGGCGTTCGGCGGCCCGGCTGATCAGGTAGCCGGAGACACCGAGCAGCGCGACCGCCGCGAGGACCGCCCCCGTCCCGGCCGCGACGGCAAGCGCCAGGCGCCGCGGCCGAACGGCCGCGAGCCGTGCCGCCCGCCAGAGCGCCCCGGCGGCCCGGCCCGGAGCCGGCAGCGGCAGGCCGGTCACGCCGGCACCGCCGCGAGCTGCAGGCCGGGAGCGAGAAGCTCGCGCAGGCGGCCGTCGACGAGCTCGACGACGCGGTCGACCCCGGCGAGGAGGTCGGCCTGATGGGCGATCAGGAGCGTGGTCCGACCGGCGGCCAGACGCTCGCTCGCGGCGATCACGGCCCGGGCGCTCTCGGCGTCGAGGTGAGCGGTGGGCTCGTCGAGGACGAGCAGCGGCGCGTCGCAGACGAAGGCGCGGGCAAAGGCCCGGGCGAGTGCGACTCGCTGCGACTCGCCCGCGGAGAGTCGGCGCCCACCCTCGCCGATCCGGGTCTCGCTGCCGTCGGGGAGCGATGCGACGACCGGCTCGAGCCCGGCGGCCGCGATCGCGGCGCGCACGGCGGCTCGCGATGCGGCGGGCGCTCCGAGGCGGATGTTCTCCTCGAGCGTCCCGGCGAAGATGGTCGGGCGCTGCGGCACCCAGGCGACGAGCCTGCGCCAGGCGGCGGGGTCGAGGTCGCGGAGATCGGTGCCGCCGCACCGGACCACGCCGTCCTGCGGGTCGAGCAGGCGCAGCAGGAGCGCTGCCAGCGTGCTCTTGCCCGCGCCGCTCGGGCCGACGAGGGCCACCCGCTCGCCGGGCTCGAGCCGCAGGCTGAGGCCGTCGAGCACCGGGACGCCGCGGCCCGGGTACGAGACGGTGACGCGGTCCAGCTCGAGGGCGGCCACGGCCGGGTCGGGCACGGGGCGCGGGTGCGCCGGGGCCTGGACGGTGACCGGCTCGCCCAGGACGGCGAGGATCTGGCCGGCTGCCGCGAGGCCGTCGGCGCCCGCGTGGAACTGCGCGCCGAGCTGGCGGAGCGGCTGGTAGAGCTCGGGCGCCAGGATCAGGACGGCCAGGCCCGTCTCGAACCGGAGGTGGCCGCCGGCCAGCTGGATCCCGACGGTCGCCGCCACGAGGGCGGTTCCGAGCATGGCGAACAGCTCGAGGACGAGCGCGCTGAGGAACGCGACCCGGAGCGTGGCCATCGTCTCGCGGCGGTAGGCCTCGCCGGCGGCAGCCAGCGTGACGGCCTGGGCGCCGTCGCGATCGTGCGCCCGCAGCGTCTCGAGCCCGCGTACGACGTCGACGAAGTGCGAGCCGAGCCGGTTGAGCGTCCGCAGCCGCTCCTCGCTGCGCGCGCGGGCGGCCAGCCCGATCAGCACCATGAACACCGGGATCAGCGGGACCGTGACGAGCAGCACGATCCCGGCCGTCAGGTCGCGCGGCACCACCCAGGCGACCAGCAACACCGGGACGCAGACGGCGAGGATCACCTGGGGCAGGTACCGGGCGAAGTACGCCTCGAGTGCGTCCACCCCCTGCACCGCGGCGGTGACGAGCTCGCCCGCGCGGTGGCCGCGCAGGCCGGTCGGGCGCGCGCGCAGGACGTGCTCGCCGAGCCGGGCCCGAAGCTCGCGCATGACGCGCCCGGCGGCGCGCCGGCCCGACACCTCGAACCCGGCGGCTACGACTCCGCGCGCGACGACGACCGCGGCGAGCCCGGCCACCGCGCCGCGCAGGCTCTGCAGGCTCCGGCCGCCGACGGCACCGGCGATGACGTGGGCGAGCAGGGCGGCCTGGGCGACGAGGAGCGCCGCCGCGGCCAGCCCGAGCACGATCGCGACCGCGATCGGGACGCGCGCCGACCGGCTGACGCGCAGCAGCTCGCGGTCGAGCCCGGGCACGCCGGGTCAGCCGCCGGCGGCCGGCAGGTTGCGCTCGCCGCGACCGGCGGCGAGCAGGTCGAGCGGGTTGCGCGTCCCCTCGGGGAAGTCCTCCGGGCCGACGCGGTGGCGGAAGATCCAGTACGTCCACGCCTGGTAGGTGAGCACGACCGGCAGCAGGATCACGGCGACGATCGTCATCACGGTCAGCGTGTAGTGCGACGAGGACGAGGCGGCGAGCGTGAGGCTGTAGGCCGGGCTCGTCGTCGAGACCATGGTGTGCGGGAAGAGGTCGACGAACAGCGCGGTGAAGAGCGCGACGATCGTCGCGGAGCCGAGCGCGAAGCCGATTGCCGGCCGGCGGCGCAGCGCCGGGAGCGCGGAGGCGCCGAGCCCGGCGGCGGCGAGCATCGCGAGCAGGCTGAGGGCGATCTCGACGGCCGTCTGATGCGGCTGGTCGCCGATCGTCCAGGCGACGAAGACGATCGTGACGACGGCCGCGACCGGCGCGGCGACCCGGGCCAGCGCGGCGGCCCGGGCGGTCAGCTCACCCTTCGTCCGGAGCGTCAGGAAGGTCGCGCCGAGGGCGACGAACAGTGCCACGGTGGTCAGCCCGCCGACGATGGCGTAGGGGTTCAGGAGCGTGGTCAGGCTGCCGTCCGCGTTGCCCTGCGCGTCGATCGGCACCCCCTGGACGATGTTCGCCCACGCGACGCCCCAGAGCAGCGCGGCCAGGAAGCTGCCGACGGTGATCGCCCATTCCCACGTCGCGACCCACAGCGGGTTGGCCACCTTGCCCCGGAACTCGAAGGCGACACCGCGGATGATGAGGGCGAAGAGGACGAGGAACAGCGCGATGTAGAAGCCGGAGAAGAGGGTCGCGTACCACTGCGGGAACGCGGCGAACGTCGCGCCGCCCGCGGTGAGCAGCCACACCTCGTTGCCGTCCCAGACCGGCCCGATCGTGTGGATCAGCGCCCGCCGCTCGGCCGGGTCGCGACCGAGCACCCGCAGCAGCATCCCGACGCCGAAGTCGAAGCCCTCGAGCACGAAGTAGCCGATCCAGAGGACGGCGATGAGCAGGAACCAGAGGACCTGGAGGCCGGTGTACTCGTGCATCAGTACGCCAGGGACGGTAGCCCGCCCTGCCCCTCCTCGAGCTCGTCGGGGACGTGCCTCGCCTCGCGCAGGAAGAGCCACAGCGCGACGGCACCGAGCGCGGTGAAGATCGCGACGAAGCCGACGAGCGTCGTCCAGACCTGGGTCGCGCTGACGTTCGGGGAGTTGGCCTGCGACGTCTTCAGGAGCCCCTGCACGATCCACGGCTGCCGCCCGGACTCGGTCATCAGCCAGCCGCCGACGTTCATCAGGAACGGCAGTACCCCGGCGGCCACGCAGGCCCCGAGCCACCGGCGCGAACGGGCCAGCCGGCCGCGCCGCCAGAGCCAGAGACCCCGCGCCGCGAGCAGGAAGACGAGCCCCCAGAGGTAGATCATCGAGCGGAACGACCAGTAGACGATCGCGACGTACGGGGCGTACTCGCCGGGCCCGTACTTCTGCCGGTACTGCGCGTCGAGCTGGTTGACGCCGGGCACCGGGTCGCTCCACGAGCGCGTGGCGAGCAGCGACAGGAGATGCGGCACCTTGAGGTCGCGGCTCGTCTTCTGCGGGTTGTGGGTGAACGCGCCCGTCGCGACGATCGAGAACGAGGCCGGCTGCTCGGTGTTGAAGAGCGCCTCCGCGGCGGCCATCTTCATCGGCTGCTCGCGGATCAGCGTGCGCCCGAGCTCGTCGC
>CAYXXE010000025.1:0-20063 GCA_964468985.1 uncultured Gaiellales bacterium | reverse complement strand
GAGCCGAAGCCGTACAGCTGCAGCGCGTCCTCGCGGACGACGAGATGCGTCTCGACGGTGATCTCGGCATCGGCCGGCCCGAGTCGTGCCACCGACGGCGTCGCCGCGATCAGGTACCCGACCCCGTTGACGTCCAGCACGATCCCCGCGGCCGAGCGCGAGACGACGCGGCCGCGCAGGCTCGCGATCACGAGCGCACCAGCCGCAGGAGCGGCGGCGCCAGCGCGTGGCAGATCGCGACGGCGAGCGCGTCGGAAGCGTGGTTCGGGCGTGGGATCTCGTCGAGCGAGAGGATCGCCTTCACCATCCGCTGCACCTGCTCCTTGTCGGCGCGCCCGTAGCCGCAGACCGACTGCTTCACCTGCGCGGGCGCGTACTCAGCGCAGGCGACGCCGGCGGAGGCCGCCGCGACGAGCACGGCTCCCCGCGCCTGCCCGACTGAGAGCGCGATGCGGGCGTCGGCGCCGACGAACGACTCCTCCAGGGCGACGGCATCCGGCGCGTGCTGGGCGATCAACTCCTGGACGCCCTCGAAGATCGTGAGCAGCCGCGTATCCACCGGATCTCGCGCCGATGTTCGCCACCACCCGTGACACGTGGCCCTGAGGCGCCCGTCGCTTGCGTGGACGATTCCGTACCCGCATGCAGCCGTCCCTGGATCGATGCCGAGAACCTTCACGTCGGAAGGCTAGAGGTCGAGTCGGATGGTCCGGAGCGGACTCAGCCGGCGGCGACTTCGACCGCAGCCCGGTCGGCCCACGCCTGCTCGAGCGCCGACAGGAGCAGCTCCGCCGGCTGCGCGCCGGAGACGCCGTAGCGCCCGTCGATCGCGAAGAACGGGACGCCGTTGATGCCGAGGAGCCGCGCCCGGCGCTCGTCCTCGCGGACATCGGCGGCGAACCGGTCGCCTGCCAGCAGCTCGGCGACCTCGTCCGCATCGAGCCCCGACTCGACGCCGAGCCGCTGCAGCGCTTCGGGCTCGCCGATCGCCTCACCGTCGGTGAAGTAGGCGCGGAGGAGGCGCTCCTTCACGGCGTCCTGCAACCCGCGGGCCGCGCCGAGGTGGATCAGCCGGTGGGCAGCGAAGGAGTTGCCGCCGGCCGTCCGCTCGAGGTGGTATTCGAGGCCCTCGTCGGCCGCGAGCTCGGTCAGACGTTCCCACGAGGCCGTGACCTGCTCGGCGCTCAGGCCGTACTTGCGCGCCAGATGCTCCGCCGCCGTCCCGGGGCGACGCCTCGGCGCCTCGGGGTCGAGCTCGAAGCTCCGCCAGACGACCTCGACGCTGCTGCCGTGAGCGAACCGCGCCAGCGCGGACTCGAAGCGGCGCTTGCCGACGTAGCACCACGGGCACACGACGTCCGACCAGATCTCGACCTGCACGACCGCCCTACCCTGCGACCAGCTCGAGCACCTGGTCCGGGATGTCGAAGTTCGCGTAGACGTCCTGGACGTCGTCGTTGTCCTCGAGCGCGTCGATCAGGCGCATCACCTGCCGCGCCTTCGCCTCGTCCTCGACGGCGACCGTCACCTTCGGGATCATCTGCAGCTCGGCCGACTCGACGGGGAAGCCCGCCGCCTCGACCGCCGCCCGGACGGCCGCGAGAAACTCCGGCGCGGCCGTGACCTGGAAGACGTCGCCGTCGAGGGAGACGTCGTCGGCGCCGCCGTCGGCGGCCGCGAGCAGCAGCGCCTCCTCGTCGACGCCGTCGGCGGGCACGACCACGACGCCCGAGCGCTCGAACTGCCAGGCGACCGCCCCCGTGGCGCCGAGGTTGCCTCCGTGCTTCGAGAACATGTGCCGGACGTCGGCGGCAGTGCGGTTGCGGTTGTCGGTGAGCGCCTCGACGATGACGGCCACGCCCTCGGGGCCGTAGCCCTCGTAGACGATCGTCTCGAACGCCTCCTGGTCGGCGCCCGCGCCCGAGCCCTTCGCGATCGCGCGGTCGATGTTGTCCTTCGGCATCGAGTACGACTTGGCCTTCTCGATCGCGTTCTGCAGCGCGAGATTGTTGGCCGGGTCTCCCCCGCCCTCCTTCGCCGCGACGATGATCGCGCGGGTGAGCTTCGAGAAGAGCTTGCCGCGCTTCGCGTCGGCGGCGCCCTTCTTGTGCTTGATCGACGACCACTTGCTATGCCCGGACAACCTGCGCCTCCCTGACGAGCTCGAGGAACGATTCGTGCAGCCGCGTGTCGGCGGTGAGCTCCGGATGGAAGGCGGCGACGAGGAACCTGCCCTCGCGCGCGAGCACCGGCCGGCCGTCGAGGGTGGCGAGCACCTCGACGCCCGGCCCGACCTCCTCGACCCAGGGCGCGCGGATGAACACCGCCCGCACCGGCTCGTCGAAGCCCGCGACCTCGAGATCCGTCTCGAACGACGCCACCTGGCGGCCGAAGGCGTTCCGGCGCACGGCGAGGTCGATCAGCCCGAGGTGGTTGCGGTCGAGGACGATCATCCCCGCGCACGTCCCGAACACCGGGCCGGCGAAGCTCCGCACCGCGTCGTCCAGCCCGTAGAGCCGCATCAGGCGCGTGAACGTCGTCGACTCGCCGCCCGGGATGACGAGCCCGTCGAGTGCGACGAGCTGATCGGCCTTGCGGACCTCGACCGTCTCGCAGCCGAGCGAGCGCAGCATCTCGATGTGCTCGCGAAAGTTGCCTTGCACGGCGAGAACGCCGATCCGGAGCGGCTGCATGGTCGAATCGTATCGGCGGCCCGGTGAGTCGAGTTCAGCCGGGCGAGCTTCGAGTCAGGTAGGCAGCGCGTACCCGCCGTCGACCCGCGCGGCCCGCCCCTCGAGGGCGAGCCGCTCGAGGTGCGCAAGCGTCTCGGCGACCGCGAAGCGCCGCTGTCCGTGTCGCAGGTCGGCCGGGAACAGGGCGAAGGAGAGCGCGTAGGCGCTCGCCGGCTCGGCCTCGAGCGCCGACTCCGCCGCGCCGAGCCGCTCGCGGTGGTGCTCGCGCAGCTCGCGGGCGCGCGCGGCGGGATCCTCGATCACCTCTCCGTGCCCCGCGTACGCGACGCGCGGCGCCAGCTCCTCGATCCGCCGCAACGTCTCGAGGTAGTCGCCGAGTGGGTCGGGCCGGGACTCGGGATACAGCCCGACGACGGGCGAGATCCGGCCGAGGATCGAGTCGCCGGCGATCAGGACGTCGCCGCGGATCAACACGATGTGCCCGTCGGCGTGGCCGGGGAAGACCTCGACCCGCCAACCGTCGATGTCGGCGCCGGCGTCCAGCAGCAGCGGCTCGGGCGCGTAGCGCACGACGTCGACCATGGCCGTGGTGGCACCGACCACGTCGCCGAGCGCCGCCTCCGGCACACCGTTCGCCCGCCAGTGGTCGGCCAGCCTGCCGGGGTCGCGGCCGGGCCCCCAGACCGCGAGGCACTGGGCGAAGTCCTCGCGGCCCTGCAGCACCGGGGCGCCCGTCAGCTCGGCGATGTCGCGTGCCCCGCCCACGTGGTCGGGATGGAAGTGCGTGACGAGGATCTGCTCGACGGGCGCGTCGAGCCCGGCGAGCAGCGGCCCCCACTGCGCGGCCGGATCGGGCGTTCCGAGCCCGGTGTCGACGAGCAGCCAACCGCCGGTCGTGAGGCGGACGAAGTAGCAGTGGACGTGGTCGATCCCGAACGGCAGCGGAAACGTGACGCGCCGCAGAAGCTTCTCGTCGGCGACCATGCATGAGAAGCTAGCGCCGATGCCTCCGCTGCTGGAGCTCGAGCACGTCAGCGCCCGTTACGGCCAGGTGCGGGCGCTCCACGACGTCTCGCTCACGGTCGACGACGGCGAGGTCGTCGCCCTGCTCGGCGCGAACGGGGCCGGCAAGACGACGACGCTCCGCGCCGTGTCCGGCACCGTCCGCTGCGAGGGCGGCCTGGCCTTCGCCGGGAAGCGCCGCACCGGGACGGGGCCCGAGTCGATGGCACGGGCCGGGCTCGCCCACGTACCGGAGGGCCGCGGCATCTTCGCGCAGCTGACCGTCTGGGAGAACCTCCGCATGGGCGCCTACATGCGGCGCGGGCGAGCCGACTTCGGCAGCGTGCTCGCCTATTTCCCCTGGCTCTCGGAGCGCCGCCATCAGCAGGCCGGGACGCTCTCGGGCGGGGAGCAGCAGATGCTCGCCCTGGCGCGCGCGTTCCTCACCCGGCCGCGGCTGCTGATGCTGGACGAGCCGTCGCTCGGCCTCGCGCCGATCGTCACCCGCGAGGTCTTCCGCGTCGTCGGCGAGCTGAACCGCGGCGAAGGGGTGGCCGTGCTGGTCGTCGAGCAGAACGCCGCGATCGCGCTCGCGGCCGCGAGCCGCGCGTACGTGCTCGAGACGGGCCGCACGACGATCGCCGGGACCGCGACCGAGTTGCGCGCCGACGACTCGATCCGCGCCGCCTACCTCGGCTACTGACGATGCAGCAGTTCGCACAGCAGGTCGTGTCGGGTCTCGCGCAGGGCGCGATCTACGGCTCGCTCGCGCTCGCGCTGGTGCTCATCTACAAGGCCACCGAGGTGATCAACTTCGCCCAGGGCGAGATGGCGATGTTCACGACCTACATCTGCTGGAGCCTGATCACCCACCACGGCCTGTCGTACTGGCCGGCGTTCTTCCTGACGCTGCTGATCGCGTTCGCGGGCGGAGTCGGCATCCAGCGCATCGTGATCCGGCCGCTCGAGCGGGCCAGTGTGCTGACGGTGGTGATGGCGACGATCGCCCTGCTCGTGGTGCTCAACGGCCTGGCCGCGTGGCTCTGGTCACCGCAGATCCAGTTCTTCCCGAGCCCGTTCCCGAACACGACGTGGGTGATCGGCGGCGTCCACGTCTCGCAGCAGGACGTCGACACCTTCGGCGTCACGCTCGCGTGCGTCGCCGTCCTCTGGCTGTTCTTCCGGTTCACGAAGCTCGGCCTGGCGATGCGCGCCGGCGCCCTCAACCCGGACGCCGCCCGGCTCCTCGGCGTGCGCACCTCGTGGCTGCTCGCGCTCGGGTGGGGCTTCGCCGCCGTGCTCGGAGCGGTCAGCGGGATGATGGTGGCGCCGTCCGCCTTCCTGCAGCCGAACATGATGCAGGTGATCCTGATCTACGCCTTTGCGTCGGCCGTGCTGGGCGGCATCGAGAGCCCCGTCGGAGCGGTGGTCGGCGGGCTCGCGATCGGCGTGACGATCAACCTGCTCGCCACCTACGTGCACTTCATCGGCTCGTCGCTGCAGCTGCCGGTCGCGCTCGCCGTCCTGCTGGTGGTGCTCATCGTCAGGCCGGCAGGCCTGTTCGGGCGCGTGGCGGTGAGGCGCGTATGACGTCTCGCATCGGCCCGGCGGGCTTCGCCGCGCTCGTCGTCGCGGTCGCCGCCGCGCCGCTCGTCTCGACCCACTACCGCACCTACGAGCTCGGCTTCGTCGGGATCTACCTGGCGGCACTGCTCGGCCTCAACATCCTCACCGGCCTGACCGGGCAGATCTCGCTCGGGCACGGCGCCTTCATGGGGATCGGGGCGTACACGACGGCGATCCTGGTCGTCGACCACGGCTGGCGCGCCCTCTGGACGATCCCGGTCGCCGCAGTCGTGACCGGCCTGGTCGGGATCGGGTTCGGCTTGGCGGTCACCCGCTTCGCCGGGCCGTACCTCGCGCTCGCCACCTTCGCGCTGCCGCTCACGCTCACCGGCATCGTGAAGCGGTTCCAGGGCTTCACCGGCGGCTCGCTCGGCAAGAACCTCCCCCTGCTGCACTCGCAGCTCGGGCTGCGCACGAACCCCTCGCTCTGGCTCTACATCGTCGCCTGGAGCCTCGCCCTGCTGCTGTTCGTCCTCGCGTGGGCGGTCGCGCGCGGGCGGCTCGGCCGGTCGTTCCGCGCGGTCCACGACAGCGAGATCGCCTCGACGGCGAACGGGATCTCGGCCCGGTGGGTGAAGACGCTCGCCTTCGGCCTCTCGGCCTTCTATTGCGGCGCGGCCGGAGCGGTGTTCGCGATCGGCGTCGCCTACGTGAACCCCGACACGTTCCCGATCGACCTGTCGATCCTCCTGCTGACCGGCGTCGTGATCGGCGGCACCGGCTCGCTCGGCGGGATGGTCTTCGGCGCGCTCTTCGTCGAGTTCATCCGCACGACGTGGGCGCCGGCACTCGTTCGAGCCTTCACACGCGTCACGACGGTGCATGTCAACACCCACGCCGCGGGATCGCCGCAGGTGATCTACGGGCTGGTGCTGCTGCTCGTGCTGTTCGCGGCGCCCGCCGGCGCGGGCGGTCTGGCCCGGCGCCTGGCGGACCTCGTGCCTCGGCTCCGCAGGCGCGCGCCTTCTCTTTCGCGGCCCAGCGGCCTATAGTCGCCGGGTGAAGAGAGTTGACAACCCCCAGGTCGACTCCTATGGAAGGAGACCCGGATGAAGAGAAGTGCACTGCTGGTCGCCGCCGCCCTCCTCGCAGCGGCAGCGGTGGTCGTGTCCGCGGGTGCCGCACCATCGGCGACGCCCGGCGTGACGGCGCGGACGATCCTGCTCGAGGGGACGTTCCCCCTCAGCGGCCCCGCCTCGGGCTACGCCCCGATCCCGGCCGCGATGAAGGCGTTCTTCTCGTACACGAACGCCCAGCACGGCGTGAACGGCAGGCAGATCGTGTTCAAGTACGACGACGACCAGTACAACCCGCCGGAGACGGTGCAGCTGACGCACAAGTACGTCGAGCAGGACCACGCGTTCGCACTCGTCGGCGGCCTCGGCACCGAGCCCCAGCAGGCGGTCGAGGCGTACCTCAACCAGCAGAAGGTGCCGCAGCTCTTCGTCTCGACGGGAGCCACCACCTTCGACCACGACTTCACTGCGAACCCGTGGACGATCGGCTGGCAGCCGGACTATGCGGCCGAGGGGGCGATCTACGGCAAGTACATCGCGAAGAACCTGCCGACCGCCAAGATCGGCGTCATCTACCAGAACGACGACTACGGCGGGAACTACCTGAGCGGTCTCAAGTCCGGCCTTGGGGCGTCGCATCTGGGCCAGATCGTGTCGGCGCAGCCGTTCGACGTCACCTCGCCGTCCCCGCTCCAGCAGGTCGCGGCCCTGGCCCAGTCGGGTGCCGACACGTTCGTCATCTTCCTCACGCCGACGGCGACGATCCAGTCGTACGTGATCGCGACGAAGCTCGGCTGGAAGCCGGCCCACGTGTTCGTGAACTCGGTGTCCGGCACGTCGACGTTCCTCGGCCTCGCGGCCAAGAGCGGCTCGGCGATCACCGACGGCTCGTTCACGGTGAACTACCTGCTCGACCCGACGAACCCGCAGTACAACTCGGCTCCCGGCATGGTGCTGTACCGGAAGCTCATGGCCAAGTACGACCCGAGCGGGAACGTCAACGACCAGCTCAACGTGTACGGGATGGCGAAGGCCTGGAACGTCGTCCAGCTCCTCAAGGGGCTCGGGAAGAACCCCACCCGGGCGGGGCTGATGCAGGCGGCGCGCACGATGAACTTCAGCGGCGCGACGGCGAACCCGTTCCTGCTGCCGGGGATCGTCACCCGCACGCAGGGGCGGTACCAGTACCCGATCTCCCAGGTGAACCTGGTGCAGTTCTCCGGCGGCGTCTTCAAGCCCGTCGGCGGCCTGGTCGACGGCCGCGTGCTGCCGAAGTAGCGACGAACGCCTGATCGGAGCGCGGAGGGCCGGCGGTGCACCGGCCCTCCGCGTTTCGGCAAGATGCGGTCCATGCCCGAAGCTGTCATCGTCGCCACCGCCCGCACGCCGATCGGCCGCGCCGGCAAGGGGTCGCTGGTCGACGCCAGGCCGGACGACCTGGTCGCGTTCGCGATCCAGGCCGCGCTCGACCGCGTGCCGGGCCTGCCGCGGGAGGAGATCGTCGACGTCATCGTCGGCTGCGCGTTCCCGGAGGCCCGCCAGGGCATGAACCTCGGCCGTCGCGCCGCACTCCTCGCGGGGCTCCCCTTCACGGTGCCGGGCACCACGGTCAACCGCTTCTGCGCCTCGAGCCTGCAGGCGATCAGGATGGCCTACCACGCGATCAAGGCGGGCGAGGGCGACGTGTTCGTCGCCGCCGGCGTCGAGTCGGTGTCGCAGGTGCCCGGGTATCCGCGGAGCGACGAGGAGCTCCATCCGGCGCTGTTCGGCGACGACGCCCCGATCGCGAACGCGTACATCCCGATGGGACTCACCGCCGAGAACGTCGCCGAGCGTTGGAACGTGCCGCGCGAGGAGATGGACCGCTTCGCGCAGCGCTCGCAGGAGCGCGCGGTCGCCGCGCAGGCGGCCGGCTTCTTCGACCGCGAGTTGACGCCCTATCAGGGCGTCGCGGCCGACGACGGCCCGCGCGCCTCGTCGACGTACGAGAAGCTCGCGGCCCTCGAGCCGGCCTTCAAGCCGGGCGGCACGGTGACCGCGGGCAACGCGTGCCCGCTGAACGACGGAGCGGCCGCGGTGGTCGTCATGTCGGCCGAACGCGCGCACGCGCTCGGGATCGCGCCGCGGGCGCGGATCGTCGCCTCGGCGGTGTCGGGTGTCGAGCCCGAGCTGATGGGCGTCGGGCCGATCGAGGCCGTGCGCACGGCCCTGCGCTACGCCGGGCTGACGATCGACGACGTCGACGTGGTCGAGTTGAACGAGGCGTTCGCAGCGCAGGTCCTGCCGGTGTGCTGGGAGCTCGGCGTCGACCCGTTCGGCGAGAAGCTGAACCCGCACGGCGGCGCGATCGCGCTCGGCCATCCGTTCGGGATGACCGGTGCACGGATCATGTGCACGCTGCTGAACGACCTCGAGACCGACGGCGGGACGATCGGCCTCGAGACGATGTGCGTCGGTGGCGGGCAGGGCATGGCCATGCTCGTCGAGCGGCTCTAGCGACGCTGCTCGTTGGGCGCGCTCGCACTGGGGCTCGCGCTCGCCTCGTCGGTCGTCTGGGGCGTGGCGGACTTCTCGGGCGGCTCGCTCGCGCGGCGGCTGCCGACGTTCGCGGTGACGGTCGTCTCGCAGGGGGCCGGCTTCGTGGTGCTGTTCGTCGCGGTGGCGATTCGCGGCGAGATCGGAATGCGGCCGTTCGGGCTCGGGGTGCTCGCGGGACTCGGCGGCGGCTTCGGGCTCGCCTGCTTCTACCGCGCCCTCGCGCTCGGGACGATGAGCGTCGTCTCGCCGGTCGCCGCGTGCGGGGCCGTCGTCCCGTTCGGCATCTCGCTGGCGACCGGCGAGCGCCCGTCGACGCTCGCCGTCGGTGGCGCGGCCGTCGCGCTCGGCGGTGCCGTGCTGGCGTCGGTCGCCGAGCACCGAGCAGAGTCGCCCGACCGGTCGCGAGCCATGGCGTTGGCGTTCGCGGCCGCCCTGTCGCTCGGGCTGTTCGTCTACTTCCTCGGGCTCGGCTCGCGGGAGGGCGACCCGCTGTCGACGCTCGCCGGAGCGCGGGTCGGGTCGCTCGGGCTGCTCCTCGCCGGTGCAGGCGTGCTGCGACGGTCGCTGCGCCTGCCGCGCGCCATGGTTCCGGCCGTCGCCGCCGTCGGGCTCGCGGACGTCGGGGCGAACGCCCTCTTCGCGGTCGCCAGCGGCCACGGCCTGCTGTCACTCGTCTCGGTCCTCGGTTCGCTCTACCCGGTCGTCACGGTCGTGCTCGCGTACCTCCTGCTCGGCGAGCGGCTCACCCGACCCCAGCGCCTGGGCGTCGCCGCCGCCCTGGCCGGCGTCGCGGCAATCGCCGCCGGCTGACGCGTCGAACCACCTGTGGACGATCCGTCACACTTCCGACACCCTCGTCTGACGACGGGCCATGGCCCGAGTCGACGGTGGTGATTTGGCTCCAGCTCAGGGCTCGCGACCGCCTGTGGACAGTTCTTCACACTTTGGTAACCCTGGTCTGACCCCAGAAGGGCCCCGCGCGGACAGGTCTGGTGCGGACGGTCAGCCCTGCGGGGGCTCGGTTCGGCCGGCGACGAGCTCGGCCCAGACGTCCTCCATCGTGGTCGACCGCCCCGGGTGCAGCGGGTCGTAGGCGATGAAGTTCACCGTCCGGACGATCCAGCCGGTCGGGCCCAGATCGAGGACGTTGAGGCACGCCGGAGCCTGCTCGAAGCGTCCGAAGTAGGCTCGGCCGCCCGCGAGCGCGTGCGAGAGCAGCGCGCGGTTCACCCCGCCGTGGAAGACCGCCAGCGCGGTCTCCCACGGCTCCGCAACCAGGCGCTCGAACGCCGGCAGAACCCGGTCGAGGAGCTCACCGAGCGACTCGCCGAGCAGAAACCGGCTCGACTCACCTTCCACGTCGAGGGCGCCCGTGAAGAGCTGCTCGAGCGCACCCGGGTCGACGCCGTCGAGTGAGCCGCCCCGCCACTCCGCGAACTCGGGCCACGCCGCCGCAGGCCTCCCCGCCGCCACGATCTGCGCCGTTTCGATCGTCCGCGGCAGCGAGCTCGTGAACACCGCGTCGAACTCGATGCCCGCACAGATGCGCGCGACGGCCGCCGCCTGCTCGCGCCCCTGCTCCGTGAGCCGAACGACGTCCGGATCGCGCTCACCGGCGTAGGAGACATGGGCGTGCCGCATCAGATAGAGCCGGCGCCGCATTGGCCGTAGCATCGCAGGGATGGACATCGTCACGACCGCCGAGGAGGCGCGCGGGCTCGCGAAGCCGCCGCTGCTCGTCCTCGACCGGCTCGCGGCCTTCCTCGACGCGCACGGCCTCGGCGCCGGCCCCATTACCGCGCGCCGGATCGGCGACGGCGGCGGGTCGAACTTCACGTTCCTGCTCGAGCGGGGCGCCGACCGCTTGGTGCTCCGCCGGCCGCCGCGCCCGCCGCTGCCACCCTCGGCTCACGACATGGTGCGCGAGGCGAACCTGCAGCTCGCCCTGCGCCCGCACGGCATCCGCCTGCCGCGGATCCTCGCGGTCTGCGACGACGAGACCGTGCTCGGCACACCGTTCTACGTGATGGCCGAGCTGGACGGACACGTGGTCACCGTGACCCTCCCGCCCGGTCTCGACACGCCGGCGGCCCGCCACCGCCTCGGCCTCGACCTCGCCGACACCCTGGCCGAGATCCACGCCGCCGACACCACCGATCCCGCGCTCGCGGCGTTCGCGCGGCCCGGCAGCTACCTCGAGCGGCAGGTGCGCCGCTTCGCGCAGCTCTGGGAGCACAACAAGACGCGCGACGTCCCCGCCGTCGACGAGGTCGCGCGCCTGCTCGCCTCGAGCCTGCCCGAGCCCATCCCTCCAACCGTCGTCCACGGCGACTTCCGCCTCGGGAACATGATGTTGAGCGCCTCCGACCCGACGCGCATCGAGGCGGTCCTCGACTGGGAGATGGGCGCCATCGGCGATCCGCGGGCCGACGTGGGCTACCTCGTCGCCACCTACACCGAGCCCGGCGGGGCCGTCAGCCCACTCGGCACGTCACCGGTCACCGCCGCCGAGGGCTTCCCGTCGCGCAGCGAGCTGATCGAGCGCTACGTCGAGCGCACCGGCCGGAGCGTCGAGCCGGTCGGCTGGTTCGAGGCGCTGGCGCTCTGGAAGGCGGCGGTCTTCTGCGAGGCGATCTACGGGCGGTTCACCCGCGGCGAGCTCGGTGCCGAGGACACACGTGCTGCGCTGTTCGAGCAGGGCGTGCCGCGCCTTGCCGAGACGGCCCTCACCACCCTCAGCCGTTGACCTCCGCGACGGCGCGCAGCGTCGCGACGTCGCGCGTCGCGACGAGCAGCGAGGTCGCCCCCGACTCGCGCCACGCGGCGAGCCGGTCGCGAATCCGCTCCTTCGAGCCGATCAGCGCCACCTCGTCGACGAACGCGTCCGGCACCGCGGCGGCGGCTTCCCGCTGCTTGCCGTCGAGGAAGAGCTCCTGCACGATCCCCGCCTCCCGCTCGTAGCCGTACCGCGCGAACAGGGAGTTGTAGAAGTTCGTCGACCGCGCGCCCATGCCGCCGATGTAGAACGCGTAGTACTCCTTCAGCGCAGCGCGGGCCGACTCGACGTCGTCGGTGAGCACGGCCGGTGCCGACGGCGCGATGTCGAACCCCTCAGGCGCCTGCCCGATCGGAAACACCTCGCGGGCCTGCTCCGGCGACCAGAAGATCGGCAGCCACCCGTCGGCGATCTCGAACGCCTGCTCGACCGCCTTCGGCGAGATCGCCGCCAGATACACCGGGATCTCCGCCCGCAACGGCCGCAGCATCAGCTTCAGCGGCTTCCCGAGCCCGGTCCCGCCGACGACCGGGATGTCGTAGTGGGGGCCGTGGTGCTCGAGCCGGTCGCGCCGCAGCGCGGCCCGGACGATCTCCACGTACTCGCGGGTCTTCGCGAGCGGCTTCCCCCACTCCTGGCCGTGCCAGCCCTCCACCACCTGCGGCCCCGACGTCCCGAGCCCGAGCAGGAACCGCCCGCCCGAGAGCAGGTCGAGCGTTGCCGCCGTCATCGCCGTGTTCGCGGGCGTCCGGCCGGGGATCTGCATGATCGCCGTGCCGAGACGCAGCCGCTCGGTGAGCGCGCCGAGCCAGGCCAGCGGCGTGATCGCATCGGTCCCCCAGGCCTCGGCCGTCCACGCCGAGTCGTAGCCCGCCCGCTCTGCCTCGCGCGCCAGCTCGACCAGCTCGAGCGGACTCGTCCCCGGCTGCGCGTACCCCATGGCGAATCCAAGCCGCACGAACTGCGATGCTAGCCCGATGACGACGACGAGGCTCATCCCACCCACCGACCGCCTCGAACGGACCCGCGCCTTCATGGCCGAGCGCGTCCTCCCCGTCGAGCCGGTGCTCAACCGTGAGGACCACGAAGCCGACGCGTTGGTGGCGGTGTTGCGCGACGAGGTCCGGGCGCTCGGGCTCTGGGCGCCGCACGTGCCGCCCGAGGCCGGCGGCACGGGCACCGGCTTCCTCGACTACGCCTTCCTGAACGAGCACATCGGCCGCTCGATCTGGGGCCAGCTCGTCTTCGGCTGCCAGGCACCCGATGCAGGCAACGCCGAGATCCTCCACCTGTTCGGAACGGCCGAGCAGAAGGCTCGCTGGCTGGCGCCGCTCGTCGCCGGCGAGGTCCGCTCGTTCTTCTCGATGACCGAGCCGGACGTGCCCGGCTCCGACCCGACGACGCTGCGCTGCCGCGCCGTCCGCGACGGCGGCGACTGGGTGATCGACGGTCACAAGTGGTTCTCCTCGGGCGCCGACGGCGCCGGCTTCGGAATCGTCATGGCCGTCACCGATCCGGAGGCGCCGCCGCACGAGCGCGCGACGCAGATCATCGTCCCCGCCGGCACGCCGGGCCTCGAGGTCGTGAGGCCGATTCCCGTGCTGGGGCATGCCGGCCGCGGCTGGTCGACGCACTGCGAGGTGCGCTACACCGGCGTGCGCGTCCCGGTCGAGAACACCCTCGGTGAGGCGGGCGCGGGCTTCGCGATCGCCCAGAAGCGCCTCGGCCCGGGCCGGATCCACCACGTGATGCGGTGGCTCGGCCAGATGCAGCGCGCCTTCGAGCTCATGTGCACCTACGCGCTCGAGCGCGAGGCGTTCGGCACGCGGCTCGCCGACAAGCAGACGGTCCAGAACTGGATCGCAGACAGCTACGCGGAGATCCAGGCGTGCCGCCTCACCACGCTCGATGCCGCGCACAAGATCGACGGCGGCGACGAGGCCCGGGTCGAGATCTCCGCGATCAAGTTCACGGCCGCCCGCGTGCTCCACGACGTCATCGACCGGGCGATTCAGGTGCACGGCGCCAGAGGCCTCACCGACGAGACGCCGCTCGGCGGCATGTTGCTGCAGGCGCGCGGAGCGCGGATCTACGACGGGCCCGACGAGGTGCACCGGATGGTCGTCGCGCGACGCATCCTCAGGTCGTTCGAGCGTGGCGACGGCTGGCGGTTCGATTGACCGAGACGTCGCTGCAGGGCCGGCTGCTCGTGTCATCGCCCGCGCTCCACGATCCGAACTTCCGGCGGACCGTCATCCTCGTCGCGCACCACGATGACGACGGCGCCATGGGCCTCGTGCTCACCCGCCCCTCGGAGGTGCGCGCGAGCGAAGCCGTGCCCGAGCTGGACGGGCTGCCCGGCGCCGACGGCGTCGCCTACATGGGCGGCCCGGTGCAGCCGGATGCGTTCATGGTGCTCGCGGAGTTCACGGACGCGGCCGCCGCCGGCGTGCCGATCGTCGACGGCGTCGGCTTCATGCCCGCCGGCTTCGAGGCCGGCGACCTCCCGATCAGGCGCATCCGCATGTTCGCCGGGTATGCGGGCTGGTCGGCCGGCCAGCTCGAGGCCGAGCTCGACGAAGGGTCGTGGATCGTGCTGCCCGCCGAGGCCTCCGATGCGTTCGCGGACGACCCGGACGAGCTCTGGCGCACGGTGCTGAAGCGCCAGGGCGGCCGGTATTCGCTGATGGAGCGGATGCCCTTCGACCCGGCCGTCAACTAGTCAGAGCGGCGGCGCGCCGACACTCTCGCCGTCGCGTCTCGGGCCGGGCACGTTCGGGAACGCGAAGACGGCCGGCTCCCGGCCGGGCTGCACGAACCACGCCTCCCCGGTCGCAGCGCTCGTCGCGGCACGCCACACAGCCTCCGCCACGTCGCCGGGCGCGAGCAGCGGGAACCCGGCCGCCGCGAATGCGTCACGATGCGCGTCGAGCATCGGGGTGTCCGCGATACCGGGGCACACCGCGTTGATCCGCACCGGCTCGAGCTGCGGCGCGACGCTCCGCACGAATCCGACCAGTGCATGTTTCGTCAACGAGTAGATCGGATCGCCGGGCATGCCGACCAGCCCGGCGAGCGACGCGGTGACGACGATCGCGCCGCGCTCCATGACCTGCGCGAGCCGCCGGACCCCGAACACGACGCCGTCGACGTTCACCGAGACCGCGCGGCGGTACTGCTCGTCGGTCAGCCCGCGCACGTCGGACCCGCCGGTGAGGACGCCGGCGTTCAGGCACGCGAGGTCGACCGGCCCCACGCGTCCCCAGGCGGCCGGGTCGGTGACGTCGAAGCCGTTCCTGACGTCGAGCGACTCGACCTCGTCGTACCCCTCGAGAGTCAGGCGCGCCCGAATCGCCTGCCCGATTCCACCCTCGCCGCCGGTGACGATCGCTTTCACGGCTCGAGGACGACCTTGCCGACGTGCCGGCGCGACTCGATCAGCGCGTGCGCGGCCTCGGCGTCGGCGAGCGGGAACGTGGCGCCCACGAGCGGCTCGACGAGGCCGCGGCCCCAGCGTGCCAGCAGCTCGTGGACGCACTCGCGCACGAGCTCCGGCTCGTGCTTGAGCAGCCGCCCGAGGTACACCCCCTGCACGCCGGCGTTGCGCCCGACCAGCCAGGCCACGCTCGGGTCCTCCCAGAGACCGCCCGTGAACCCGATCGCGACGATCTGACCGAGCGGCCGCAGCAGCGGCAGCGACCGCGTGAACACGTCGCCGCCGACCGGGTCGATCACGACGTCGACGCGCAGGTCACCGATCTCGTCGTACCCGAAGGCCTCGTCGGCGCCCGCACGGAGCGCGAACGCCCGCTTCTCGGCCGTCGAAGCCGTGGCGATCACCCGGGCGCCGAGACCCTTCGCGAGCTGGACCGCCGCCGAGCCGACTCCCCCCGAGCCTGCGTGCACGAGCACCGTCGACCGTGGCGTGACGCGCACCTGGTGGTGCAGCGGGATGTAGGCGGTCAGGTAGGTCGACAGGAATGCCGCCCCGGCTGCGAACGAGGCACCGTCGGGCAGTGGGAAGACCCAGTCCGGGTCGACCGCCGCCCGCTCCGCGTAGCCGCCGCCCTCACCGCGCGGGAATGCGACGACGCGCCGGCCGGCCAGCTCGCCCGCGACTTCGGAGCCCGGCACGAACGGCAGCTCCGGCATCTGGGGGTAACGGCCCCGGCGGATGAGCACGTCGGCGTAGTTGACGCCGGCCGCCCGCACTTCCAGCACGTGCTCGCCGACGGGCTCGGCGACGTCCTCGACGACGAGCGGCCCGTCGACCGCCCGCAGGACGACCGCCCTCACTGCGCCGTCGCGGCGCCGACCGTCGCGAACTGCTCGCGCAGCTCCGTCTTGCGGAACTTGCCGACGCTCGTCTTCGGGATCTCGGCGACGAACTCGAAGCGGTCGGGCAGCCACCACTTCGCGAAGTCGGGCGCCAGGAACTCGCGCAGCTCGTCACCGGTGGCGCTCGCGCCGGGCCGGAGCACGACCGCGGCGAGCGGCCGCTCGTCCCACTTCGGGTCGGGCACGGCGATCACGGCCGCCTCGGCGACGGCCGGATGGGCCATCAGCGCGTTCTCGAGCTCGACCGACGAGATCCACTCGCCACCCGACTTGATCACGTCCTTCGAGCGATCCTTGATCTGGATGAACCCGAGCGGGTGGATCGAGACGACGTCGCCGGTCTTGAACCAGCCGTCGTCGGTCCAGCGCTCGGCCTGCTCCGGCGTGTCGTAGTAGCCGGCGGCGACCCACGGCCCGCGGGTCTCGAGCTCGCCCATCGCCTCGCCGTCCCAGGGGAGGATCCGCCCGTCGGCGTCGCGGTGGCGGAGCTCGACGAGCGGCAGCGGCAGGCCCTGCATCGCGATGTAGTCGAAGCGCGTCTCCTCGTCCGCGTCGGCGAGGGCACCGGGGAGCTGCGACGTCGAGGCGACCGGCGAGGTCTCGGTCATCCCCCAGCCGTGCACGACGTTCAGGCCGTGCCGCTGCTTGAAGCCCGCGATCAGGGCCCGCGGTGCCGCCGACCCGCCCACCAGCATGCCCTTCAGCTTCGTGAGGTCCCAGCGTTCCGGCTCGGCGTCGAGCAGGTGCAGGATCCCGAGCCAGATCGTCGGGACGCCCGCTGTCCACGTCACGCCTTCGGCGACGAATGCGTCCAGGAGGCTCTCCGGGTCGAGGAACGGCCCCGGGTAGACGAGCCTCGCGCCGAGCATGGTCGCGAGGTACGGGTAGCCCCAGGCGTTCGCGTGGAACATCGGCACGACCGGCAGGATCGTGTCGAGGTCGGAGATGCCGAGCCCGAGCGGATTGGCGGCCGCCACGCCGAGCGCATGGAGCATCGTCGAGCGATGCGAGTACAGGACGCCCTTCGGCTGCCCCGTGGTGCCGCTCGTGTAACACATCGCCGCCGCCTCGTTCTCGTCGAGCAACGGGTCGGTCCACGCGTCCGGGTCGGCTCCCGCGAGCAGCTCCTCGTACGAGTCCTCGACGACCAGGACGTGCTCGATCGGCGTCCGGTCGAGGAACTGCTCGAGGAGCGGCAACAGGCTGCGATCGACGATGACGACGCGATCGCCGGCATGGGTGGCGATGAACGCGAGGTCGTTCGGGTGCAGCCGCAGATTCAGCGTGTGCAGCACGAACCCGCCGCACGGGATGCCGAGGTACGCCTCGTGATGCGCCTGGTGGTTCCAGCAGAGGGTCGCGACCCGGTCGCCGCGCTGCAGCCCGAGCGACGCGAGCCCGACCGCGAGCGCCCGCGAGCGGCGGCCGACCTCGGCGTAGGTGGCGTGGTGGAAGCTGCGGTCGGGCAGCCGCGTGACGACCTCGGAGCTGCCGAAATACGACTCCGAGCGGCGCAGGAGCGTCGGCAGCGTCAGCTGGTAGTCCATCATCAGGCCCTTCACGACGGCGCACCCGGTTCCGTCTCGCCGCGTGTCATCTCTCCACGTGACATGGCCTGGCGCTTCGCCAGGTCGGCCTCGTCGACCAGGTGCCCGTCGCGCTCGACGTAGCCGTCCTTGCCGCCGATGACGAGCAGCACGAGGTCGCCGTCGCCCGCGTTCGCGACTTTCCGCTCCGTCGTGGACTCGACGTGGACGAGCCCACCCTCGCCGACGACGTGGTCGTCTCCGTCGACCGTGAACCGGGCGGTGCCACGGTGGACGAGGTACAGCTCGTCCTGGGTGTCGTGGTAGTGGAGGACGCCGTCGGCGCCGGGTGGGTAGACGACCCAGTTGACGCCGAAGGCGGTGACCCCGAGCGGGCCACGCACCTTGCGGAAGCCGTAGTTGTCGCCGAGCTCTGTGAGTGACGCGATCGTGTAGGCCATGGCGGGGACTCTACGACGTCAAGCGGGAAAGAGAAACCGCGTCAGCACACGGTCGCGAATCCGGTCGGGGAGCCGCTCGAGGCGCGCGCGCCGCTTCGCATCGGGCCCGACGAGGTAGCGGGTCCTCGGCTTCTTCGCGGTCAACGCGTGCTCGACGGCCCGCGCGACGTCGGCGGCCGGAACACCTGCCGCGGCCGCGCGCTTCGCGGCGAGGGCCCGGAACTGCGCGATGCGGTCGCCGTACAGCGCCAGCGCCTGCGGCGGCAGCGCCTCGGCGGCCTGTTGCGGCTTCGTCCAGATCGCCGTCGCGATCGTCCCGGGCTCGACCAGCGCCACGTGCATGCCCCACGGTGCGAGCTCGAGGCGGAGCGAGTCGGCCAGCGCCTCGAGCGCGAACTTGCTCATCGCGTAGGCGCCGAGGAACGGCAGCGCCGACCGGCCGGAGACGGAACCCATCAACACGATCCGGCCACCTCGGGCACGCAGCGCCGGGAGCAGCCCCTGGACGACCCGGACCTGGCCGACGACGTTGACGTCGAGTTGCCGCGCGAGCTCCTCGACGGGCAGCACCTCGATCGGCCCGGCGATGCCGATCCCCGCGTTCGCGACCAGGCCGTCGAGCTCCGCGACGGTCCCGCACGCCTCGGCGACGGCGACAGGGTCGGTGACGTCGAACACCAGCTCGCGCGTCCCGGCCGGCGCGTCGCCGGCGGTGCGCACGGACGCGTGGACGTCGAAGCCGCGGTCGCGCAGCCGCTCGGCGGTCGCCCTGCCGATTCCGCTCGAGGCTCCGGTTACGAGGACAGCAGGCGTCGCGCCACCTCGGCGCGCTGCTCGCGGCCGTACCCGAGCTCGCCCTCCAGCCAGAGCGCCCGTTTGTAGTAGCGGTGCAGCACGTGCTCCCAGGTGAAGCCGATGCCGCCGAGCGCCTGGATCGCCTTCTCGCACGCGAGCACGGCCGCCTCGGTGGCCTGCGACTTGGCGGCGGCGACGGCGAGGTCGACCTCCGGATCGGCTTCGGCGACGCACCAGGCCGCCCAGTAGGCGAGGGACCGGCCGAGCTCGACGGCGACGTACCCGTCGACGAGCGAATGCGAGATCGCCTGATACACGCCGATCTTGCGGCCGAACTGCTCGCGGCCCGAGGCGTACTCGATCGCGAGCTCGAGCGCCCGGGCGCCGATCCCGACGGCTTCGAGCGCATACGCGGTGGCGAGCGCTCTGCCCGCGAGCTCGCCGTCGCGGGTCCAGGCCGCGATCTCGTCGGCGGCGAACGTCCCGTCGTGGAGCACCCGGCCGAGCTCCTCGAACAGCACCGCGGCATCGAGGAAGGTGAAATCGTCGTCGCGGAGGATGCCCGCCCACCCCAGCTCGCCGAGCTGCTCGGGCGTCGGTGACGGGTTCGCCTCGAGGAACGCCCGTGCCTCGCGGCGGAGGTCGTCCTGCTCGGGACTGAAGGAGAAGTCCATCGCGTCACCTGCTCTTCGGGAGGCCGAGCACCCGCTCGGCGATGATGTTGCGGAGAATCTCGCTGGTACCGGCCTCGATCGTGTTGCCGCGGGAGCGGAGCTGCTGGTACTCCCAGTAGGCGTGCACCTGGTCGTCGCGATCCAGCCCGGAGCGCGGCCCGAGCACCTCGAGCGCGAGCTTGGTGAGCCGCTGGTTCGCCTCCGACCAGACGAGCTTCGAGATCGACCCCTCGGGGCCGGGGATGCCGGTCTTGGTGAGGGCGGTCAGGGCGCGGTAGTTCGTGTACTTCAACCCCTGCAGCGTCACCCATTCGCGCGCGATCCGGTCGAGCAGCACCGGGTCGGTGACATGCCGCTCGCGCGCCAGGGCGACGAGCTTGCGGACGGCCACCTCGAGGTTCGCGGCGAGCGCGAAGCCGAGCGTGCCCCGCTCGTGCAGCAGCGTCGTCATCGCCACCTGCCAGCCGTTGCCGATCTCGTCGAGCAGGTTCTCCTTCGGCACGCGGACGTCGGTGAAGAAGATCTCGTTGAACTCGGCGTGGCCGGTGATCTGGGTGAGCGGACGCACCTCGACGCCCTCCGCGTGCATGTCGGCGATCACGTAGGTGAGGTTGCGGT
>CAYXXE010000024.1:0-20560 GCA_964468985.1 uncultured Gaiellales bacterium | reverse complement strand
CTCGTCGATGATCGCGCCCCGGATCCGCGCGATCGCGTACGTCTCGAACTTGATGTCGCGGTCGGGCTCGTACCGCTCGATGGCGCCGATCAGGCCGAGCAGGCCGTACGACACCAGATCGCCCTCGTCCACATGCGCCGGCAGACCGGAGCCGAGCCGGCCCGCGACATATTTGACGAGCGGAGCGTAGGTGAGGATGAGCCGGTCGCGGACGGCCTTGTCCCGTCCGGCGCGGTATTCCTGCCACAGTGCGTGCATGTCGTCCCGGGCCACCCAGGGAGAATACGACCTAGGGGCGCTTTCTCCTCAGTGCAGCGACCGCGAGCGAGCCCAACCAGCCGGCGATCACCGCCGCGGCGAAGGCGATCACCCACTGGCCTGCCGACGCCGAGGCGACAGCGACGCCGCCCAGCGCGAGCGCCAGCACACTGAAAAGTAAAGCCGTCGGCACCGGTGCGATTATCCCCCGCGCGGGGGACGCCACCCGGATTGTCGCCGCCGAAGGTGCTGGTAAGGTCAGCGAGCAGGGGGCTCAGATGGGACGGCTCAAGGCGTTGGGAATCTCGATCGGACTTGCCGCGCTCGCGGTCGGTGGAGCGGCCGCAGGGATGCGCGGGCTCGCACTCGGGCCGGCTGCCGGAAAACCGGCAACCGTGGCCGCTGCGTCGATCGACCGCACGCGGGCGAAACTGGCCCAGTGGGACGCCCAACTGCGGGCCCAGCGCACCGCCCGGCCGCCGCACCTGCCCGCGATCCCCAGGTTTCCGCACGTCGTGATCCCGCAGGTCGTCTGGCCGACGATCGCCCCGGCGACGGTCGCGGCGGCCACCACCACCGCCGCGTCGGTGCTCGTCTCCGAGACGAAGCCGCACAAGCCGGCCGGGAACGACACGCGCCTCGCCGCACGGGCCACGCCGGCAACCGTTCCGGCGGAGCAGCCGACCACGACCGAGCAGGCGACGACCACCGAGACGGCGACCGACGACCCGACGACGACCACCGCACCGCCTCCGCCGCCCCCGACGACCACGATCGTCGTCACGGCCCCGGCCCCGCCGACCACGACCACCACCCATCACAGCGATGACGGTGGTGGCGGCAATGGCGGCGGAGGCAATGGCGGCGGAGGCAATGGCGGCGACGGCGGCGGCGGGTCGGACGACTGAGGGCCTCACGATGAGTAGCCGCTCGCTCCGCCTGTCGTGTGCCATCGCGACGACGCTCGTCTTCTTCGCCCTCTGGCTGGCGATCTCAGCCCACCCCTGGACCGCGGCGGCGCGCAAGACCACCGTCGATCCGCGGCTCGTCGCGCTCGCCGCGAAGCAGGAGCACCTGCAGCGGGAGGCCGAGCAGGTGAAGCGCCTCCTGGCACGGCGCTGGGCCGTCTACGGCCGTCGGCTCACGGCCCGGGAGCGGCAGATCGCACGCGTCAAGGCGCGCTACGTGCAGCAGCTGGCGGCGGCGAAGGCCGCGCAGGCCCAGGTCGCCGCCGCGCAACTCGCAGCCGCCCGGATCGCAGCCTCCCGCGCGCAGTCGTCCAACGGCTCGTCCAGCCTCGTCTCCGCGACGCAGGCCGTCACGGCGCAGCCCACCGCTTCCAGCGGCGGAAGCGCCTCGTCGGGCACGGCCGCCGCCTCGAAGTCGACGCCGGCCGCGAGCTCGGCCGGGACGAAGCCGACAACCACGTCGACGGGCGCGAGCACGGCGGCGGCAAGTACGCCGGCGGCTCCCGCTCCGACCACGACGACCGCCGCGCCCGCCCCGGCACCGACTCCCGCCCCGGCGCCGACGCCCGCGCCGGCTCCCGCCCCGGCCCCACCCGTCGTCGTGGTCGTCACGACGCCGGCGGTGACGACGACGTCCACCTCGAAGCCGAAGAAATGACCAGCGCGAAATGAACGGCAGCACGGCCGCGCGGACGGCCGCGCCGCCCGCCGAGGCCGCCGTCCTGCATCGGCACGAGTTCGAGGCGATGGCCGTTCAGGTCGAGTGCGTCGTCGAGGCCGCCGAGCGGCCGTCCGCCGCGTTTGCCGCGGTCGAGGCGGAGTTCGAGCGGCTCGAGCAGGTGTTCAGCCGCTTCCGGGCCGACTCCGAGCTGTCGCAACTGAACGGCGTCGGCGAGGGACAGGTGGGCGCCGACCTCTACGACGTCGTGGCACTCGCCCTCGACGGCCGCGACCGGACGGGCGGGCGGTTCGATCCGACGGTGCTCGACGCGGTCGTCGCCGCGGGCTACGACCGGACATTCGCGGCGCTGCCCGCCGACGGCCCTCCGCCGACCGCCAGGCCGTGCGGTGGCACCGTCACCCTCGACCCGGCGACACGGACCGTGCGCCTCGGCGCCGGCACCCACCTCGATCTTGGCGGCATCGCGAAGGGGTATGCCGCCGAGCGCGCGTGCGAGCGCTTCGCAGGAATCGGCCCGTGCCTCGTGAACGCGGGCGGTGATGTGGCAATCGCAGGCGTGCCGCGGGGCGGATCCTGGCCGGTCGGGGTCGACGTGCAAGGTGTCGAGTTGACGCTCGGGCTCGCACACGGCGGGGTCGCCACGTCGGGCTGCGACTACCGGCGCTGGGTGCGCGGCGGCCGCGAGCAGCACCATCTCATCGACCCCTCGACCGGCCTCCCCTCCGACAGCGACCTCGTCTCGGTGACGGTCGTCGCGTCCGACGCCGTCGAGGCCGAGATCCGGGCGAAGGCGCTGTTCCTCGCCGGCGGGCGCGCCGCGGTCGCCGAGGCCGACGCGCTCGGGCTGCCGAGTGTGCTCGTGGCCCGCGACGGCCGGGTCGTCAGGGCGGGAGGTCTCGCATGAAGACCGATCCGACCTTCTGGCTGCTCGCCCGCGCCGCCGGCCTGACCGCCTATGCGCTGCTCACCGCCTCGGCGCTGTTCGGCCTGATCCTCCGCTCACGGCCGTTCGGCAAGCGCGTCAAGGCACCCACGATGCTCGACCTCCATCGCCTGATCGCGCTCCTGGCGGTGACGGCGCTCGCCGTCCACGGCATCGCCCTGACCTTCGACAAGACGATCCACATCGACCTGCTCGGGCTGTTCGTCCCGGGCCGCATCCCGTACCGCCACCTGTGGGTCGGCGTCGGCGTCGTCACCGCGGAGCTGACGGCGATCGTCGTCGTGTCGTTCTGGGTCCGCAAGAAGATCGGCATGAAGAACTGGCGCCGGCTCCACTGGACGACCTACGCCCTGTTCGTGGGCGCAACGGCGCACGGCCTGTTCAGCGGCAGCGACAGCAACCAGCACTGGGCACAGCTCCTCTACCTCGCCGCGATCGGGAGCGTCGTCCTGGCGACGACCTGGCGCTTCCTCACTGTGCGAAAGCCCGCCGGCCGGGCCAGGACCAAGGGCACGCCGACGAAGGGCACGCCGGCGAAGGTCACCGGCTCTGTCGAGAGCGCCGTCGACAGCGCGACGGCGTAGCCGCGCGCGGGCGGCTACCTCGTTCGAGGGATAGGTCGGGCTAGCCGAAGGTCCAGGGCGCGCCCGGCCGATCGCGTCGATTGTTCGACCGATGGCACCGCCGACCCCGCACGCTCGTGAACTGCGGCGGGGAGTCGCCTGAGTGCTCGGGCGCCGCTCGAAGTCCTCGGCGAAGGCACGCGAAAGCGACGACTCCGCCCGCATCAAGGCGAACGTGCACCGCGCCTTCGGGCCTCCCGTCGACCATCAGGAGGTCCGGGACCACCTCGCCGACCTGAAGAAGCAGCGAGACATCGGGCTGCTGACCGACCTCGAGTACGCGCTGAAGCGCGCCGCACGGCTGGGCGTGACGAGCCCGGCGAACGAGCCGACGCGACGCAGCCGCAAGCCCTAGATCGCGGCCGGTGAAGCAGGGGCGGAGGGACTCGAACCCCCGGCCTACGGTTTTGGAGACCGCCGCTCTACCAACTGAGCTACGCCCCTCGGCGAACGCGATTGTATCGGGGGTTGGCCCGAGCGCCCCGTGGCCAGCACCGAGCCCGAGAGCACGAGGGCGAAGCCGACCAGCATCCCGGTCGTGAGCTTCTCTCCGAGGACGGCGATGCCGAGGCCCGCCGCGACGGCGGGATTGACGTAGGTGATGACCGTCGCCCGCACCGGGCCGACCTCGGCGATCAGCGCGAGGAAGAGCAGGAACGCGAGCGCCGTGCAGAGGACACCGAGCCCGACGACCGAGAGCAGGACGCTCGCCCGCGGGACGGCGGCGGGCAGCTGGAAGCCGGCGATCGGGGCGTAGACGAGGGCGGTGAGGCCGAGCGACGCTGCCACCACGCCGAGCGGCGGAGCGGCGGCCAGCTGTCGCGACAGGATGATCGGCCCGATCGCGTAGCAGACGGCGACCACAGCGACCTCTGCGATCGGGACGGCGCTGACACCGCCCGTGTCGAGGCCGACGAGCGCGGCCACCCCGGCCAGGCCGACCAGCAGCCCGACCCACCGCCGGCCGCCCATCCGCTCACGGTCACCGGTGAGCCGGACGGTCACGGCTCCGACCAGTGGAACGGCTGCGACCAGCAGGCCGGTCAGCGAGCTCGTGAGTCGCGTCTCGGCTCGCGCCAGCAGCAGCCACGGGATCGCGATCTCGATCGCGGTGTACGCGAGCAGCGGGCGCCAGGAGCGCAGGAGCACGGTCAGCCGACCCCGCCAGGCTGCCGCAGGGAGCAGCAGCAGCGCCGCGAGTGCCGTCCGCCCGAAGACGAGCGTCGCGGGCGTCAGCTCGCGGACGGCGACGCGGATCATCAGGTACGGGAGCCCCCAGATCACGCACATCGCGGCGAACAGCAGGAGCCCCCGCCTCGACATCGAGCCTGCTCCGCCCACCGTCCGGGTCTATCAGCTTGGCGCGGGCTCGCGCAGGAAGCGGGCCACGCTGAGCACCGCGACGAGCGCGATCACGACGTCGTTGCCGACGCACCAGATGCAGATGGCGTGGATCCGGGCGAGTTGCGCCCAGAGGAGATAGCCGCTGAGCGACGCGCCGACGACGGCGAGGAAGACCCCGAGCAGCACGGCGACGGCGCCGCGGGCCAGGACGGCGCCGATCATCAGGAGATAGCCGGCGAGACCGAGCACCGCGACCGGAATGCCCGCGAGCATCGCGTAGCTCGAGTGCTGCACCTTCTCGCAGCCACCCGATGTGCAGATCGGCGTGGTGTGCGCGTAGTGAACGGACGTGAGGTAGACGGCGATCCCGAGCCCCGCGATCTCGAGCACGAGGATCGCGAGCCGGAGACCCTGCGGCCTCACGCTCCGAGGGCGGCGGTGAGGACCGGGATGAAGCCCGCCGGCTCGAGCGACGTGAGCTGGAGCGTCTTCGGCAGCGCCGGCGGGTTGAGCAGGACGAAGGTGGGCGTCCCCCCGACCTTGGCGGCCGTCGCAGCCGCCGCCGACTGCTCGAGCGCAGTGGTGACGGCCTTGGAATTCGCGTCGGCGAACAGCTGCTTCACGTTCACCTGGGCGACCTGGCCGAGCGCCGCGACCACCGGAGCGGTGATCCAGCCGCTGTTCTCCTTGCCCTGGTGCTCGTAGAACGCCTCGCTCAGGTTCCAGAGCTTGTTCTGGAGGCCGGCCGCCTCGATCGCCCGCAGGCCGGGCACGGAGTTCGCGCCGATGATCTCGATGCCCCGGTACTGGAGCTTGATCCGCCCGGTGCGGACGAACTGGGCGAGAACGGTCGAGAGCGTGTCGAGATTCCACTGAGCGCAGTACGGGCACTGGGGGTCCTCGTAGACGACGAGTGTCGCGGGCGCGCTCGACTTGCCGAGGAACGCCCCCTGCTGCGGGATGCCCTCGAACAGTAGTGCGAGCGCCGACCGCTCGAGCTTCAGCTCGGCGAGCGCGCGCTGCTTCGCCGTCAGTGCCGTGGTGGTCGTCGCCGGCGACGTCGCTGTCGTCGCGCTGCTCGTCGTCGCGCTGCTTGTGGTCGCGCCGCTCGTGGTCGTCGGCGCCGCAGTCGTCACCGGCGGAAGCGTTTTCACCGTCCCCTTCGACGAGCTGTGGCCGAGCACGGCCGCGACGATGGCGCCGACGACGGCGACGGCGATCACCCCCGCGAGGATCAGGAGACGGCTGTTGCGACTCACGTCTGACACAGCATGCCCGATCTCGCCGAACGGCCCAGTACGCTCCGCTGGATGCTCGACCGTGGCAGCGACGTGTTCAGGCGCCGTCGCGAGCGGATGGCGGCGCTCGTCGCGGAGTTGCGGGCGCGGTCGGCGGCCGTGGCGGCGGGCGGCGGCGAACAGGCGGTCGAGCGCCATCGTTCGCGCGGGAAGCTGCCCGCCAGGGAGCGGATCGACCGCCTGGTCGATCCGGGGACGGCCTTCCTGGAGCTGAACCAGCTCGCCGCCTGGGATGTCTACGACGGCGTCGCCCCGTCAGCGGGGATCGTCACCGGGATCGGGGTGATCGAGGGCCGCGAGTGCATGGTCGTCGCGAACGATGCGACGGTGAAGGGCGGCTCGTACTTCCCGTTGACGGTGAAGAAGCATCTGCGGGCGCAGGAGGTGGCCGAGCAGAACCGGCTGCCGTGCGTCTATCTCGTCGACTCGGGCGGGGCGTTCCTGCCGTTGCAGGCCGAGGTGTTCCCCGACCGGGAGCATTTCGGCCGGATCTTCTACAACCAGGCGCGCATGTCGGCGCAGGGGATCGCCCAGATCGCGGCCGTGCTGGGGTCGTGTACCGCCGGCGGCGCCTACGTACCGGCGATGAGCGACGAGACGGTGATCGTCGCCGGCACCGGCACGATCTTCATCGGCGGGCCGCCGCTCGTGAAGGCCGCGACGGGCCAGGAGGTGACGGCGGAGGAGCTCGGCGGCGCCGACGTGCACGCCCGACGGTCCGGCGTCGCCGACCACTACGCGACGTCGGACGAGCATGCGCTCGCGATCTGCCGGCGGATCGTGGCGAACCTGCACGCGCGCAAGCCGGAGCCGCCCTGGGAGATTGCGGCACCCGAGCCGCCGGTACTCGACCCGGCCGACCTGTACGGGCTGATCCCGGACGACCACCGCACCCTGGTCGACCCGAGGGAGCTGATCGGCCGGATCGTCGACGGGTCGCGGCTGGACGAGTTCAAACAGCTGTACGGCGAGACACTGGTGTGCGGCTTCGCCCGCATCGAGGGCTACCCGGTCGCGATCCTCGCCAACAACGGCGTCCTCTTCGCCGAGTCGGCCCGCAAGGGCGCCCACTTCGTCGAGCTCGCCTGCAAACGCCGGGTCCCGCTCGTCTTCCTGCAGAACATCACCGGCTTCATGGTCGGCAAGGAGTACGAGGCCGGCGGGATCGCCCGCGACGGCGCCAAGCTCGTCACCGCCGTCGCCTGCGCAGACGTGCCGAAGTTCACGGTCGTCGTCGGTGGCTCCTTCGGCGCCGGCAACTACGGCATGTGCGGCCGCGCCTACTCCCCACGCCAGCTCTGGATGTGGCCGAACGCCCGCATCTCGGTGATGGGCGGCGAACAGGCCGCGACGGTGCTCTCGATGGTCGGCGACGCCGACCCGGACGAGATCCGGGCCAAGTACGAGGCCGAGGGCAACCCCTACTACTCCACCGCCCGCCTCTGGGACGACGGCATCATCGACCCGCTCGACACCCGCAAGGTCCTCGCCCTCGGCATCTCGGCCGCCCTCAACGCACCCATCCCCGCCAGCACGTTCGGCATCTTCCGCATGTGACGCTCGCCGGTAGGCTCACCCTGAGATGAGCGACCGCGAGACGGGCTACAGCCTCGTCAACATCGACGAGATCGAAGGGGCCGGCCCCGCCGGCGCGGTTCGCTTCGTGCGCCGACAGCTCGGCGTCGAGGCGTTCGGGGTGAACTGGTTCGAGATCCCGGCGAACATGGAAGGCAAGGAGCACGACGAGACGGGCTCGGGCCAGGAGGAGGTCAATATCGTCATCCGGGGCGACGGCATCTGGCGTGTCGACGGCGTCGAGATCCCCGTGCGGGTCGGCTCGTGCCTGCGCTTCGACCCGGAGACCGTGAGGCAGGTCGTGGCCGGGCCGGACGGGCTGACGATGATCGCGATCGGCGCCCGGCGCGGCAGCTACGAGCCGCGCGGCCCGTTCTAGTGATCGTCCGGATCTCGCTCTGGAACGTGGCCGACTCGGACACCGGCCTCGACGAGTTGCGCCGGGACCTCCTCGAAGAGTCGGTCGCCGCGTTCGCCCGGGTGGACGGGCTGCTCTTCGGCGCGTGGGTCTCGAACGCGCACGCCGAGCGCTTCGGGTCGATCGAGCTCTTCGACTCCCGCGACGCCGCCGACCAGCCGCTCCCGGGCCGCGCCCGGCAGCTGATCGGGAAGGATCCCGACCTCGTCGAGGAGTTCGACCTCGAGGCGACCGTCTCGATCGCCTCACAGCTCAACGAGCTCGGGCTCGCCTTCGCGTGAGCTCGGTGCGGGTCGAGCGGGACGGCGTCGTGCTCCGCGTGACGATGGCCCGGCCGGAACGGCGGAACGCGTTCGACGCGGGGCTGATCGCCGAGCTGGCCGAGGCGTTCGGTGACGTGGGCGACACCCGCGCGGTTGTGCTGACGGGCGAAGGAGCGTCGTTCTCGGCCGGCGCGGACATCGACTGGATGCGGTCGTCGGTCGAGCTCGACCACGACGAGAACGTCGCCGATGCACTGCGCCTCCGGGCGCTCCTCGAGGCGATCGACGGCTGCCCCGCCCCGGTCGTCGCCGCCGTCCAGGGCCATGCCTTCGGCGGCGGCTGCGGGCTCGTCGCCTGCTGCGACGTCGCGGTGGCCGCTCCCGACGCCCGGTTCGCCTTCAGCGAGGTCAAGCTCGGCATCGTCCCGGCGGTCATCTCCCCGTTCGCGCTCGCGAAGATCGGTTCCTCGGCGGCCCGCCGCTGGTTCGTCACCGGAGAACGGTTCGATGCGACGGTCGCGCTCCGGATCGGTCTCGTGCACGAGCTGGCCGACGATCTCGCCGCGGCGGTCGACCGGGTCGTCGGCGAGCTCGAGTCGGCAGGCCCGCTCGCCGCCCGTGCCGCGAAGGAGCTGGCGCGGGCGCCGCGCACGGCCGACGAGACGGCCCGGTCGATCGCCGACCACCGCACGAGCGCCGAGGGGCAGGAAGGCCTGCGGGCCTTCCTCGAGAAGCGGCCGCCGGACTGGCGTGCTTCTCGCTGACGAGGACGGGCTCGCGGCGGCACGCCGTGTGATGCTGCTGACGAGCGCCGTCGTCTTCTTCGACACCCTGTTCTTCGCCGCGCTCACGCCGCTCCTGCCGCACTACGTCCACACGCTCGGGCTGTCGAAGGCAGGTGCCGGCGTGCTCTCGGCCGCGTATCCCGCCGGCTGTCTCCTGGGGGCGATCCCGAGCGGCGTGGTCGCCGCCCGGCTCGGGGTCAAGCCCACCGTGCTCGCCGGACTGAGCGTTGTCGCCGTCTGCACGGTGCTGTTCGGGCTGGCCGACCACCTGTGGGAGCTCGACGCGGCGCGCTTCTTCCAGGGGATCGCCAGCGCGTTCTCGTGGACCGGCGCGCTGGCGTGGCTCGTCGCCGTGTCGCCCGCCGGCAGGCGCGGGGTGCTGATCGGACGGGCGTTCGCCACCGCCGTGGCGGGTGCGCTGTTCGGGCCTGCGCTCGGCGGAGCAGCGTCGCTCACCGGCGTCCGCTGGGCGTTCGGGGCGATCGGGATCGCATCGCTGGGACTCGTGGCCTGGGCTGCCCTGACGCCGTCGAGCAAGCCCGAGGAGCCACAGGGGATCGGCCTGGTCGCCCGGGCGGTGGCCGACCGGCGGATCGTCATCGGCCTGTGGTTCGTGCTGCTGCCGTCGCTCCTCTTCGGCACGATCTCGGTGCTCGGGCCGCTCCGGCTGAGCACCCTCGGGTTCGGCGCGCTCGCGATCGGCGCGACCTTCCTCTGCTCGGCGGCGCTCGAGGCGGTCGCCAACGTCGTCGTCGGTCGCGCCACCGACCGCCTCGGCCCGTTCCGGCCGGTGCGGGCCGGGCTCCTCGCGGCCGTCGTCGTCGCGGTCGTCCTCCCGTGGTCGCACGAGCGGTTCCTGCTGGCCGGCGTGATCGTGTGCGCAGGAGTGGCCTTCGGGATGTTCTTCACGCCGGCGATGGCGCTGCTGACTCACGTCTCGGAGGAGCGAGGGCTCGACTACGGGTACACCTTCGCGCTGATCAGCCTGGCCTGGGCGCCCGGCCAGACGATCGGCGCGGCGGGCGGCGCCGCCCTGGCTCACGCGACGAGCGATGCGGTCCCGTACCTGGCACTGGCCGTCGCCTGCGGCCTGACGTTCGCCGGGCTGACCCTCCCGAGGCTGCGGCGAGGGGCCGCGCCGTGAAGCGCGTCCTCGTCGCGAACCGGGGCGAGATCGCCCTCCGCGTCTTCCGCGCCGCGCACGGGCTCGACCTGGCAGCCGTCGCGGTGGCGGCGCCGGACGATCTCGGCTCGCTGCACGCCCGGTCGGCGGACGCGCTCGTCGAGATCCCGTCGTATCTCGACCCGGCTGCGCTCGTCGCGGCCGCCGTCGCCTCCGGGGCCGATGCGATCCATCCCGGCTACGGCTTCCTGGCCGAGAACGGCGACTTCGCCGAGTCGGTGGTGGCGGCCGGGCTCGTTTGGATCGGCCCGCCGGCGGCCGCGCTGCGCGCCGGTGGCGACAAGCTCGCTGCCAGGGCGCTCGCGGCCTCGGCCGGCGTCCCGACGATCCCCGAGACGGAGGTGCCGCCGCTGATCGTGAAGGCCGCTGCCGGCGGTGGCGGACGGGGCATGCGCGTCGTGCGCTTCCGCGCCGAGCTCGCGCCCGCGCTCGAGGCGGCGAAGCGCGAGGCGCTCGCCGCGTTCGGCGACGACCGCGTCTACCTCGAGCGCTACCTCGAGCGCCCCCGCCACGTGGAGGTGCAGCTCCTCGCTGACACGCACGGAGCGGTGATCTCGCTCGGCGAGCGCGACTGCTCGATCCAGCGGCGCCACCAGAAGCTCCTCGAGGAGTCGCCCGCCGTGGGCCTGCCCGCCGATCTTCGCTCGGCGCTGGCCGAGGCGGCGGTCGCGTTCGGCCGGCTGATCGGCTACCAGGGCGCCGGGACGGTGGAGTTCGTCGTCGACGGCGACGACTTCTTCTTCCTCGAGCTGAACGGGCGGATCCAGGTCGAGCATCCCGTGACGGAGCTCGTGACCGGCATCGACCTCGTCGAGTGGCAGCTCCGCATCGCGCGCGGCGAGCACCTCGACATCGCGCCCGAGGCACGGGGCCACGCGATCGAGGCGCGCCTCTACGCAGAGGATCCCGTCACCTTCCTGCCGCAGGCCGGCCGGCTCGACCGCCTCCGCCTGCCGTCCGCGATCCGGGTCGACGCGGGCGTCGAGGAGGGTGACGAGGTGGGCACCTCCTACGATCCGCTGCTCGCGAAGCTGATCGCTGTCGGCCCGACGCGCCGCGAGGCGCTCGCCCGGCTGGCCGGCGCGCTCGCCGAGACCGAGGTGGCCGGCGTGACCACGAACCTGCCGCTCCTGCGCTGGCTGGTCGCCCAACCGGGCGTGCGCGCCGGAGCGGTCACGACGGCGTTCCTCGTCGAGCATCCGCCCCTCTCGGTCGCGCCGCCACTGCCGCCGGCCGCCGTCTGGCAGGGGCCGTTCCGCCTCAACCTGCCGCCTCCGCGTCCACAGGCTCCGCCCCGGCTGTCGTCCGTCGAGCGTACGGCCGACGGTGCCTGGCACCTCGTGACCGCGCCGATGCCGGGCACGGTGGTGAAGGTGCACGTCGAGCCGGGCGCGACGGTCGCGGCCGGAGCCCCGCTCGTCGTGCTCGAGGCGATGAAGATGGAGACGCCGCTCATGGCGCCGCGAGACGCCGTCGTCCGCGCAGTCCACGCGCGGGCAGGCGACCGCGTCGTCGGTGGGGCCCTGCTCGTGGAGCTCGAGGCAGGCTAGAAGAGCTTCTGGAGCTTCATCGCGGCGTTCAGGTCGCCCTTGATCTTCAGCTTGCCCGTCATGTACGCAGTGGTCGGGTTCTGCTCGCCGGCGGCGATCTTGGCGAACGTCTCGGCCGACGTGATGAGCGTGACGTCGGCGTCGCCACCGCCCTCGGTGACCGTCAGCACGCCGTCCGCGATCGCGACCAACCACTGGCCCTCGCCCTCGATGTCGAAGAGGTACGAATTGCTCATACCGGCGATCTTCGAGGCGTCGACCTCGGTCGCGAGCTTGTCGAAGAACTCCCTGGCTGCCACCGTTTCATCCTCCTGCAGGTCGAAGAGCCGGACGGCTGCAACCTAACAGCACGCCGCCGGTGCGGGGTTCAGGCGGTCCGGCCGTGCTGGGCGTGGCGGCCGACGAGCAGCTCCGACAGGCGGGCCTGTGCCGCCGTCAGACGCGCGCGGTTGTCGTCGAGCGCGGCGTCCTCGGCCCCTGCTGCCTGGAGCGCGCGCCGCTCGGCGACGAGCCGCTCGAGCTCGGCGTTCACCGTCTCGACGGTGGGCGGGAAGAGGTGCCTGGTCACGGGCGGTGTCTTCGCCGTGGGCAACGCGAGTCCTCGGCGGCCGGAGCGTGGGCTACCATCGGCCACCGATGAGATTGGAGCTGCGCGCGGCGCGGAACGGCGAGGTCCTGGCCCGCCTCGACCGCGCGCTGCCCGGCGGAGAGGTCATCCGCGACGGAGCTCACCTGCGTGTCGGCCTCTCCACCGCCCTCGGCCTCGACGGGCTCAGACAAGCAGCCGCGGTGGCGATGCGCTCGCTCCGCAGCAGCGGCGGCACGATCGCCTGGCAGATCGACGACCAGCTCGTCGCAGCCCCCGCCGACCAGGTGCGCGCGCTCGTCGAAGGCTCGTCGTTCGGGGCGTACGACGCCGGCCTGCGCAAGCGCGGCTACGCCGCCCGGACCGAGGCGACCCTCGTCCTGGACGTCGACGACTCGCTCGCCGCGGGCGCCCGGCGCCAGCTCCGGATCGTCACCCACCTGGAACGGGCGCGCGACCTCGCGAACCTGCCGCCCAACGAGCTGACGCCGCGCGCGCTCGCCGCGCACGCGCTCGGCCTCCAGCAGCCCCACCTCACCGGCGAGGCGCACGGCCGCACCTGGATCGAGGCTCGCGGCATGGGAGCGTTCGCCGCGGTCGCCTCGGGCAGCGCCGAGGAGCCGCAGCTGATCGTGCTGCGCTACGACCCGCCCGGCGCCCGGGACGAGCTCGTGCTCGGCCTCGTCGGGAAGGGCGTGACGTTCGACTCTGGCGGCGTCTCGCTCAAGCCGGCCGCCGGCATGCAGAACATGAAGGGCGACATGTGCGGGGCGGCCGTGGTGATCGAGGCGACGGCGGCGATCGCCGAGCTCGGGCTGCCGATCCGCGTCCTGTGCGTGGTCCCGTCGACCGAGAACCTCCAGGGTGGGCGGGCCTACCGTCCGGGCGACATCCTCCGCGCCGCCAACGGCACGACGATCGAGGTGACGGACACCGACGCCGAGGGCCGCCTCCTGCTCGCCGACGCGCTCCATTTCGCACGCACCGAGGGGGCGACGCACATCGTCGACATCGCGACGCTGACCGCGGCGATGACGACGGCGCTCGGCGATCTCTACGGCGGCTGGTTCTGCGCCGACGACGACTTCGCGGCCGAGGTCGAGACCGCCGCGCGAACGGCCGGCGAGCTGGTGTGGCGCTTCCCGCTGCATCCGCGCTACCGCAGCTACGTCGACTCCGACTTCGCCGACCTGAAGAACAGCTCCGACCTGAAACAGGCAGGCTCGATCCTCGCGGCCGAGTTCCTGCGCGAGTTCACCGGCGACGGCCCCTGGGCCCACTTCGACGTCTCCGGCCCCTCGTTCCTGCGGCGCCGGCGGCCGGACTACGCGCTCGACCCGGGCGGCACCGGCTACGGCCTGCGGCTGCTCGTGGAGCTCGCACAGAGGCTCTCCGGTTGAATTTCGACCTCGACCCCGAGCACGAGCTGCTGCGCCGCACCGTTCGCCGGTTCGCGCTCGAGCAGGTCGCACCGGTCGCCGAGGAGCTCGACCGCGAGAAGCGCTTCCCCTACGAGCTGGTCGCGCAGCTCGCCGAGCTCGGACTGATGGGCATGACGATTCCCGAGGAGTACGGCGGAGGCGGCACCGACACGCTGTCGTACGCGATCGCCGTCGAGGAGCTGACGCGCATCGACTCGTCGGTCGCGATCACGCTCGCCGCGCACCACTCGCTCGGGACGCTGCCGATCCACCTCTTCGGCACCGAGGCGCAGAAGCGAGCCTGGCTGCCCGAGCTCGCCTCCGGGCGCAAGCTGGCCGCGTTCGGCCTCACCGAGCCCGACGCCGGCTCCGACGCCGGCGCGGTGCGGACGACGGCGCGCCTCGAGGACGGCGAATGGGTGATCGACGGCGCCAAGATGTTCATCACCAACGCCGGCACCGACATCACCTGGGGCGTCACGATCACCGCCCGGACGGGCGAGGACGAGATCTCGAACATCGTGGTCGAGAACGGCACGCCGGGCTACGTCGTCTCGGAGCCGCTGCAGAAGCTCGGCTGGCGTGCCTCCGACACGCGGGAGCTGTCGTTCCAGGGGGCGCGCGTTCCCGAGGCGAACCTGCTCGGCGAGCGCGGCCAGGGCTTCCACCAGTTCCTGCAGATCCTCGACGGCGGCCGCATCTCGGTGGCGGCGATGGGCGTCGGCCTCGCGCAGGGCGCCTATGACCTGGCGCACGCGTATGCGCTCCAGCGCCGCCAGTTCGGCAAGCCGATCGCGCGGTTCCAGTCCGTGCAGGCGAAGCTCGTCGACATGGCGACCGAGATCGAGGCCGCCCGCCTGCTGGTCTACAAGGCCGCCTGGGAGAAGGACCAGGGCCGCCCGTTCGCGCAGACCGCCGCGATGGCGAAGCTCTTCTCGGGCGAGCTGTCACACCGTGCCGCCAACTGGGCGCTGCAGATCCACGGCGGGTACGGGTTCATGGACGAGTACGCGATCTCGCGGCTGTACCGCGACCAGAAGATTCTCGAGATCGGAGAGGGCACGAACGAGGTGCAGCGGCTGGTGATCGCCCGGCACCTCGGGCTGTAGCAGATGCCTTCCTATCCCGGTGCTACGCTCGAAATCGTGCTGTTCCGGCAGTTCGTGGACGAGGATCTGGGCTGTGGCTCCTATCTCGTCGGCGACCTGCAGGCGCGTCAGGCGGTGGTGGTCGACCCGGCGTTCGCGATCGAGCAGTACCTCGACGCGGCGGCCGAGGCCGGCGTCGCGATCACCGGCGTCCTCGAGACGCACACGCATGCCGACCACGTGTCGGGGCACGGCCGGTTCGCGCTCGAGCACGGCATCCCGACGTCGATCCATCCGATCGCGGAGCCGGAGTACCCGTTCGTCCCGCTCGCCGACGCCGAGACGGTCCGGGTAGGCGACGTCCGCATCCGCGTCGTCCACACGCCGGGCCACCGGCCCGAGCACTGCGCGTTCGTCGTCGACGAGACCCTGGTGCTCACCGGCGACTCGCTCTTCGTCGGCGACGCGGCCCGGCCCGACCTCGCGGTTGCCGCGCGCGAGGGCGCGACCGATCTGTTCCACTCCCTCGCCCGCCTGACCGCGCTCGACGACGCCGTCGAGGTCTACCCGGGCCACGTCGCCGGGTCGCTGTGCGGCGTCGCGATGCGCCCCGAGCGGTCGACCACGATCGGCCACGAGCGCGTCTCGAACACCGCGCTCGCGTTCGAGGACGAGCAGGAGTTCGTCCTCGCCTCGGCATCCGTCTCGACCCCGAGGCCACCCACGACGGAGCTGGTGGTGGAACTGAACCGCGGCCCCTGGGTCGCCCTGCCGGAGCCGCCGAGCGAGCTTGCCGCGCCGGGCGACCTGCCGGTGCTCGACGTGCGGCCGTTCGCCGACCACGCGGCCGGCCACCTGCCGGGCGCGGTCAACGTGCCCCTCCGGGGATCGTCATTCGGGACGAAGGCGGCGTTCCTGGTCGACCCGGAGCTGCCGCTCGTCCTGCAGGCGGGCTCGCGGGACGAAGCAGAGGCTGCGGCCGCCGAGCTGTGGGCGGTCGGGCTCTTCCGGATCGACGGCTACGTCGTCGATCCGACCGCGGCCGAGACGCTCGCCACCGTCGACCTGCCGACGCTGACGCGCCTGGTCGAGGAGAGCTCGGCGAACGGCGGCACGCTCCAGCTCGTCGACGTCCGCGAGCCGTCGGAGCGCGACACGGGCTACATCCCCGGCTCGCGCAACATTCCCTATCGCCTGCTCGGCCGCGGCGGCGCCGATTCGCTCGACCCGGCGCAGCCCGTGGTGACGATCTGCGAGTCGGGCGCCCGTGCCGGCGTCGCGGCCTCGCTGCTGCGGAGCAAGGGCTTCGACGCGCGAGCGGTGGCGGACGGAGGGATCGCCGACTACGAGGGCGAGCTCGTCACGTTCCGGCGCTGCGGCTCCTGACCGGATAGCGGCAGGCCCGCGATTCAGCTCAGCCGTTCGATCCGGTAGCCCTGCGCCTCGAGCTCGCGGCAGAGGCGCGCGCAGTGGGCCTCGTCGCGCGTGACGACGGTGAGCTGCACCTCGGTCTCGGCCAGGCCGAGATCCATCCCCTCGCGGTGGTGCTCGATGTCGACGATGTTGCCGCGCTCGGCCGCGACGAGCTCGAGCAGGTTCAGGAGGCTGCCCGGGCGGTCAGGGATATAGGTGCGGAGCACCAGGTAGCGGCCGGCGCCCGTGAGCGCGTGGCGCATCACGGAGATGAGCAGCGTCGCGTCGATGTTCCCGCCGGAGAGGAGCGCGCAGACCTCGCCGGTACCTCCCGCCTTGCCGCCGAGCAGCGCGGCGACGCTCGCCGCACCCGCGCCCTCGACGACGAGCTTCGACCGCTCGAGCAGCAGCACGATCGCCTGGGCGATCTCGTCGTCCTCGACGTGCACGATCTCGTCGAGCAGGTCGCCGAGGATCGACATCGTCACCGCCCCCGGGTGCTTGACGGCGATCCCGTCGGCGATCGTCCCGCGGCCCGTCTTCCCCGCCTGCACGCCCACGAGCCGCACGCCCGGCCGGAGCGTGCGCAGGGCGATCGCGATCCCTGCCGCGAGCCCCCCGCCGCCGATCGGCAGCAGGAACGTGTCCACGTCCGGTAGGTCGTCGGCGAGCTCGAGCCCGATCGTGCCCTGCCCGGCGATCACCGCCGCGTCTTCGAATGCGTGCACGAAGGTGGCGCCCGTCTGCTCGACGTGGAGAAGGCTCTCGGCGAGTGCGTCGTCGAAGCCGGCACCGGTGAGGACGGTGTGCGCCCCGTAGTTCCGCGTTGCCTCGACCTTCGCCATGGGCGCGTCCTCGGGCATGAAGATCGTCGCCTCGACGCCGAGCCGCCGGGCGGCCCAGGCGACGGCCTGACCGTGGTTCCCGGCGCTCGCTGCCACGACGCCGGCGGCGCGCTCGCGGGCATCGAGGGTCGAGAGCTTGTTCACGGCGCCGCGCACCTTGAACGAGCCCGTGCGCTGGAGGTTCTCGGCCTTCAGCCACGTCTTGCGCCCGGTGAGGCGCGAGATCGTGTCGGAGCCGTAAACCGGCGTCACGCGGGCGTGCCCCGCAACGACCGCACGGGCCGCCTGGATCGCCTCGAGGTCGGGGACGGCCACCGTCGTCATGAGCTGATCCTGAACACCTGCTCGAGGATCTCACGTACCGCCGTGAGCGGGTCGAGTTGACGCGACTCGACGGCCGCGAGCAGCCGGCGGAGCTCGGGATCGTCGCGCACCGCCTCCTCGAGATGGCGGCGCGCCCGTGCGCCCGCGACCTGGAACACCTCCTGCGCAAGGTTGTGGCGGCGGCGCTCGTCGAGGCGCCCGTCGGCGGCCAGACGGGCCTGATGGCCGCCGATCGCCGCCCAGAGCTCGTCGATGCCCTCACCGCGGGCGGCCTCCGTCAGCACGATCGCGGGCGGCTCGGGGTCGTTTCCGCCGAGTGCCAGCACCTGGCGCACCTCGTTGAGCATCGTCTTCGCGAGCGGGTGGTCGGACTTGTTGATGGCGATCACGTCGGGGATCTCCATGATCCCGGCCTTCAGCGCCTGGATCGAGTCGCCCGAGCCCGGCATCAGGACGAGCACGACGGTGTCGGCGATCGAGAGGACGCCCACCTCGCTCTGGCCGGTGCCGACCGTCTCCAGGAAGACGACGTCCTTGCCGGCCGCGTCCAGCAGCAGCAACGCCTGCAGCGTCGTCTCGGCCAGCCCGCCGGGATGGCCGCGGGTGCCCATCGAACGGATGAAGACCTCGGGGTCGAGGAAATGGTCGGTGAGGCGGATCCGGTCGCCCAGCAAGGCGCCGTGCGTGAACGGGCTCGAAGGGTCGACGGAGAGCACGCCGACGGACCGGCCGGCGGCGCGGGCCCGCGTGACGAGCGCCGAGATGAGCGTCGACTTGCCGACCCCCGGCGGGCCGGTGAGGCCCACCGAGTGGGCGTTCCCGGTCTCCGGGTAGAGGGCGGCCACGAGCTCGTAGGCCAGCGGATCGGCGTTCTCGACGAGCGAGATCGCCCGTGCGAGCGCCCGCCGGTCGCCGTCGCGCACGCCGTCGATCAGCTCCTGCGCGATCCACCGGCGTCCGCCGGTCACGAGGCGCTCCGGGGCAGCAGCCGGGTGGCGACGAACGCCGCGACGACGAACGTGACCGCGGCAACCACGTACACCACGCGCGCGCCGAACGCGTTCGTCAGCGGCCCCGCTCCGATGAAGGCGATCAGCATCATCGTGAAGTTCGCGCTCATGATCGCGGCGAGCGCCCGGCCGCGGATCGCATCGGCCGCGCCGCGCTGGACGAGCGTGATGTTCTGGACGATCGCGAACGCGTTCCCGAGCCCGAAGACGATCATCGCGACGACGCCGATCCAGAGCGTGGGCGCCGCCGCCGCCCCGGCCGTCCCGACGGCGAGCAGGAGCAGCGCCCGTGGGTAGAGCGAGCGGACGGTGTACCGCTGCGCGAGCCGGGTGACGGTGAGCGCGCCGCCCACCAGGCCCACGCCGGTCGCCGCCCAGAGGACGCCGAAGCCGAAGTAGCCCGCCGAGTAGGCGCGCCGCGCGAGAAAGATCTCGGAGACGTTCACGAAGCCGAACGCGAGCTGGGCGATCGTCCAGGCGACCAGAACGGTGATCAACGTTCGCGACGCGAAGACCGCGCGGAAGCCGGCGCCGAGGTCGCGCCAGTGGCCGCGCCCGATCGGCCGCCCGCTCTGGAGCAGGCGGGCCGGGATCCACGCGACGAACGCGGCGGAGACCGCGAAGGTGACGGCGTTCAGCGTGTAGGCGAGATGCGGCCCCGACGCGGCGATCACGACGCCGCCGAGCAGCGGGCCGGCCGCCGTCGTCGTCCAGTCGGCCAGCTGGAGCAGCGCGTTCGCGTCGGGCAGTTCCTCGTCCGAGACGAGGTTCGGCAGGCCGGCGAGCACGGCGGGCCGGAAGAAGCCGCCGCCGATCCCGGCCACGGCCGCCAGCGCGACGATCGCGGCCGGCTTCTCGACGAACGGCAGCGCCGCGAAGACTCCGAGCCTGCCGAGGTCGGAGGCGACCATCAGCCCCTTGCGCGAGAGGCGGTCGACGAGCGGCCCGAAGAGCAGGCCGATCATGATCGCGGGGACGATGTTGGCGGCGAGCACTCCGCTCTGCCACCAACCCGAGTGATGCGTGCGGTTGTAGAGATCCGACTGGAGCGCGATGATCGCGAGCCAGTTGCCGATTCCGGAGCCGACCGAGGCGAAGAAGAGCAGGCGGAAGTTGTCGTGGCGGAGCACCGCCGCACGGCGGTGGGAGCCCGGCGCCGGGCGGATCGAGACCGTCACCGAGGCGCGAGGACGGTGTGGAGCGCCGCCGCGAAGAAATCGAGCTCGTCGGGTGTGCCGACCGAGACGCGAACCGCCGAGGGCGACCCGAAAGCCGAGAGCGGACGGACGATCACGCCCTCGCGGAGCAGAGCCTGGAACAGACCCGCGGCGTCGACGCCCGTCTCGACGTAGAGGAAGTTCCCGACGGACGGGACCGGTTCGAGCCCGGCGTCGCGGAGGATCGCCTCGAGCCGGGCCAGCCCGGTTGCGTTGATCGCACGGCGCCGGCCGATCTCGGCAGCCTCGCCCACGCTCGCGACGGCGGCGACCTGGGCCGGGGTGACGATGTCGAAAGGCCGCCGCACCTTGCTCATCGCGGCGCACACGTCGGGCGGCCCGACCGCGTAGCCGACGCGGAGGCCCGCCAGCCCGTAGATCTTCGAGAACGTCCGCAGCACGACCACGCGGCGGCCCGCCCGGAGGTACTCGGCGACCGCGTCGGGGTAGTCGGGACGGTCGATGTACTCGAAGTACGCCTGGTCGATCACCGTCAGGACGTGCTCCGGCACCCGCTCGAAGAAGGCGTCGAGCTCGGCGCGGGTGTTCATCGTCCCGGTGGGGTTGTTCGGATGGCAGATGTAGACGAGCTTCGTCCGCCCGGTGATCGCGTCGAGCAGGCCGTCCAGGTCGTAGCGCAGGCCCTCGTCCAGCGGCACCGTGCGGACGGCCGCCCCCTGCTTCTGCGCGTAGATCAGATAGCTCGGAAACGACGGCCAGCAGCAGACGACCTCGTCCCCCGGGTCGAGGATCGCCTGGCTGAGCA
>CAYXXE010000023.1:0-20621 GCA_964468985.1 uncultured Gaiellales bacterium | reverse complement strand
CGTGGTCGATATGGGCGATGATCGAGAAGTTGCGGATGTGCTCCTGGTCCATGGGGCGTCGGCCGCGATGGTAGCGGGGGAGCCGAATTTTCCTGGTCTCGGCGCTGGCTATGGGCCGGCGAGGCGGCCGCGCAGTGAGAGCAGCGCGTCGAGTTCGCGCACCCGGAGCACACGGCAAGCTCCGAGATATGCCGCGGCGGCGGCGCCGAGCGCAAGGCCGAGCGACACCACCTGGCCCGGGAACGATCGCCCGAGGAGCGAATCGAGCGGCTCCCAGACGGCATAGGCGACGGCAGCGACGACCGCGCTCGCCGCGACGATCTTCGTCGTGCTCGCCGCGATCGCCGCGCCGTCGAGATGGCCGAGCCGTCGGCGCAGGAGCACGATCAACGCCGCAGTGCCGGCGACGTTGACGACCGCCGTCGAGAGCGGCAGCCCCCACGTCCCGAAGCGGTAGAAGGCGAAGTCGAGCAGCGCGTTCAGGAAGAGGTTGCCGAGCGCGACCGCGGTCGGGAGCCAGTTCGACTGCAGGCTGAAGAACGCACGGTTCAGCATCAGCATCGCGCCGTTGAAGACGAGGCCGGCGCTGAACGCGGCCAGAGCGCCTGCGACGACAGGCGTCTGCGCGGCGTGGAAGGCGCCGCGCTGGTAGAGCAGCCGGATGATCGGCTCGGCGAGCACGGCACTGACCACGGCGGCCGGCGCGAGCAGGAACACGATCTGCCGCAGCCCGCTCGACACCTGCGCCGTGAAGCCCGCAAGGTCGCCGCGCGAGGCGAGCCGGGCGAGCGTCGGGAACAGCACGGTTGCGACGGCGACGGAGAACATCCCCTGGGGGAGCATGTAGACGAGGAACGCCTTCTGGATCGCGGTCGCGGCCAGGTTGGCGTTGATGAAGCGGCTCGCGAAGAAGGTGTCGATGACGGCGTTGACGTTGATCAGGCCGAGCCCGAGCGTCACCGGCACCATCATCTTGAAGACGCGCCAGACCGCCGGGTCGTGCCAGTCGATGAGGACGCGCAGGCGCTCGTCGCCGCGGTCGAGCCCGCGCAGCCACGGCATCGGCAGGAACACCTGGATGAACGTGGCGACGAGGATCGCGAACGCGTAGACGTAGAGCTTGTCGCTGCCCGAGTGGGCGTGCGGGACGCCGATCGCGAGCCCGGCGATGATCGCCAGGTTCCAGAACACCGGCGAGAGCGCGGGGACGGTGAAGTGGTCGTAGCTGTTCAGGATCCCGACGACGATGCCGGAGACACCGAGCAGCGCCACGATCGGGAAGAGGACCTGCGACAGCCCGACTGCGAGCGAGCGGTCGTTGCCCGGGTTGCCGAAGATGCCGACGACCCACGGGGCCACGAGCACGTAGAGGGCGCTGAGCGCCGTCAACCCGAGCAGCATCAGCCAGAAGAGGCTCGACGCGACACGCCACGCCCGGCGGCGCTCGCCCTGCTCGAGCAGGTCGCTGAACACCGGCACGAACGACGAGGACAGGGCGGCGTCGGCGACCAGCGCCCGCACCAGGTTCGGGATCTGGAAGGCGACGGTGAACGCGTTGATGCGGCCGGCCGCGCCGAAGTAGTACGAGGCGACCATCTCGCGGACGAGCCCGAGGACGCGCGAGAGCGCCGTGGCCAGGCCGAAGATCGCGCTCGACACCGCGAGCCGGCGCGGCGGCTCGACCCGCTCGACGGTCGCCGCAGCGGGCTCCGGTGGCGCGCCGCCGAGCTCGCCGTCCCCCCAGGTCGGCTGCCCACGGCGACGGCGGCGCTCGTTGCGCAGGCGCAGCCGCTCGGCCCGCTCGCGGGCTCGCTGGTCGTCGTCCACGACCTCTGAGCATACGGTTGGTGTCTGCTACCTTTGGCGGCGCCTCGGTCTTGGGCACCTTTTCGCATGCCGAACATCAAGCAACAGAAGAAGCGCGTCCGCACCGCCGCCGAAGAGCGGCTCGAGAACCTGCGCTACCGGTCGACGATCAAGACGCTCGCGAAGCGGCTGTCGACTGCGGCCGAGGAGGGCGACGCGGCGAGTGTGGCGGCCGAGCACCGCAGCTACGTGCAATGGGTCGACCGCGCCGTCACCCGTGGTGCCCTGCACCGCAACGCCGCGGCGCGCAAGAAGTCGCAGGCGGCGCGCCTCGTCTCCGGTCTCGACGGCGCTGTCGCGCCCGTGGCCGCCCCTGAGCCGGCAGCGCCCGCGAAGAAGCCTCGGGCTTCGCGCGCCGCGAAGGCCTAGCGGCCCAGCTCTCACCGCTGTGCCCTGATCAGCGCTGTGGCGTGATCTCGACGAGCGCGCGCTCGAGCTCGAGGTCGCCGGCGAGACGCGAGCCGCCCTTGAGCGCGTGGTCGAGCGCCGCGAGCCGGACCGTGACGTCGCGGAGCTCGCGGTCGCTGTAGTTGCGCGCCTGGGCGAACAGCTTCTGGACGTAGTACGGGTGCAGCTTCAGCCGCGCCGCCGCGTCCTTCGCCGTGATGCCGTCGGCGTCGAGCGCGCGGCACGTGCGGATGCGCGCCACGTGGCTCGTGAGCGTGCCGGCGAGCCGCGGCACCGTGCGCGAGCGGGGCTCGCCGGTGCGGTCGAGCAGACGCTCGGCTGCGCGCAGGACGCCGGCGAGGTCACGTGCCCCCCAGGCGTCGGTCAGCGCGAAGCCGGACGACTGTGCCCTCGGCGGCACGAGCTCCTCGACCAGCGGAGCGGTGATGCGCTCGCCGTCGGCCCAGGTCGCGAGCTTGTCGACCTCCGTCGACAGCTCGTACAGGTCGTCGCCGACCAGCTCGATCAGGAGCCGGCACGCATCCGTGTCGCACGCCACGCCGCGCCCCTTGAACTGCTCGGCGACCCAGCCGGGGAGACCTTTCGACGGGACGTCGAAGACGAGCAGCTCGCCCTTCGGCGCCACCGCCTTCGCGACCGGCGAGTCCTTCTTCAGCTCGCCTCCGACCAGCGCGAGCGTCGTGCCGGCGAGCGGCGCGCCCAGATAGGCGGCCACCGCCTTCGCGTCCGCCGCCTTCCACGTCTCCACCCCGTCGACCACGACCAGCCGCCTACCTCCGCCGAACAGCCCGAGCGAGTTGCAGGCGGCCACCGCGTCATCTCCCGAGGTGTGCTCGGCCTCGTGCAGCTCGACGGCGTCCGCCTCGAACCGGCCGCGGAGACGCGCCACCGCCCGGTCGACCTTCGGCCGGTCGGTGCCGGCGATCAGATAGGCGGGCTTCAGCTCGTCGGCCACGGACGCCAAGCATAGGCGGTGGCCGGGAGAGCGCTTCTGCGCGCCGCGGCCTCGGGTGCTAGGGCGAGGGCGCCGTGGCCATCGCGACGAGGGCTTTCCGCACCGGAGCGCAATCGGCGTCCCTGAGCGGCCCGCTCTTCGAGTCGCCCGCCTTCTGGACGAGCGCGGCGCAGGCTTCGAGGGTCGCGGCCAGGCCCGCGGTGAGCTGCGCGCGCGCCTCTGCGGCCGACGGTGGCGCGCCCGAGGGCTTCGCGGGCGTGCCCTCGGCGTCGCAGATCTTGTTCGTCCGGGCGAGCTCGCCGGCCGTCGCCCCTGCGGAACGCGCCTCGCCGCAGGCCTTCGCCTGCGCGATCGGGTCGGAGCGGCCGGCCGAGACCTTGTCGGCGCCGATCGCGAAGAGGAGCAGCCCGACGATGACCGCGAAATACAGGAGCCCGGCGAGCGGGTCGGTGACCGCCCTCGTCGCGCGCCGGCGGATCGCGACGACCTGGCCGCGTGCGAGCGCCTCTTCGATCGCGGCCTCGACGTCGTCGGCGAGCGCCGTCCGCCGCGCGCGCTCGTCCTTGTCGCCCGTCCGGGCAGCGGCGCTGCGCAGGCTCCGCTCCCGCTCCTGGAGGCCCAGGAGGGACGTGTAGCCGAACCGCTTCGCCGCGTCCTCGAAGACAGGCCGCACGGCAGCACGCGTGCCCGCGTCGAGGTCGGCGTTGTGGTCGAGGTCGGCCCGCATGAAGATCGGGCTGCCGACGAGCATGAGCCTGGTCGCGATCCCGATCGCGGCGAGCGCCGCGACCGCGAGACTCACGCAGGCGACAACCACCCATGCCGTCTTGCCGTCGGCGGGGAACAGGTCGCTGATCCGGCTCAGGCCCACCGCCGTCGTGCCGAGCGTCGCAAGACCGGCCAGGGTCTTGCCGAACAGGTCGACGCGGTTCCGCAGGGCATCCGCGATGTCGCGATAGTCGACCGCCGTCCGGCCGACCACGGCCGCGGTCGAGCCTGCCGGCGGCGTCGGCGTGGCGGCGGCCGTCACCGCCCGGCCCTCGCCGCGGGACGTCCAGCGTCCAGCTGCTCGCACTGTTGGCGCAGGCTCAGCGTCATCTCGGCGAGCACATCGAGCTCCTCCTCGAAGTCCTTGGCGACATCGTCGGGATGCGCAACGACGACGAGCTTGTTGCGCGCCGTCTCCAGCGTGTCCCCGGCCGACTTCGCGAGGTCGGCGGCCCCGGGCTGCGGGCCCTTGGCGGCCTCCGGGGCGGGCGCGGTGGCGTTCGCCGACCCGCCGGGGCCGGGGACGTCTGCGGCCTTCGCCGGACCGGGTGCCGGCGGGGCGTCCTCCCCGTGCTCGGCCGCCGGCCGCTCGTGGTTCGGCGGCTCGTGGTTCGGCGGCTCGCCTTTCGCCGGTTCGCGTTTCTCCGCCGACGCCCGCCGCGAGAGCAGGTGCGCGCGGAACGCGAGCCCCTCCGCCTGCCGTTCGAGGTCGCCGGCGAACTCGGCGAGCACCGACCCGGGGTCGCGTGCGCGCAACGCCGCCTGCACGTCCGCGAACTTCTTCGACGCGCGCATGAGGTCCCGGTCGACCGCCTGCCAGTCCTCGCGCGGCAGCGGCTCCGGCGGCGGGGGCGGTGCGTTCTTCGCCGTCAGCTCGCCGATCCACTTGACGAGATCCTCCAGCTCTGCCCGAACTGACATCGCTCCCCCGATTCGCGTGCCGAGACTCTACTCGGCCGCAGGTCGGCCGTCATCTCGGCCGTCATCTCGTCGCCAGGACAAAGCCGGCGACGAACGGCAGGCCCACGCGGCGCCCGCGAGCACTCCCGCGACGACGAGCGCGGCGGCCGCACCGCTCACCTGGGCGAACGGGACGGCTGCGATCGCGCGGGCGCACGCGGCCACGTACTCGGCCAGCCACCCGTTGACCCAGGCGAGCCCGTACGCGACCCCGGGCGACACGGGATGGACGGCGGCCGTCAACAGCGCGAGCCCGAGCAGCGGCCCGACCGCAGGCTCGACCAGGGCGTTCGCGACGACTCCGAGCAGTGGCACTCGCCCGAACTGGACGAGCAGGATCGGCGCGGTCACGACCGAGCAGGCGACCGAGATGGCGACAGCGGCACCGAGCTTCGGATGGACCGGGTAGCCCTCGAGCAGGTGCGCCAACGGGTGCGCGAAGAGAAAGATCGCGATCACGGCGGCGAACGACAACTGAAAGCCCGCGTCGAAGAGCAGATACGGATTCCAGCCGAGCAGCACCACGGCGGCGAGCCCCAGAACATGCCACGGCTGACGTTCGCGTCCCAGCAGCCAGGCGACCGAGACCGCGCAGCCGGAGACGGCGGCGCGAATCACGGACGGCTGCGGCCCGACCGCGAGCACGTAGGCCGCGATCGCCACGAGAGCGGCCAGATGCCCCGCACCCCGGGAAGCCCCGAGCAGCCAGGCCAGGCCGAGCACGCCGGCCGCGAGCAGGACGACGTTCTGGCCGGACACCGCCAGCAGGTGGTAGAGGCCCGAGCGCCGAAAGCTGGTCTGGAGGCTCGCCGACAGCGCCGCGTCGTCGCCGAGCACGACCCCCGCGATCACCGCTCGCCGTCGACCGTGCAAGCCGGGGGTGGCGTCCCGGAGCAGCCAGCTTCGCAGGCGGTCGGCGACACCGCCGACGCCCCCGCGCCGCCCGATCACGCGCCAGTCGTCGACCCGCAGCACGACGTGGATTCCCTGCCGGCGCAGCCAGAGCCGCTCGTCGAACCCGTGCGCCGGCCCTCGGGGCAGCCGCACGACGACGAGCGCGCTCACCACTGCGCCCTGCGGCGGTGAACGGCCGAGCGGCAGCTCGAGCTCGACGCGCTCGGCGAGCGGCCGCCCGTCGAGGCTCCGGAGCCGTGCCGGGACGCGCTGCAGGTACATCCCCGCCCGGGCGACGCCCGTCACCTCGACGATCGCACGACCCCCGCGCCCGACCTCGCCGACGAGGACGCTGCGGTCGAGCGAGTCGAGCCGAACCGTCCCCCAGGCGCATCCGGCGAGCGCGGCGACGGCGGCGACCACCGCGAGCCGCGCAGGAACGGGCAGCAGGACCGCCGCCGCGCAGGCCGCGACGAGCGCGAGCGCCGCCGGCGGCGGGCGGTCGACGCGGAGCGCGTTGGCGCCCGCGAGACCGAGCGCAGCCGAGACGACACCGACGTGGGCGGCCCCGACGTGGGCGACACCGACGTGGGCGCCGCGTAGGCGGGCCAGACCGCCGGCCGGGCTGCCGCTCACGGAACGGCGAGCCCCTGCAGGCCTGCGATGCGAGCCGCGCCGATCCCGGGGATCGCGTCGAGGTCGTCGAGGGCGGTGAACGGCCCGTGCTGCCTGCGGTACGTGATGATCTTCTGCGCCGTGGCGGGCCCGACGCCGGGCAGCGCGTCGAGCTGGTCGGCGGTGGCGGAGTTCAGATCGACGGGGGCTCCGGCCGCCGCTCCGACGGCGGTGGCCGCCCCGCCGCCCTGGCCCCGAGCGCCGACGAGGATCTGCTCGCCGTCCGCGAGCGGTGCGGCGAGGTTGACGAGCGCCGGATCGGCGAGCCTCGTCAGCCCACCCGCATGTGCGACGGCGTCGGCGACCCGAGAGCCGACGGCCAGGCGATACAGCCCCGGCCGGCGCACGGCACCGACCACGTCGACGACCACCACGCCGGCCGGCGGCGCGGCGCCGTCGGCCGCAGACGCCGCGGCAGGCACGATCGGCGCCACCCGCACGCTCGCGCTCGCCCCGCCACCGGCGCCGCCATGGCGCAACGCGACGAACAGGACGACCCCGGCGACGGCGAGCACGGCAAGGAGCCGGCGCTGGCGGATCGAGAGCGGCATGCCTCCACCATGCCGGGGGAGACGTCACGTGTCTGTGCCGTCTTCGCGCCTGTTTCGCGACGAGCCGCCGCGGGCCGCGCGCCGACTCTCGGGACTGCGGCCGGCCCTCAGACGACGAGATTGACGAGCTTGTCCGGGACGACGATCACCCGGGGCTCCGCGTCACCGACGAGCGCAGCGACCTTCTCGGAGGCCCGCGCCCGCGCGACCAGCTCGTCATTCGGCAGGCCGGCCGGCACCTGGATGCGGTCGCGCACCTTGCCGTTGACCTGGACGACGAGCTCGATCGTCTGGCGCTGCAGCAGCGCCTCGTCGAAGGCCGGCCAGGGCTGCTCCCAGAGCCGCTCGTGCCCGAGCCGCGACCAGAGCTCCTCGGCGACGTGCGGGGCATACGGCTGGATCAGCGTGACGGCGGTCTCCGCCGCAAGACGGGCGGCGGGGTCGCCTGGCGCTTTCGACAAGTCGTTGACGAGCTCCATCACCGCCGCGATCGGCGTGTTGAAGACGAAGCGGCGGCCGATGTCGTCGGTGACGCGGGCGATCGTCTCGTGCGCCTTGCGCGCGAGCGGGGTCGGCTCGCCGTCCCAGGCCGGAGCAGCGGCGACCGCCAGCACCGTCCGCCAGAGCCGCGCCACGAAGCGCCGCATGCCGTCGGCCCCCTCGTCGGTCCACTCCATGTCCTGGTCGGCCGGGCCGAGGAAGAGGATGTACAGCCGCAGGGCGTCGGCGCCGTACAGCCCGACCAGCACGTCCGGCCCGGTGACGTTGCCCTTCGACTTCGACATCTTCCGCCCGCCCTGCTTCACCCACCCCTGGTGGAACAGCCGCTGGAACGGCTCGCGGAAGCCGACGAGCCCGATGTCGTTCAGCACCTTCGTGAAGAACCGCGAGTAGAGCAGGTGGCCCTTGGCGTGGTCGATGCCGCCGACGTACTGGTCGACGGGCATCCAGTAGTCGACGATCGCGCGGTCGAACGGCGCCTCGACGTTGCGGGGGTCGCAGTAGCGCATGAAGTACCACGACGAGTCGACGAACGTGTCCATCGTGTCGGCCTCGCGGCGGGCGCGCCCGCCGCAGCGCGGGCACTCGGTCCACAGCCACTCCTCGTTCGAGGCCAGAGGCGGCTCGCCCTTCGGCCGGTAGTTCTCGACCTCGGGGAGCACGACCGGCAGCTGGTCGTCCGGCACCGGCACGACGCCGCACGCGTCGCAGTGGACGATCGGGATCGGGCAGCCCCAGTAGCGCTGTCGCGAGAAGCTCCAGTCGCGCAGCCGGTAGTTGATCGACGGGACCGCACGGCCCTGCTCGCCGAGCCAGGCGACGATCGCGCGCTCGGCCTCTCTGTGCGGCAGGCCGTCGAACTGCGCCGACGAGACGAGCTTCCCGTCGCCGTCGACGACCGGGATGACCGGCAGGCCGTACTTCTCGGCGAACGCGCCGTCGCGGTCGTCGTGCGCGGGCACGGCCATGATCGCGCCCGTGCCGTACTCCATCAGGACGTAGTCGGCGACCCAGACCGGAATCAGGTCGCCGTTCACGGGGTTCGTGACGTAGCGGCCGGTGAAGACCCCCGTCTTCTCGCGGGTCTCGCGGTCGGCGGTCGAGCGGGCGCCGGCCATCCGCGCGTAGTGCCGCACCTCCTCGGCCACGTCCGTGCCCTCGATCAGCCGCTCGACCAGCGGGCTCTCGGGCGCCAGCACGAAGAACGTCGCCCCGAACAGCGTGTCGGCGCGGGTCGTGAACACCGGGATGTCGAGATCGAGCTCCTCGACGCGGAAGATCACCTCGGCGCCCTCCGAGCGGCCGATCCAGTCGGTCTGGATCTTCTTCGTCCGCTCCGGCCAGTCGATCGTGGCCAGGTCCTCGAGCAGCGCGTCGGCGTACGACGTGATCTTGAAGAACCACTGCACCATGTTCCTCGCCTCGACCTCGGCGCCGCAGCGCTCGCACCGGCCGTCGATCACGTGCTCGTTCGAGAGCACCGTCTGGTCGTTCGGGCACCAGTTGACGGGCGCCGCCTTGCGGTAGGCCAGGCCGTGCTCGAAGAAGCGCAGGAAGAGCCACTGCGTCCAGCGGTAGTAGCTCGGCTCGTGCGCGGCGACCTCGCGCTCCCAGTCGATCGCCCAGCCGAGCCGGCGCATCTGGCGGGTGATCGAGACGATGTTCCGCTCGGTGATCTCGCGCGGGTGGCCGCCCTCCTTGATGGCGGCGTTCTCGGCGGGGAGGCCGAAGGAGTCCCAGCCCATCGGGCGCAGCACCTTGAAGCCGTTGCGACGGCGGAAGTGGGTGACGACGTCCCCGAGCGTGTAGTTCAGGACGTGCCCCATGTGCATCCCGTTCGCCGACGGGTACGGGAGCATCTCGAGCATGTAGAAGACGTCCGCCCCGCTCGTCTCGCCCGGGGCGGGGTTCGGGACCGAGAAGGCGCGCTCCGACGCCCAGAGCGCCTGCCACTTGGGCTCGATCGCCTGGGGGTCGTACAGCTCGCGGTTGTCGGTGTCGGGGGCGTCCATCGGCTTGGCTCCAGAGACGAAAAAGCCTCTCGCAGGAGAGGCCGTGGGAGAGCGGTCGCGGCGTGGGCCGCGTCGGTCTCCCGGCTAGGGAATGAGCAGGCTCCTGGTCTGCGGGCTCACGGCTCGTAGTGTAACCATGCGTTTCCGATGCGGCCAACCACGCAGACGACCTTGCTGGAGCTCCTGCCCGACACGGCGACCGTGGACGGCGGCGAGCTTGCCGTGGGCGGAGTCGGGGCGGGCGAGCTCGTCGCGCGGTTCGGCACGCCGCTCGTCGTGTACGACGAGGCGACGATCCGCGCGCAGGCGCGGGCCTACCGCGACGCCGCGCCCGGGGCGCTGGTGGTGTTCGGAACGAAGGCGTTCCCGTCGGTGGCGGTGCTGCGCCTGCTCGCGGAGGAGGGCATCGGTGCCGACGTCTCCACGGCGGGCGAGCTCGCCTTCGCGCTGGCCGCGGGTATCCCGGGTGCGCAGATCGTCGTCCATGGCAACAACAAGGAGGACGCGCTGCTCGCCGGCGCAGCCGAGCTCGGGGCGTTGATCGTGCTCGACTCGATCGAGGAGATCGAGCGGGCGCGCGCGTTCGGCGCGCGGAGGTTCCTCGTACGGGTCACGCCGGGCATCGACGCGGACACCCACGAGAAGGTTCGGACCGCCCACCACGGCTCGAAGTTCGGGTTGCCGCCGGAGGACGCGCTCGCGGCGCTGCGGCTCGTTCCCGAGTGCGAGGGGCTGCACGTCCACGTCGGCTCGCAGCTGACGCAGTTCGGGGCGTCGCTCGAGACGGTCGAGTGGCTTGCCGGGTTCGCGGCGCGCCTGCGCGACGAGCTCGGCTGGGAGCCCAGGCTGATCGATCTCGGCGGCGGCCTGGGCGCCCGGCATGTCGCCGAGGAGCCGGAGTTCGCGATCGACGAGTTCGTCGGCGGCCTGGTCGCGCACTGCGACCGGGCGTGGACGGATGCGGGGCTTGACCGGCCGCGCCTCGTCCTCGAGCCGGGGCGATCGCTGGTCGCGCGCGCGGGCGTGACGCTCTACACGGTCGGCGCGGTGAAGACGGTCGACGGAGGCACGACGTTCGTCACGATCGACGGCGGCATGTCGGACAACCCGCGGCCGGCGCTCTACGACGCCAGGTACACCGCGTTCCTCGCGAACCGGCCGGGAGAGGCGGCGGCCGGCTCGTTCGCGGTCGCGGGGAAGCACTGCGAGTCGGGCGACGTCCTGATCGGGAGCGTCGAGCTTCCGCAGCCGCGGCGCGACGACATCCTGGCGGTACCGGTGACCGGGGCGTACACGTTGTCGATGAGCTCGACGTACAACGCGGTGCCGCGTCCCGCCGCGGTGCTCGTAGCGGGCGGTGAAGCGCGGCTCATCCGCCGTCGCGAGACGATCACCGACCTGCTCGCCCTCGAGGCCTGAGCTCGGGCCGAACGGGCTCTGATACGTGTCTGAGACGTCTCTGAGACGTGTCAGAGACCGCGGCTCCTCGCGACGCTCGTGCCCAACTCGCGAAAACCCCTGCAAAGAAGCGACAAGTATCAGACACGTCTCAGATACCTCTCTGAGACCGGGGGTGCGCTACGAGGTGCCTGCGCGGACGAGTTTGCGCGGGCGGGGGAGCCGGGCTTCGTTGACGGGCGGATTGACCGTCTCGGACAGCGGTGCGGCGCCGAACGAGGCTCGCACGCGCTCCTCGGGCGCTTCGCCGTAGAGCGTCGTGCGCTGGCGCGGGATGCGGCCCGCGGCGCGGATCAGCCGCTCGATCTCCTCCGGCGGCAGCTCCTGGCCGAACTCGGCGCCTGCGGCGCGCGAGATCGACTCGTTCATCAGCGTTCCCCCCAGGTCGTTGACGCCGGCGTTCAGCGCCTCCACGAGCCCCTGCGGGCCGGCCTTGACCCACGACACCTGCACGTTCTCGAACCACGGATGCAGCGCGATCCGCCCGACCGCGTGCATCAGCAGCAGCTCGCCGAACGTCGGCCCCTTCCGCGCCCCGCCCTTGAGGTAGAGCGGCGCCTCCATGTGCACGAACGGCAGCGGGACGAACTCGGTGAACCCGCCCGTCCGCCGCTGGAGCTCGCGCGCCGCGACCAGGTGCCGCGCCCAGTTCCGGGGCCCGTCGACGTGGCCGAACATGATCGTCACGTTCGAGCGCAGCCCGACGCGATGGGCCGTCTCGTGCACGCGCAGCCACTGCTCGGTGGAGATCTTGTCGGGGCAGATGACGGCGCGGATCTCGTCGTCCAGCACCTCCGCGGCCGTTCCCGGCAGGGACGAGAGGCCCTCGTCACGCAGACGGGCGAGGTAGTCCTCCAGCTCGACCCCGAGCGTCGAGGCGCCCTGCCAGATCTCGAGCGCGCTGAAGGCATGGACGTGCATGTCGGGCACCGCGTCCTTGATCGCGCGGACGACCGAGGCGTAGTAGTCGCCGTCGAACGCCGGGTGGATCCCGCCCTGCAGGCACATCTCGGTCGCCCCCCGCTCCCACGCCTCATGCGCACGTCGCACGATCTCGGAGTGCGGGACGAGGTACGGCGCGCCGCGCAGGTTCGCCGCCAGCTTGCCCTTCGAGAACGCGCAGAAGCCGCAGCGGAAGTAACAGACGTTCGTGTACTGGACGTTGCGGGTGACGACGTAGGTGACGACGTCGCCGTTCACCTCGCGCCGGATCGCGTCGGCCCGGGCGAAGACACGCTGGCGCTCCTCGCCGCGAGCGGCGAACAGCCGGGCGATCTCGTCCTCGCCGAGCTCGCCGGCCGAGTCGATCGGCAGCGCGTCCCGCCGCACGACGAACGGGACGTCGCCGGTCTCGCCCGGCGACCAGCCGTCCTCGCGGGCGAGCCCGAGCGAGTCGGCCAGCCGCAGCACGTGCGTCAGCACAGCGGGGTCGACCCAGTCGCGCTGCTGGAAGCGCGGGTAGATCGTCAGCCTGGGTGCGAGCTCGAGGCCGCGCGACGCGCAAGCCTCCCGCAGGGCGGCGACCTCGGGCCACGGCGCCGCCGGGTTGACGTGATCGATCGTGACCGGGGAGACACCGCCCCAGTCGTCGATGCCGGCGTCGAGCAGCGCCCCGAGGTCGCCGCTGAGGTTCGGCGGAGCCTGAACCGAGACGTCGAGCGGCAGGACCAGGCGGGCGCACGCGATCGTCCAGACCAGCTCCTCGAGCGACGGCTCGGACGCCGCCTGCATCTTCGTGCCGGGCCAGGCCCGGAAGTTCTGGACGATCACCTCCTGCACCTGGCCGTGCTCCGCGTGCGCCCGGGCGATCGCCCGCAGGGTCTCGAGCCGCTCGGCGCGGGTCTCGCCGATCCCGATCAGCAGACCCGTGGTGAACGGCACGCGCGCCTCGCCGGCCAGCCTGAGCGCCCCGAGCCGAGCGGCGGGCAGCTTGTCGGGCGACCCGAAGTGCGGGCCGCCCCGCACCATGAGACGCTCCGACGTGGACTCGAGCATGAGCCCCATCGAGGCTGCCACCGGCCGCAGCCGCGCGTAGTCGGCCGCCGTCAGGAGACCGGGGTTGAGATGCGGCAGCAGCCCGGTCTCCTCGAGGACGGCGCGCGCGGCAAGCTCCAGATAGTCGATCGTCGTCGCGCAGCCGAGCTCCGAGAGCTCGCGCCGCGCCGCGGCGTACCGGAGCTCCGGCTTGTCGCCCAGCGTGAAGAGGACCTCGCGGCAGCCGGCGCGCTCGCCGGCCCGCGCCACCTCGAGCACCTCGTCGACCGTCAGGTACGCACGCTCCCCGCGCCGGGGCGGGTGGGCGAACGTGCAGTAGTGGCACACGTCCCGGCAGAGCTTCGTGAGCGGCACGAACACCTTCGGGCTGTAGGTCACGAGCCGGCCTCGGGCCTCGCTCCGGCGAGCGACGGCGGCCCGCAGCAGATCGGCGAGAGGCGTGTCGAGCAGCTCCACCCCGAGCAGCCTACTCGCCGCTCGGCGCCTGCCCGAGCACCTCCGCGCGGTCCCCGGCGCGCTGCCTGCGGCTGCGCCGGCCGAGTGCCGCCGCAGCGCTCCCGGCGAGCACGGCGACGACGACGCCGGCCCCGAGCAGGAATGTTCCCGGGCCGACCTGGCCGCTCCGCGCGTGGGGGAACGAGCCGGCCAGCTGGTCGGCGTAGCGGACGAGGAGCGCCGCGGGCAGCGCGCCCCAGATCGAGCCGAGACCCCCGACCGCCGCGCCCGCGAGCAGGACGAGCGACAGGCGCAGGGGGAACTGCCCCGGCTCCGCCCGGCCGAGCTCGATCACGAGCAGCGAGCCGGCGATGCCGCCGTAGGCGCCCGAGAGGCCGAAGGCGAGCGCGGCGTGCGAGGCCCGCCCGAGGCCTGACGCGGCCGCGTCACGTGGGCTGTCGCGCAGCGCGCGCAGCGCCCGGGCCGAGCGTGAGCGCGAGAACGCCCACGCGGCGACGAAGAGCACACCGGCCACCACCCAGGCCAGCGCGTAGGCGTGCCGCGCCTCGAACGGCCGCGCGGCGAGAACGAGGCCGCGTTGCCCGCCCGTCAGCCCCGCGAACCGCAGGGCGACCGCCGGCGCGGCGACCGCCGCCCCGAAGGTGACCACGCCGGCGGAGATCGGCTCCAACCGCATCGTCACCAGGCCGACGATCGCTCCCGCCGCCGCCGCGACCCCACCGGCCGCGGGGATCGTCCAGAGCTCACGCACGCCGTGACTCGAGGCCAGGATCGCCGTCGTGTAGCCGCCGAGCGCCATGAAGGCACCTTGGCCGAGCGAGCTGCGCCCGGTCTGGCGCAACAGCAGCGAGATTCCGAGGGTCGCCACCGTGTACGCCGCCACGACGGCGAGCTGGGCCGTATGGCGGGTCGAGAGCAGAACCGGTGCGACGGCGACGAGCCCGGCGGCCACGGCCAGCGTGAGCAGCCCGAGACGGCCGCTCACGGCCGACCCCACCGGCCGCGCAGCCCCGACGGCCGCAGCAGGATCGCCGCGAGCAGCACGGCGAACGCGGCGACGGGCCGGAGGCTCGACCCTACCCCGTGGACGTACGTGGCGAGCAGCTCGAGGCCGACGCCCACCGTCGAGCCGCCGAGCGCAGCCCCGGCAGGCGAGTCGATGCCGCCGAGGAACGCTCCGGCGAGCGCGGAGAGCAGCGTCGAGCGCAGCAGGGTCGGATCGAGCCCGTGGGCGGTCGCCGCGAGCACGCCGGCGACCGCTCCGAGAGCGGCCGCGAGCGCCCAGGCGAGCGCGCCGAGCCGGCCGACCCCGAGGCCGAGCTCGTGCGCCGCGCCCGGGTCGGCAGCCGCGGCGCGCAGCCCGAGCCCGGCCTTGCTGCGCCCGACGACCGCGACGACCACCAGCGCCGCGCCCGCGACGACCACCGTGCCGAGGTCGCGCCGCGACACCGCACCGCCGGCGAGCCGGATCGTGTGGGCCGAGAACGGGCCGGCGAACGGCCGCGTCCGCGGCCCCCAGATCCAGTTGTCGAGCCCGTTCACCGCCAGCAGCAGCCCCACCGTCAGCAGCGTCCAGCCGTACACCGGGCCTCTGCGCACCGGAGCGACGAGGGCGCCGGCCAGCACGAGGCCGCCACCGAACGAGAGCGCCACCGTCACGGCGAACGCGGGCCAGAAGCGCCACCCGTGCGCGACGAGCGTCGCGCAGCCGAACGCCGAGAGCGTCGCGAGCGCCGCCTGGGCGAAGTTGACGACGCCCGAGGCCCGGCGGACGAGGACGATCGCGACCGCCAGCAACGCGTCGATCGCACCGGCTGCCAGCCCGGCCGCGACGTGGGCGCCGGCGCCGCTCATGGCGCCGGGGCCGGCGCCGCCTGCACCCGACCGTCGGCGACGACCAGCGCCCGGCCGGCTTCGGCGGGGGCCGGCCGGCCTCCCTGCTCGGCGACGACGACCGTCGCCCCCCACTCGTTCAACTGCCGGAGCGCGGCGAAGTAGTCGCGGCCGACCGCGGGCGCGACTCCGTGCGACGGCTCGTCGCAGAGCAGCAGCCGCGGGCGTGCCATCGCCGCGCGCGCGAGCGCGAGCAGCCGCTGCTCGCCGGCGTCGAGCTCCGCGGAGCGTCGGTTGCGGCGGTCGTAGAGGAACGGGAACAGCTCGAAGACGCGCGCGTAGGCGTTGTCGAGCGGGCCGCCGCGCGCCCAGGCACCGAGGCGCAGGTTGTCGGCCACCGTGAAGCTGCCGAACGTCACGCGCCCGGCCGGAACGTGCGCGACGCCCAGGCGGGCCATCGTGGCCGGCGACGGCCGGCCGACCGTCTCTCCTTCGATCCGCAGCTCGCCGGTCACCGGCACGGTCCCGCCGAGCGCGCCGAGCAGTGTCGACTTGCCGCCCCGTCTCGGCCCGACCAGGGCCAGGAACTCACCCTCCGCGAGCTCGAGGGAGACGCCGCGCAGGACGTGGACGCCGTCGACGTGCGCCTCGATGTCGCGGAGCTCGAGGAGGGTCACGGCACGGTCAGGTCGCCGTGCTCACGCGGCCGAGCTCTCGGTTCCGAGGTACGCCTCGATCACGGCCGGGTCGCGCCGGATCTCCGCCGGTGTGCCCTCGGCGATCGTGCGGCCGAAGTCGAGCACGTGCATCCGGTCGGCGAGACCCATCACCAGGCCCATGTGGTGCTCGACCAGCAGGACGGTGAGCCCGAGATCGTCACGGAAGCGCCGGATCAGCGCGCCCAGCTCTGCGACCTCCTCGTGATTCAGGCCGCCGGCCGGCTCGTCGAGCAGCAGCAGCTGCGGCTCGGCGGCGAGCGCGCGGGCGAGCTCGACCCGCTTGAGCGTCCCGAACGGCAGCCCGGCGACCGGCCGACGGGCGACGTCCTCGATCCCGACGTACTCGAGGAGCCGTTCCGCCTCCGCCCGGGCGGCGCGGTCGCCGAACGGGCGCGTCCTGGTGTGCCCGCCCACCAGCACGTTGTCGAGCACCGTCATCGAGCGGAAGAGCTCGACGTTCTGGAAGGTCCGCGCGATCCCGCGGCGGACGACCCTGTGCGCGGGCGTCCGCAGGAGGCTCTTCCCGTTCAGCTCGAGCGAGCCCGAGTCCGGCGCGTAGAGCCGCGTCACGATGTTGAACAGCGTCGTCTTGCCGGCCCCGTTCGGCCCGATCAGGCCGACGATCTGACGCTCGTCGACCGCGAGCGAGACCCCGTCGAGGGCGACGATGCCACCGAAGCGCCGGCTGACGTCCCTGAGCTCGAGAAGGGCCATCGGAGCCCTACCCTACGGCGCCGGGGGAGCCTCCGGCAACGCCTCGGGGTCGGTGACCGGCGCCTGGCAGGCGAACCGCTCGCACAGATACACCGCCGTCCGGCCGTCGACGAGGCCCTTGCCGGCGAGCAGCGGGACATCCTCGGCGGGGCCGAAGGCGACGACGTCGGCGGGCAGGCGCGCCCGGAGCGCCGCGACGGCCACCGGTGCGCGGGGGTCGCCGACGATCGCGAGCTCGCGCCGCGGCGCGAGGTGCTGGTCGAGGGCGACGAGCATCCAGCCGAACGCGGTCGGCACACGCACGACCGTATCGCGGACGAGACGCAGGACGTCGGCCCCGCGCCGCTCGAGCTCGTCGTCGCCCCAGATCCGACCGAGCCGCAGCAGGACGTGGGCGAGCATCGCGTTCCCGCTCGGCGTCGGCTGGTCGGCCAGCTCCTGCTTGCGCGCGACGAGCTGCTCGCCGTCGCGCGGCGTCTGGAAGAAGCCGGCGCCGCCGGGGTCGCCGAACAGATCGACCGCGAGCAGCGCGAGCCGGTGGGCCTCGCGGAGCCAGCGCACCTCGCCCGTGGCGACGTGCAGCTCGAGCAGGCCGTGGGCCACGTCGGCGTAGTCGGACAGGTAGCCGGTGCCCTTCGCCGTGCCGTCGCGCCAGGTCCGGTGGAGGCGCCCGGCGTCCGTCGACAGCGGCCCGAGCAGGAACTCGGCCAGCCGCTCGCCGGCGGCGAGCCAGTCGTCGCGCTCGAGCTCGAGGCCGCAGCCGGCGAGCGCGGCCAGCATGAGGCCGTTCCAGGAGGCGATCGCCTTGTCGTCGCGGGCGGGCTTTGGGCGCAGCTCGCGGGCGGCGTGGAGCCGCGCCCGCGTCGCCTCGTCGATCGTGCCGCGCAGCACGAACCGGCCGTGCTCGAAGGGCTGCAGCAGCTCCTCGGGCGCTCCCTCGCCGGGTGCCCAGGTGAACGTGAGCCCCTCCACCCCGTCGGTGTCCGCGTCCTGGGCCGAGGCGAAGCCGCCGCCGGGCAGTGCCAGCTCGCGCAGCACGTAGCCCACCGTCTGCTCGGCGACCTCGCGGTAGCGGTCGTCGCCGAGCTGGCGCCAGCCCCGGGCGTAGACCGGCGCCAGCAGCGCGTTGTCGTAGAGCATCTTCTCGAAGTGCGGGACGAGCCAGCGCTCGTCGACGGAGTAGCGGTGGAAGCCGCCGCCGACGAGGTCGTACATGCCGCCGAGCGCCATCCCGTCGAGCGTCCGGCGCGTCAACTCGCGCTCGCCGCGGCGCAGCAGGAACTCGAGGACGGGTCCCGGCGGGAACTTCGGCGCACCGCCCCAGCCGCCCCAGCGCTCGTCGAACGCGCGCGCGCAGTTCGCCTGTGCCTCGGCGAGTTGCGCCTCGGAGAGGGGATCGGCCGACGCGGCCGGCCGCGCCCCGGCACGGAGGTGCTCGACGAGGCCGGCGGCCGACTCGGCCACCTCGGGGCGGCGGGTCACCCAGGCCTCGGAGATGCCGAGCAGCAGGTCGCGGAAGGCCGGCAGGCCGTGGCGTGCGACCGGCGGGTAGTACGTCCCGCCGTGGAACGGCTCGCCGCCGGGAGCCAGGAAGACCGTCATCGGCCAGCCGCCGTGCCCGGTCAGCGCGACCACCGCGTCCATGTAGATCGCGTCGAGGTCGGGCCGCTCCTCGCGGTCGACCTTGATGCAGACGAACCGCTCGTTCAGCAACGCTGCCACCGCCTCGTCCTCGAACGACTCGCGCTCCATCACGTGGCACCAGTGGCAGGCGGCGTAGCCGATCGAGAGCAGGATCGGCACGTCGCGCTCGTGCGCCGCCGTCAGCGCCTCTTCGCCCCACGGATACCAGTCGACGGGGTTGCCGGCATGCTGGAGCAGGTAGGGCGAGCTCTCCCGGGCGAGCCGATTCACCTGGGTTACGGTACTGGCGTGCCGATGCTTCTCGCCTCGCTTGCCTCGGCCGTCGTCGTCGTCATCGCAGGCGGCGCCCCGCGCCTGGCGGTCACGATCGACGGCCGGCCGGCGCCGAAGCACGAGCCCGTCCGGATCCGGCAAGGCGAGCTCCTGCGGTTCTCGCCGGGCGTCACGACGCTGACGGTCGTGCGCCTCGAATGTCGGGCCGACGTCCACCGCATCGCCGTCAAGGGCAATCGCTGGCGCGTTCCCGACCTGCCGACCGGCTCCTACCTCCTGCGCCGCGGCGGTGCCGGCTCGGCGGCGCTCGAGGTCACCGTCTCGAGCCACGACGCTCCCTGTCCGGCGCCGTCCTGACTCGATGTACGTCCACCGTCACGGGGACGGCCCGCCGCTCCTGTACCTGCACGGCGCCGGCGAGACGGCGGAGTACGCGGTACCCCTGACACGGCTGCTCGAGCGCGACTTCCACGTGATCCAGCCCGAGCGCCGCGGTCACGGGCGCACGCCCGACGTGCCCGGCCCGCTGACCTACGACGCGATGGCGCAGGACACGATGGCGCTGCTCGACCGGCTCGAGCTCGGGCCCGTGCCGGTGGTCGGCTACAGCGACGGCGCGATCGTCGGCCTGCTGGTCGCGATGGCCCGCCCGGACCTGCTGACGCACCTCGTCGCGATCGGCCCGAATGCCCGCGTCGACGGGCTCACCGCCGAGACGCTCGACTGGCTGGAGCACGCGACGGCCGACAGCTGGCCGCTGCCCGTCCGGCGCGCGTACGGGCGGCTGAGCCCCGACGGGCCGGGCCACTGGCCGGTCGTGGCGGAGAAGCTCCGCCTGCTGCTCCTCCGTGAGCCGACGCTGACGGACGAGCAGCTCGCGGCGATCACCGTGCCGACGCTGCTCGTCGGGGGCGAGCGCGACGCGATCCGCCTCGACCACTTCGCCGAGCTCCAGGCGGCCATCCCCGGCTCCGAGCTCTGCATCCTGCCCGGTGCTCCGCACGAGCTGCCGGTGGCCGAGCCGGAGCTGGTGGCCCGGCTTTGCACGGACTTCATCCGCCGCCGCGCGTAACCGACGCTTGCATCCGGGGCGCCGCTCTCCCATACTGCCGAGTCTCTCGTCACGCCCGCCCACGATTCGCAGGGGGAGAACACAGATGACAGCAAGTGACGGCGCCGTCTCGAACACGACCTCCGCCGCGGTCGAGGAGAAGGCGAAGCTCCAGAAGCACTTCGGGCGCTTCGACATGTTCTTCTTCCTCGTCTGCACGCTCGTCGGCCTCGACACGATCGGGTCGGTCGCGAGCCACGGCGCCCAGGGCTTCACCTGGCTGATCTTCCTCGTGCCGGTGTTCTTCATCCCGTACGCGCTGCTGACGTCCGAGCTCGGCTCGACGTTCACCGAGGAGGGCGGCCCGTACATCTGGACGAAGCTGGCGCTCGGCCGGTTCGTCAGCGGCGTGAATGCGCTCATCTACTGGGTCTCGAACCCGATCTGGCTCGGCGGCTCGCTCTGCATCACGGCGGTCGCGACGTTCGAGTCGTTCTTCACGGGCCTCGGCGTCTGGAAGTACGTGTTCGGCCTGGCGTTCATCTGGATCTCGGTGTGGGCGGCGATCCTGTCGTTCGGCGTCGGCAAGTGGCTGCCGACGATCGGCGCCTGGGGACGCATGGTCGTCCTCTCGTTCTTCACGCTCACCGTCGTCATCTACGCGATCAAGCACGGCGTCCACGGCGTCCACGGCGGTGACTTCAAGCCCAGCTACGCGGTGTTCATCGCGCTCGTCCCGGTGCTCTTCTTCAACTACGTCGGCTTCGAATTGCCGAACGCGGCCGGCGACGAGATGAAGGATCCGCAGAAGGACGTGCCGTTCACCGTCATCAGGTCGGCGTTCATGGCGGTGGTGCTCTACGGCGCCCCGATCCTCGCGATCCTGCT
>CAYXXE010000022.1:0-20916 GCA_964468985.1 uncultured Gaiellales bacterium | reverse complement strand
CTCAAGGTGAAGGCGACCTTCGGTGTCTGAGCTCGAGCAGATGTATCGCGAGGTGATCCTCGACCACTACAAGAACCCGCACGGGCACGGGGCGATCGAGGGGGCCGACGCGCAGGCCGAGGGCCAGAACCCGCTCTGCGGCGACGAGGTGACGATCTTCGTCCGGTTCGGCGCCGACGGCGAGACGATCGACGAGATCGGCTTCGAGGGCCGCGGCTGCGCGATCTCGCAGGCGGCGACCTCGATGCTCACCGACCTCGTCAAGGGCCGCAAGGCCGCCGACGTCGCCGTGCTGCCCAAGGAGGAGCTGCTCGAGGAGATCGGCATCCCGCTGACGCCCGTCCGGCTCAAGTGCGCCATCCTCGGCCTCGGCGTCCTCAAGGTCGCGCTGCATCGCGCGAAGGGCACGCCGCTGCCGGCCGAGTGGCAGAGCCTCGCCGACGAGCTCGAGCTGGACTGAGACGCCCACCCGATGCCGAAGATCCACGTCGCGCCGCTCGACGAGTTCGGGCCGGGATCGCTGAAGCTCGTGCAACTCGGCTGGACCTCGATCGGCGTCTACAACTGCGCGGGCGAGCTGCTCGCGCTCGAGGATCGCTGCTCCCACGACGACGGGCCTCTGTGCGAGGGCGACTGGGACCCCGAGACGGGCCGCGTCGTCTGCCCGCGCCACGGCGCTGCCTTCGACCTCCGCACCGGCCGCGCGCTGACGCTGCCCGCGACGCAGGGCGTCGAGACCTACCCCGTCACGGTCGAGGACGGCATCGTCACCCTCGACCTCCCCTGAGCCGTGGCGGGCGCCTTCCGCTGCTTCGGGGACGGCGATCCGCTCTACGAGGCGTATCACGACACCGAGTGGGGGCGCCCCGTGCGCGACGAGCGCGGTGTCTACGAGCGTCTCTGCCTCGAGGGCTTCCAGTCGGGCCTCTCCTGGCTGACGATCCTGCGCAAGCGCGAGGCGTTCCGGCAGGCGTTCGCGGGCTTCGACCCCGACGCGGTCGCGCGGTTCGCCGAGCCTGACGTCGAGCGCCTCCTGGGGGATGCGGGCATCGTGCGCCATCGCGGCAAGATCGAGGCGGCGATCCAGAACGCCCGCGCCACGGTCGCGCTCCGTGAGGCCGGAACGCCGCTCGTCGACCTCTTCTGGGCGGCGGCGCCGGCCGGCCGCGGGATCCCGCAGACGGGCGCCGACATCCCGGCGGCGACCCCCGAGTCGGCGGCGCTCGCGAAGGCGCTGCGCAAAGCCGGTTTCCGCTTTGTCGGGCCGACGACGGTCTATGCGGCCATGCAGGCCTGCGGCGTCGTCAACGACCACCTGGCGGCCTGTCTGACGCGCGCCTCCTGAGCCGCAGTCTGTCCTGACCCATTCGGTAGAGTCTCGAGCAACCGCGGAAAGGAGGTGGTCCGGCGTTGGAGACTTCAAGTACGGGCAGTGGAGGTACCAGCTCGTAGAGGTGTGTCCCCGGGACCTGACGGGGAATCGCCTAGCCAGCGTGGGGGACTCGCGTGACGCGCCGCCTTGATCGGCCGGAAACGCCTCTACGAAAAACCAGCTGGTTACTCGACGGAGGCCGCCGCAAGGCGGCCTCCGTCGTTCAGTAGGCCGTCGTTCTCGAGGCGGTTGCCCGCTCAGCCGACGACGCGGCGGATCTGCTCGGCGAGCGGGACGAGCGGCAGGCCGAAGACCTCCGTCGCGGCCGGGTCGGAGACGACGTTGTCGGCTCCCTGCAGCATCGTCACCTGGTCGGCATGCAGCGGCGCGCCCGGCAGCCACTGCGTCGCGAGGGCGCCCGCGCGCGCGACCGCGAACGGCACGTGGACGAAGGCCCGCCGTTTCCCGAGGAGCTTCGCGATCAGCGCATAGAGCTCGTTCCAGTCGACGACGTCGGGGCCGCCGAGCTCGAAGGTGCGATTCACGGCCTGCTCGGCGTCGAGCGCACGGGTGACGTAGGCGGCGACGTCGTCGACCCAGATCGGCTGCGAGCGTTGGCGGCCGTTGCCGATCACGGTCACCACCGGTGCGTAGCGCACCTGCTTGACGAACGTCGGCAGCGCCCCGCCGGCCCCGAAGACGAAGCTCGGCCGGAACGTCGTGTACGCGAGGCCGGACGCGGCGACGGCCTGTTCCATCGCCCACTTCGCCCGGTAGTAGGGCACGGCCCCGTCCGGGGTGGTCCCGAGGGCGCTCATGTGGACGAACCGCTCGACCCCTGCCGACTTCGCGGCGTCGAGGAGGCTCGCGGTGCCCGCGGTCATCACGCGGTCGAAGTCCTGGGGCCGGCCCTGGATGATCGCCACGAGGTGGACGACATGGGTGCAGCCGTCGACCGCGCGGCGGAGGCTCTCGGCGTCGCCGATCTCGCCCGGCGCAGCCTCGGCGCCCCAGCTCTCGAGCTGCCGGGCGCGGCCCGGGTTGCGCACGAGCACGCGCACGGCGCGGTCCTCGGCGCGCAGGGCGTGGACGACGCGCGAGCCGATGAAGCCCGTGCCGCCGGTGACGAGGACCTTCATCGGAAGCCGACTTTCATCGGAAGTTCTGCCAGTAGCGGCTCGGCGTCGGCCCGCGCTGGCCCTGGTACTTCGAGCCGAGCGACGAAGTGCCGTACGGCGTCGACGTCGGCTCGGTGAGCTGCATGAACGAGACCTGGCCGATCTTCATGCCGTAGTAGATCGTGATCGGCAGGTTGGCGACATTCGACAACTCGAGTGTGACATGCCCGTCCCAGCCCGGGTCGATGAATCCGGCGGTCGAGTGGATCAGCAGGCCGAGGCGGCCGAGCGAGCTCTTGCCTTCGAGCCGGGCGACGAGATCGTCGGGCAGCCGCAGCCGCTCGAGCGTCGAGCCGAGCACGAACTCCCCGGGATGCAGGATGAACGGCTGCTCGTCGCCGATCTCGACCTGCTCGGTCAGCCCCTCCTGCGGCTCCTTGACGTCGATGTACGGGTAGCGCGCGTTGTGGAAGACGCGGAAGTAGCGGTCGACGCGCACGTCCACGCTCGACGGTTGCAGCAGCGACGGGTCATAGGGGTCGATGGCGATGCTGCCGTCGTCGATGCGACGGGTGATCGTGCGATCGGAGAGGACCACGGGGGGATTCTTCCATCAGCGCGTCGGCCAGGAGCCGCAGACCCTTCAGGAAGGCCTTCCGCTCGGCGGGCGAGAGCGCTGTCAGCGCGGTGTCGAGCGGGGCGTTCCGCTGCCCGAGCCAGGCGCGCACCTCCTGCTCGGTGACCGGGTTGAGGTCGACGAGGGTGCGCCTGCGATCCTCGGGATCCTCGCGCCGGTCGACGAGCCCGCGGTCCTCGAGGGCGCGGGCGAGCATGCTGGCCGCCGGCAGCGTGAGCCCGACCTCCTCCGCGATCTCGCCCACCGTCCGCGGGCCCTCGGCCGCGATGTGGGCGAGGATCGACAGGTGGCGGGGGCCGATGCCGTCCCGTTCGCCGCCGCGCTCGCCGCCCCGTGCGAGGCCGCCGTGCACGAGCCGGTGCAGGGCCTCGGGCGGCCGGCGCCGGTGGCGCAGGCCGCGCATGACCTGACGGAGCAGATCGCGGAGCTCGGCCAGTTCGGAAGGCTCGGGAATACTCACTGGTTGGTATCAGTTATGATTCAATAACTATTATCGAACGATGAGAAAGGAGGTGAACATACATGTGCAGACACGATCATGAGCACGAGCACGGACAGGGGAGCCGGCGCGGCCCCGGCCGGCGCGGCTTCGGCCGTCACGGCGGCTTTCCGTCGCGCGAGCAGTGGCTCGAGCGGCTCCAGGGCCTCGAGCAGCGGCTCGAAGGCGACCTGGCGAACGTCCGCGAGCTGATCGAGCGGCTCCGGCCCGCGAGTGACGGCCCGGCAGCGCCGGCGCCCGAGCCCCAGGGCCAGGCGTAGCGCCGCTCAGGCCGGCCAGCCGGCCACGGCCAGGACCTCGGCCGCGATCTCGCCCACGGGACGAGCGCCGCTCTCGACGACCAGGTCGCCGAGGCCGGTGCCCGTGCCCGCGGCGAGCTCGGCGAGGTGCTCGGTGAGCTCGCGCCCCGAGTCACGGCTCCGGATGCGCTCCTGCAGGAGCGCCGTGGGCGCGCTCAGCTCGACGACGGTGACGGGAATGCCGAGGGCGGCGCGGATCGCGTCCACCTCGGTCGGCGTGCGGAGGTACCGGGCGAGGACGAGCCGCTCGATCCCGGCGTCGCGGAAGGTCCCGGTCACGGCCACGAGGTTCGCCACCAGGAGGCTCGAGACCGACGCGCCGGAGCCCGGTGCCGGGCTCGCCCAGGCCAGCCAGTCGAGGTCGAGCAGCGCGTACGGCGTCCCCCGCTCGCCGAGGATGTCCCCGACTGCGAGCAGCACGGTGGTCTTGCCCGTACCGACCCGGCCCACCAGGAGGAGCGCCTCCGGCGCGCGGATCGCCATCTCGCGAACGGTAGCCAAGGCGCGGCCGACCCCACCCGGCCGCATGACTAGAGAGTATTCAACTATTCATTCCGGCGCTCCATCAGCTACGCTCGACCTATGGCCGTGACGCGCACGATCGAATTGACGACGCCCGTGCCGGGGCCGCGCTCGCGCGAGGTGCTCGCGCGGCTCGAGGCGAGCGTGTCGAGTGCGCTGGCGATCACGTTCCCGATCGTCGCCGACTCGGCGCGGGGCGCCACCCTCACCGACATCGACGGGAACGTCTTCGTCGACTTCACCGGCGGCGTCGGCTGCCTGAACGTCGGCCATGCCCACCCGCAGGTCGTGGCCGCGGCGCAGGAGCAGCTCGAGCGCTTCGCCCACACCGATTTCACGGTCGTCCCCTACGAGATCTACGCGACGCTGGCCGAGCGACTGACTGCGCTGGCGCCGTTCGGTGGGCCGGCCAAGGCGGCCTTCTTCAACGCCGGCAGCGAGGCGGTGGAGAACGCGGTCAAGTTCGCGCGTCTCGCCACCGGGCGCCAGGCCGTGATCGCCTTCGAGGGCGCCTTCCACGGGCGCACGCTCCTGTCGCTGACGATGACGTCGAAGACGCATCCGTACAAGCAGGGCCTCGGCCCGTTCGCGCCCGAGGTGTACCGGGTTCCGTACCCGAACGCCTACCGCGGGCCCTCCACCGCCGAGGCGCTGGCCGCCCTGCGCCGCGCGTTCTCGACGCTCGTCGCGGCCGAGGCGGTCGCGGCGATCGTCGTCGAGCCCGTGCAGGGCGAGGGCGGGTTCATCCCGGCGCCGGTCGAGTTCCTGCAGGGCCTGCGCGCGATCTGCGACGAGCACGGCATCCTGCTCGTCGCCGACGAGGTGCAGTCCGGCTTCGGCCGCACGGGCCGCTTCTTCGCGATCGAGCACTCGGGCGTCGAGCCCGACCTGATCACCGTCGCGAAGTCGATCGCGATGGGCCTGCCCCTGTCGGGCGTGCTCGGCAAGGCCGCGGTCATGGACGCCGCCCACGAGGGCGCGGTCGGCGGGACGTTCGTCGGGAACCCCGTCGCGATCGCCGCGGCGCTCGCCGTCCTCGACGTGATCGACGAGGAGGGTCTCGTCGCCCGGTCGAACGAGCTCGGCGCGACGATCCGGGCCCGGATGGAAGCCTGGCAGCGGCGCTGGCCGCAGATCGGCGACGTGCGCGGCCTCGGCGCCATGCTCGCGATCGAGCTGGTCGGCGACCCGGCGACGAAGGAGCCGGACGGCGCGCTCGCGAGCCGCGTCGTGGACGCGGCCCTGGCGCGCGGCCTGCTGCTGCTGAAGGCCGGGGTCGCCGGCAACTGCATCCGCGTGCTCGTGCCGCTCGTGATCGACGACTCCACGCTGGACGAGGCCCTCGGCGTCTGGGAAGACGCCCTCGCGGCCACGCTGTAGGGCACCTTCGCCGTCGAGCCCTCCGAGTACCCTCCGGCGATGATCGGAACCGTCTTCGAGGAGCGGTACGAGCTCGAGGCGCTGCTCGGTCGCGGCGCCACGGCGAGCGTCTACCGCGCCCGCGACCTGATCCTCGACCGCGAGGTCGCCGTCAAGGTGCTCCACGCCGAGGCGGTCGCCGACCCGGACCTGCTCGAGCGGTTCCTGCGCGAGGGCCGCGCGGCAGCCGGGCTCGGGCACCGGCATGTCGCCACGATGATCGACCGCGGCGAGCACGACGGCCGGCCGTACATCGTCTTCGAGTACCTGACCGGCGGCAACCTGAAACGGCTGATCGAGAGCGGCCCGGTGCCGATCCCCACCGCGATCGACCTGGCGATCCAGGTCCTGCTCGGCCTCGAGTACGCGCACCGCTCGGGGCTCATCCATCGCGACGTGAAGCCGCAGAACATCCTCCTCGACGAGTCGGGCCAGGCGAAGGTGATCGACTTCGGGATCGCCAGGGCGGCGACGATGCAGGCCGGCCCTGCCCACACCGGCCTGACGATCACCGGCACGGTGCTCGGCACGTCCGACTACATCGCCCCCGAGCAGGCGCAGGGCCGGAAGGTCGAGGAGCGCACGGACGTCTACGCGCTCGGGGCCGTCCTCTACGAGCTGCTCACCGGGCGGGTGCCGTTCTCCGGGGAGAACTTCGTCGCGGTCGCGATGCGCCACATCAACGAGCCGGCGCCCTCGCCGGCCGCCCTCCGGAAGGACGTGTCGCCGCGTCTCGACGCCGCCGTGCGGTGGGCGCTGGCGAAGGACCCGAAGGACCGGCCGACCACCATCGAGCTGATCGCCGAGCTCGAGGAGTGCCGGCAGACGGCAGTGCCCGAGGAGCAGGCGAAAGCGCCGCGCTCGCTCGTCGACCCCCTCACCCGGCCGTCGTGGTCGCTGCGGGCCCTCGTCGCCGGCGTCGTCGCCCTGGCGGTCGTCGCCGGCTACCTCGTGCTCAGGAGCACCCCCGGCGGGAGCCCCGAGACGGTGGTGCCGTTGAGCGCGACGACCGCCTACGACCCGTACGGGACCGGCGGCGAGAACAACGCGGCGGCGCCGAGGGCGACCGACGGCAGGACGTCGACCTTCTGGTCGACGGAGAGCTACCTGGACGCGCCGGCGCTCGGCAAGCCGGGGGTCGGCCTCGTGCTCGACGCAGGCTCGCCCGTCGTCGTCCGCCGGCTCACGGTGGTGACGACCACGCCGGGGTTCGTCGCCGAGATCAAGGCCGGCCCCGGCCCGACGCGGTTCCCGTTCGTCGTCTCACCGTCGCAGAGCGTCGCGGGCCGCACGACCTTCGTCCTCCACGGCCCGGCGCGCCGCTACTACCTGCTCTGGATCACGCGGCTCGGCGCCGGCTTCCACACGGCCACCGTCGCCGAGGTCGCGGCGCTGCAATGAGCCGCTCGGGCGCGGTTCAGTAGAGCAGCGCAGCCCGGCGCTCGAAGCGTTCCACGGCGAGGTCGGCGAGCCGCCCGAGCAGGTCGGTGTAGCCGATGCCGGAGGCCTCGAACAGCCTGGCGTACACGCTCGTCGCGGTGAAGCCGGGGATGGTGTTGAGCTCGTTCACCAGCACCTCGCCGTCCGAGCGCACGAAGAGGTCGACCCGGGCCATGCCCTCGCAGTCCGTGGCCACGAAGGCGCGCACCGCCAGCTCCTGGGCGCGTGCGAGCTGGTCGGCCGAGACGCGGGCGGGCACGACCAGGTCCATCTCGCCGCCGTCGTACTTGGCCTCGTAGTCGTACCACTCGTTGTTGGTGACGACGATCTCGCCGGGGAGCGATGCGACGGGGCGGCGGTTGCCGAGCACGCCGACCTCGATCTCGATCCCGTCGACGAACTGCTCCACCAGCACCTTCTCGTCATGGGCGAACGCGAGCTCCACGCCCGCGCGCAGCTCGGCCTCGTCGTGGGCCTTGGTGATCCCGACCGACGAGCCGAGCCGGGCCGGCTTGACGAAGCAGGGATAGCCGAACGGGTTGCGGGCCGCGTCGCCGGCCCGGAGCGTGATGTTCGCCGTCACGGGGATGTCGTGGTCGCGGAGCACCGACTTGAAGACGTCCTTGTCCATGCAGAGCGCCGAGGCGAGCACGCCGGCGCCCACGTAGGGCACGCCGGCCAGCTCGAGGAGCCCCTGCACCGTGCCGTCCTCGCCGAACGGCCCGTGGAGGACGGGGAAGACGACGTCGACCTCGGCCAGTGCCGCGGCGACGTCGCGGCCGGGGAGGCGCTCGGGCAAATTCGAGCCGGAGTCCTGCCCGCCGCCGCCCACCCCGAGCGCCCACGCGCCGCCGCGGTCGATCGCGACCGGCAGCACGTCGTGGCCCGCCTGCTCGAGCGCCTCGATGACGCTGCGCGCCGAGGCCAGCGAGATCTCGTGCTCGCTGGAGCGCCCGCCGAGGACGACGGCGATGCGGCGCCGGCTCACGGGGTGGTCGTGGTGGTGGCGGTGGTCGTCGTGCCGCCGGGGGTGCCCGTCTGCAGCTGGCCGACGGTGATCGTGACGAGTGAGCCCGGCGCCGCGGGATTGCCGCCGATCGGATCCTGGCTGATCACGGAGCCGTCGAGGCTCGGGTCGGTGACGGGCGTCGGCTGCACCGAGACGACGAAGCCGGCCTGCTGGAGGATGGTCGTCGCATCGGCCGTCGTCTGGCCCGAGACGTCGGGCACCGGCGTCGTGCCGGGCCCAGTCGAGACGGTGACGGTGACCGTCGAGCCGGCGGGAGCCTGCGTCCCGGGCTGCGGATCCTCCGAGACGACCTGCCCCTTCGGGACGGTCGGCGACTGCGCCGTGGCCTTCACGACGGTGAACCCGAGCCCCTTCAGGGCCGACCGCGCCGCCGCGAACGGCTGCCCGGTCTCGTCCGGGATCGCCACCGGCTTCAGGCCCTTCGAGACGTTGATGTGGATCGTCGTCCCCTTCTTCACCTTCGTGCCGGGCTTCGGCGCCTCGCCGAGGACGAGCCCGGTCGCCTGCGTCGAGTAGACGTTCGTGATCAGATTCTTGAACCCCGCGACCGAGAGCGTCGACACCGCGTCCGTCGCGGTCTGGCCGCGGACGTCGGGGATGACGACCATCGGGAAGCCGTTCGAGACGACCAGGTTGACGGTCGTCCCGCGGGCGACCTTGCTGCCGCCGTGCGGATCCTGGCTGATCACCTGGCCGAACGGCACCGTCTCGCTCGGTGAGAACGTCACGCTCGTGGTCAGTCCCGCCTCCTGGATCTTCGCGACGGCGAGCCGCCGCAGGACGAGCCCCTCGTCGGGGACGGCGATCACCTTGTTGCTGTTCAGCTGATCCTGGATCTTCTCGTACAGGAAGTAGCCGCCACCGCCCGCGGCGACGAGCACGACCAGCGCGACGACCCACGGCCACGCCGTCCGCCTCGGCGACGTGTCGTTGTACTCGTACGACCCGGCCGGGCGGTAGGCGGGCGGAACCGGGGCCCCGCCGCGCGGCCGCTGCACCATGGTCATCGCCGATGTGGCTCCGGCGCCGGAGAGGACCTGCGTCATCGCGTCCTCGGTCTGCCGCGAGACGGCGAGCCCGCGCGCGACGCGACCGAGCTCCGCCTCCATCTCCTCCGCCGAGGCGTACCGCTGGTCGGGATCCTTCGACAGCGCGCGCAGCACGACCGCGTCGAGCGCGTGCGGCACCTCGGGCCGCAGGTCGGACGGAGGCTCCGGGGCGAGCGAGAGGTGCTTCATCGCGATCTCGACCGGGGTGTCGCCCGTGAACGGGACGTGCCCGGTGAGCAGCTCGTAGAGCACGATCCCGAGCGAGTAGAGATCCGAGCGGGGGTCGACGGCGGCCCCGCGGGCCTGCTCGGGGGAGAGGTACTGGGCGGTGCCGACGATCGAGCCGGCCTCCGTCATCTGCGACGCGCCGGAGCGGGCGATGCCGAAGTCGGTCACCTTCAGCCGGCCGTCCGAGCCGACGATGATGTTGTGCGGCTTGATGTCGCGGTGGACGATGCCGTTGCGGTGCGCGAAGGCCAGAGCGCTCAGGATCTGGCGCGCGTACTCGATCGAGACGTGCACCGGCGGCACGCCGTTCCGGGTCAGCAGCTCCTTCAGCGTTCGCCCCTCGAGGTACTCCATCGAGATGTAGTACGTCCCCTCGGCGTAGCCGCGGTCGAAGATCGCCACGATGCTCGGGTGGTTCAACCCGGCGGCGCTCCGGGCCTCGCGCTGGAACCGCTCGACGAACTGCTCGTCGGAGGCGTGCCGCTCGTTCAGGAGCTTCAGCGCCACGAGCCGGCCGAGCTTCTGGTCCTCGGCGAGATACACGTCGGCCATGCCGCCCGCGCCGAGCTTCCGCTTGATCACGTAGCGGTTGTCGAAGACGCGGTCGATGAGGGGATCGGTGGCCATGGGTGTGCGGCTTATCCGTTCGACGTGGCAGGAAGGATCGCCTGCATGAGCTGCTTCGCGATCGGCGCCGCGACGGAGCCTCCGAACCCGTTCTCCTGGTGCTCGACGACGACGGCGCCCGCCACCTGCGGATCGTCGGCCGGGGCGAAGAAGATGAACCAGGCGTCGTAGACGCGGTTGACTCCGGTCTCGGCCGTCCCGGTCTTGCCGGCCACCTTCACGCCCGGGATCGCCGCGGCGGTGCCGGTGCCGCCGGTGACGACGGCCTGCATCATCTGGTTCAGCTCGGCGGCGGTCGTGGGCTTCATCGCGTGTTTCCACACCTGCGGGTGGGTGCGCGTCACCAGGGAGCCGCCCGGCGTCAGCACCTCCTTGACCAGGTGTGGCGTCATGATCGTGCCACCGTTCGCGACACCGGCTGCGACGAGCGCCATCTGGAGCGGGGTGGTCAGCATGTGCTCCTGCCCGAAGGCGAGGCGCCCCGGGTCGACCAGCGCGGGGTTGTCGTAGAGCGCGTGCTTCGAGAAGTCGTACAGGCCGCTCGGCGCCACCTCGTCGGAGGGGAGCTCGAGCGGCGGCTTCGCGTAGAAGCCGAAGTCCTTCGCCTTCTGGAGGATCAGGCCGGCACCGATCTTCTTGCCGATGTTGCAGAACACCGCGTTGATCGAGTGCTGGTAGGCCTGGACGAGAGTGACATGGCCGTACGACTCGGGGCCGTTCTGGTCCGGGTTGAGCGCGTTCTGCACCTGCTTGCCGTACTCGTTGCAGTAGCCCGGGTCGAAGAACGGCGAGTTCGGCGTGAAGATGCCCGCGTCGAGCGCCGCCGCGGCGGTGACCGTCTTGAACGTCGAGCCCGGCGGGTACAGCCCCTGGGTGGCGCGGTCGAGGAGCGCCGACGACGAGCCGGGGCAGGCCGACGGCGAGTGGAGGATCTGGGCGTAGCCGCTGTTCGACTCGATCTGATTCGGGTTGTACGTGGGCGAGGACGCCATCACGTACACGGCGCCGGTCTTCGGATTGAGCACCACCGCCGCGCCGCACTTCCCCGCGAGCGCCTGCTCGGCCAGCTTCTCGGGGCCCGCCTGGATGTTCAGCACCAGGTTGTTGCCGGTGATCGTCGTGCCGCCGATACTCGACCCGAGCTTGTCGAAGATCGTGCCGAGGTTCGCGTCCGACGCGGTGAGGTACGTGTTCTCGGAGCGCTCGAGGCCGGCCCGCGAGCGGCCCTGGGTCGAGTAGCCGACGACCTGCGCCGCCAGCCCGCCGGGGCGGTAGCGGCGGAAGTAGAGCGTCTCGCCGCCTGCCTGCTTCTTCACGTTGGCGGCGAACACCGTCCTGCCGTCCGAGGCCAGGATCAGCCCGCGCTTGATCCGGAACTGCGCCACCCGCTCGATCGCGTTGTCCTCCTTCGCGGCGAGGCTTCCCGCCGCCCAGCCCTGCCAGTAGGTCGTCGCCACGATCAGCGACGCCAGCAGCAGCAGCGAGAGGACCGCGACCCGGGAGATCTGCCGGTTCATCGCACCCGGTCCGCGTTGGCGCGGTTCGACACGAGCATCAGGCCGGCGAGCGCGACGAAGTTCGCGACGATCGACGAGCCGCCGTACGACACGAACGGCAGCGTGATCCCGGTCAGCGGGATCACCCGGAGGACGCCGCCGACGATGATGAACGTCTGGAAGGCGAAGCCGAACGTGAGGCCCGCCGCGAGCAGCTTCGAGAAGCCGTCGTCGGCCTGCAGCGCGATCTTCATCCCGCGCGCGACGAAGACCATGAACACGAGCAGCAGCGCCGAGGCGCCGACGAGGCCGAGCTCCTGGGCGAGCGCCGAGTAGATGAAGTCGGTGTTGACGTACGGGATCAGCGGCGTCCCGCCCGTGGTGGTGAAGGTGCCCTTCCCGAGCCCGGTGCCGCCGAAGCCGCCGTTCGCGATCGAGTAGAGGCTCTTCACGAGCTGGTAGCTCTGGCAGTCCTGGCGGAGGGCGAGCCCGCCCGTCGACGGGCAGAAGACCTCGTGCGTCGTCCAGGGGTGGAGCCAGATCACGACCCGCTCGTGGACGTGCGCGATCTTCTCGTACGCGAGGTAGCCGCCGCCCGCGAACAGGACGACGCCGACGGCGACGAACGAGAGCCGCGCGGTCGCGATGTAGAGCATCGCCAGGAAGATCCCGAAGTAGAGGAGGCCGGAGCCGAGGTCGTTCGTCTCGACGAGGACGAGCATGCACGCGCCCCAGATCACGAGCAGCGGCCCGACCTCCTTCAGCCGGCCCTGGGCGAGCACCTCGCGCTTCTCGCGCAGGTACGCCGCGAGGAAGACGATCAGCGCGATCTTGGCCAGCTCGCCCGGCTGGAACTGGAGCGGGCCGACCCGCACCCACAGGCGCGCGCCGTTGACGGTGGTGCCGAGCCCGGGCACGCGCGGCAGGAAGAGCAGCACGAGCGCGCCGATCCCGAAGAGGTACTTGTACGACTCGAGGACGCGGTAGTCGACGCGCAGCCGGATCAACGCGAACGCGAACAGCCCGACGCCGATCACCACCCACAGCCCCTGCTTGAAGGCGTCGCTCGGGCCGAGGCGGTAGATCTCGGTCACGCCGACCGCTGCGAGGAGCCCGGCCATCGGCAGCAGATACGGATCGGCGTGCGGAACGGTGAACCGGGCGACGAGATGGGCGGCGACGTACAGCCCGAAGAAGAAGAGGGCGTACCCGAGCGAGCCCCAGCTGACGATGGCCCGCTGCGCGATGTAGACCGAGGCGAAGCCGAGCCCGGTGAGCACCCCCACCACGGCCAGGTAGACGAGCTCGCGGTTGCGAAGCGTCAGGTCGCGAGCCCCCGCCAGACCAGGAGCACGATCAGCGCGATCAGCACGACGATCACGAGCAGTGCGAGCGCACGCCGGCCCGGGCCGGCCTCGGGCACCGGCGCCCGGCGGGCCGCCATCGCCGCGCGCAGCTCGGCGACCTGCGGGTCGTCGGCGGCGAGCACGACCGTGTCGACGGCCGGCGGCCGATCCCCTCCCGCCAGGTGCAGCGTGTCGGCCTCCCCGCCGCTGTCGCCGCCCGGTGCGACCTCGGGATGCTCGCGCGTCTGCTCGTCGGGCGCGCCGTCGTCGATGAGCTCGAAGAGCACCGCCGTGATGTTGTCGTCGCCGCCGGCGCGGTTCGCGGCGTAGATCAGGCCGTGCGCGGCGCCCCGCAGATCGCTGCGGAACCGGGTGATGATCGACTCGATCGTCGCCTCGTCCACGAACGACGACAGGCCGTCGCTGCACAACAGCACGATGTCGCCCGGCTCGGGGTGCAGCGTGAACGTGTCGACGGCGACCTCGGCATCGGTGCCCAGCGCCCGGGTGATCACCGAGCGTTGCGGGTGCGCCTCGGCCTGGGCGGGCGACAGCTCGCCGCGCCGCACGAGCTCGGCGACGAGCGAATGGTCGTCGGTCAACTGCGTGAGGCGGCCGGCCCGCAGCAGGTAGGCGCGGGAGTCGCCGACGTGGGCGAAGGACACGGAGCCGTCCCGCTCGACCTGCGCGGCGGTCATCGTCGTTCCCATGCCCGACGCGGCCGCGTCGCTGGTGGCGCGGTCGTGGACGCGCCGGTTCGCCTCGCGGACGAGCGACGCGACGTGCTCCTCGCCGGTGCCGCCGAGCCGCGCCGCGGTCTCCCGAAACGCCGCCGCGGCCAGGCTCGACGCGACCTCCCCGGCCTGGGCGCCCCCCATCCCGTCGGCGATCGCGAACAGCGGCGGCGCGCAGACGAAGGCGTCCTCGTTCCGGCGGCGCTTCCGGCCGGTGTCCGTCTCGGCTGCGGCCTGCCCGATCCTCATGCGGCCGCGCTCATGCCTCGAAGCGGAGCGAGGTGTCGCCGATCCGCACGATGTCCCCCGGCGCGAGGCGCCGCTCGCGCGTGAGCCGGATGTCGTTGACGAACGTCCCGTTCGTGGAGCCCATATCCTCGACGTACACCCCGTCGGGACGCGGCTCGAAGCGTGCGTGACGCGACGAGGTGAACTCGTCCTCCACGAGCGCGATGTCGGTCCCCGAGGCGCTGCGTCCCGCCACCAGCGGCCGCGAGCCGAGCGCGAGCGTGCTGCCCTCGTCCAGGGTGGGGCTCGCCACCACGACCAGGATGCCCGTCGCCGTCGCCTCGTGCGGGGCGACGAGCCCGAGCGCGACCGCCTGCTGCGGGCCGAGGATCATCGACTCCTGCGAGACGCGGAGATCGCGCGCCGCCGAGCGGACGATGCGCCAGATGAACAGGTAGAGCAGGATCAGGAAGGCGATCTTCAGGACGAGGAGCGTCGTCTCGACCTGCGCCGAGGCGAGCATCAGCCCGGCTCCCGTCCGAAGGTCAGCTCGGTCGAGCCGATCGTGAACGCGGTCCCGTGCTTCAACTCGACCCGCGGCACCTTTCTCCCCCGGACCTCGATCCCGTTCGTCGAGTCGAGATCGACGAGCCAGTACACCTGGCCTTCGCGCCTCACTTCCGCGTGGCGCCGCGAGGCGTTCGGGTCGGCGATCTGCACGTCGCAGTCCTTGGAGCGGCCGATCACGCTCCGCGGCTTGGTCAGCTCGCGGCGCTGGCCGTCCCAGGACAGGCTCACCACCTCGAGCGGGGCCGCGACCGGCGCGTCCTCCGCGACCTCGGGGACGACGGGCTTGTAGATCATCGTCGCCCCCGGCGCGTCCTGCCCGGCGGGCTCCTCGGGCCTGGGCCGCGCCGACTGCACCAGCCGCGTCGCGATCCCGAAGATCCCGAGCCCCAGGTCGGCGTCGGTCTCGAGCGACACCCGCGGCGGCGTCGCGAGCGCGTACTGCTCGCGCCGCGCGTGCTGGAGGAGATAGTCGGCGAGCTCGTCGGTCAGGTTCTCCTCGTAGTCGGCGAACTGCTCCCGGTCGGCCGGCGAGAGATAGACCGTGTACTCGTTCGGCACGTACACCCGCGACACCGACACCGTGCGGTGGTCGTCCATCTCCTTGGCCAGCTTCCGCGCGAGCTCCACCGGCTGCACGTTGCTGCGGAACGCGCGGCCGAAGACACCCTCGAAGAGGGATTCGAGCTTCGACTCGATGCTGCGTAGGACGGACATTCAGACCCCGGCGGGCACGTCTAGGATCGGTGCTCGAGCGCCAGGGTAGCCGCGGTCAGCCACGCCGCCGCCACCAGGGGCAGCAGTGCGGCCTGGGGCGCGACCAGGGCGGTGGCCGCCAGCAGGACGGCTCCGAAGCGGGCCGCCGCCCACGGCCCGCGGCCGCGTGCGAGCGGGAGCAGCGCCGCGGCGACACCGAGGACGCCGGCCTCCGCGAGGAGCGTCGGGTGGTCCGCCAGCTGGCGCCAGAGTGCATAGGCCACGGCCGAGGGATGACGCGAGCCGGTGACGCCGATCCCGAGGGGCGCCTTCACGCCCAGGAACGGCAGCGTCGCGTGGTGGAGCCCGGCCACCACGGCAGCGAGCAGGACCGCGACGGCGGCCTGGACGCCGCGCCGGGCCCTGCCGCGCACGACCTGGAGGGCGAGCGGGAGCAACGCGAGCGCGGCGAAGGTGCCCAGCAGCGGCCCGGCCACGATCGCCAGCCCCGCCCGTGGATCGCGCCAGGACAGCGCCAGCCAGCCGACCGCCGCGGCGGCGAAGAGCAACGCGAGCCCCAGCGAGATGTTGGCGAGGGGGAAGAACATCGTCAGGAGCGCGAACGCGAGGCCCGCACGCGGTGCCGCGAAGCCGAGCGCGGCCGCGACCCCGGCCAGGCCGAGAGTCGCGTTCGCAGGATAGAAGGGAAGCGTGGCGGCGACCCAGCCGGTCGCCGCGCCGGCGAGGCCCGCGGGCAGCACCCGCTCGACGAGCACCTCGGCGCGCAGGCGAACCGGTGCGATCGACCTCGTCGCGGTCCGCGTTCCCGAGCCGGAGCCCGAGCCTCGGCGGCTCCGCTTCGGCAGCAACCGGAGCTCGTCGACCAGCGCCCCCGCCGTCGGGCGCCGCTGCGGGTTCGCGGCGAGCGTGCCGGCGACGATCCGGCGGAGGTGGTCGGGCAGGTCGGGGCGGAGTGTCTCGAGCCCGGGCGCGCCCGCCTGGATGCGGCGTGACGTCTCGACGAGGTCGCCGCCCCAGAACGGATGCTCGCCCGCGAGCGCCTCCCACAGCAGCACGCCGACCGCCCAGATGTCCGCGGCGGGCGTCGCGGGGAGCCCCTGCAGCCGCTCGGGCGAGATGTAGGCGAGCGTGCCGGGGACATCGCCCATCGCGGTGAGCGTGTCGAACTCGGCCATCTGCGCGAGGCCGAAGTCGAGCAGGCGCACGTCGATCCCGCCGGACTCGGCGAGGAGGACGTTCGACGGCTTGACGTCCCGGTGGATGATCCCGCGGCCGTGGGCATGCCTGAGCGCCTCCGAGATCTGCGCGGCCACCTCGATCGCGGCCCGGTCGACGAGCTCGCCGCTCCGCATCGCCTCCCGCAGCGTGCGGCCCGGGATGTACTCGTAGGCGATGTAGATATGCGACGGATCGCGCGACAGCGACAGGATCCGCTGGCAGCGATCGTGGCGCAGCGCCGCCGCCGCGCGCGCCTCGCGCTCGGCGCGCGAGCCGGCCTTCCCTTCGCGCGCCACGATCTTCAGCGAGACGTCGAGCCCGTTGCGCTCGTCGCGCGCCAGCCAGACATGCCCCATTCCGCCGGATCCGAGTGGGCGGATCGGGCGATATCGGCCGAGGATCAGCTCGTTCGCGGCGGCCGAAGAAGACACTTGCGCATCTACGTTGCGCCCGCGGGTTCTCCTTTCCGGCCGAGCGGAGCGCTACGCTCGCTCGAGCGTGGATTCTCGTGACGACATCGAGTTCGATTTCTTCGCGGATGAGCCCCCCACGACCGAGGCCGCGGGGCCCGGCCGGGTCCGTCTCCCGGGCCGCGGTGGACGGGGCGGTGGACGGGGCGGTGGCAGCGGCCGCGGCGCCGGCCCGCGCCGGCCGACCCGGTCCGCGCGCGGCCTGGCGCCGTTCGTGCGCCTGCTGGCCTTCGTCGCGATCGCCGTCGTCGTCCTCGTCGTCTTCGGGCTGATGCTCCAGGGCTGCACGAGCACCAGCAAGCACGACGTCTACGCCCACTATCTCGCGAAGGTCGCCACGATCGCCCACAGCTCGGCCGACGACGGGGTCTCGGTCGCGACGGTGCTGACGACGCCCGGGCTCAAGGCCGCCGACCTCTTCACGAAGCTCTCCGGCATCGCCGAGCAGGAGCGGCAGAACGCCACCGCGGCCGCGGGGCTCTCCCCGCCGGGGCGGCTGCGCCCCGAGAACCAGCAGCTCGTCGAGGCGCTCGAGCTGCGGGTCAGCGGCACGCAGGGTCTCGCGGACACCTTCAAGCAGACCGCCGCGTCGACCGCGACGGGTGACGCGGCCCTGCTCGTCGCGCAGGCCAACCGTCTGCTCGCGGGCGACGTCATCTGGGACGACTTCTTCCTGGCGCCGACCGTCGCCGAGCTGAAGCAGGAGGGCGTCAGCGGGGTGCAGGTGCCCGAGTCGCACTTCGTCGCGAACACCGACCTGATCAGCGCGACGTCGATGGAAGGCGTGCTCCTGCGGCTGCGCGGCGCCTCAACCGGCGGCACGGTGTCCGGCCTCCACGGCACGAACATCGTCAAGACGGTTGCGAAGCCGGGCGGCAAGGAGCTGTCGGAGACGGCCACCAACACGGTGATCGGCAGCACGGGCACGGCGTTCGTGGTGACGGTGCACGACGGCGGCGACTCGCAGGAGGTCGGGATCAACGTGACGCTGACGATCCAGCAGACCTCGGGCGGCGGCAGCCCGATCACCCAGACCCACAAGATCGCCGTCATCGACGCCGGCAAGGACCGGGCCGTGACCTTCGCGAACCTCGGGGCGCTGCCGTTCGGTCAGAAGGCGAACGTCACGGTCGACGTCGCCGCCGTCCCCGGCGAGCACGACAAGACGAACAACCACGCCTCGTACCCCGTGCTGTTCTCGCTGCCCGGCTGATCGGCGCGTCATGTTCTCGGCCACGACCGCAGCGGTCGTCGCACTCGTCGGGTGCGGCATCGGCGCTGCCGGGGTCGGCATCGCCGCCTGGGCCTGGCTCCGCGTCGGCCGCGTTCGCGAGGCCCAGCGCGCCCTGATCGGCGGCGGCCGGAAGGACGTCGTCGAGTTCGCGGTCTCGCTCCAGGCGCGCATCGACGACCTCCACCGGGCCGTCGACGAGGTCGTGGCGGGCCTGGCGCGCGTCGACCGGCGGGTCGACGGTGCCGTCACGAACACGTCGATCGTGCGCTACGACGCCTACGAGAGCACCGGCGGCCACCAGTCGTCGTCGGTGGCGCTGCTCGACTCGGCGCGCACGGGCGTCGTCGTCACCGCGATCCAGGGCCGGGATTACGCCCGGATCTACATGAAGGGGCTCGAGAACGGCCGGACGTCGATCCCTCTCTCGCCCGAGGAGCAGGAGGCCGTCGACCGCGCGATGAGCCGGGGCTGACCGCTCCGGGTCCTGCGCGTCGGGTAGATTCTCGGCGAGTGCAGCAGGTCCTGGTTCTGAATGCGAGCTACGAGCCACTCAACGTGTGCTCGCTGCGCCGCGCTCACGTGCTCGTGTTCAAGGGCAAGGCGGAGGTCGTCGAGGAGCTCGCGCGACCACTTCGCTCGGCCAGCGACACGTTCCGCTGGCCGCACGTGATCCGGCTGGTCACCTACGTCCGGGTGCCACGCCTGGTGCAACGGAAGATCTCGCGGCGCGCACTCTTCGCGCGTGACGGCTGGCGGTGCGTCTACTGCGGGACCGCCAGCGGCCGCATGACGCTCGACCACGTCATCCCGCGCTCGCGCGGCGGCGACTCGAGCTGGGAGAACGTCGTCACCTCGTGCGCCCCCTGCAACCTGCGCAAGGGGAACCGGCTGCCGCACGAGGTGGCGATGGAGCTGCCGGCCCGTCCGCGCCCGCCGGCGCCCGTGCTCTTCATCCGCCTCGCGACGCCGAAGATCCCCGCTCGCTGGGAGCGGTACCTCGCGCCCGCGCGGGCGGCGTAGAGACGCCCAGCGCCCTCAGCCCGAGGCGCGCGGCAGGTCGAATTGCTCCCACTCCGACCAGGAGCCGGGATACAGCCTGCCCTCGCGCCCGGCGAGGTGGAGGCGGTGCAGCACGACGCAGGCCGTGATCCCGGAGCCGCAGTAGACGACCGGCTCGCCGTCGGGGAGCGTGGCCTCGGGGTCGCTCCACGGCACGTTCACCGCGCCCGGGATGCGCCCGGGAATGCGGTCGATCGGGTTCGGCTCACCGCGCCAGCGCGCCGGCAGCCGCGCGTCGACGAGGGCCAGCTCGCCGAGTGAGGCGGCGAGCTCGTCCCGCTCGATCGTGTCACCTGTACGGGCGTGCGCCTCGAACGTGCCGGGGACCGGGTCCTCCTCGCCCGCTGCGAGCGGGCCGCGCCACGCGGCGAGGTCGACGACCGCGCAGGCGTCGTGGCCGAAGTGGCGCAGGAGCCACCACAGCCGCTCGGCGCCGCCGGGGCCGTAGGCGACCACGAACGTCTCGGCCGAGATGCCCACCCGCCGCATCGCCGCCGCGAACGTGTCGGCGTCCGGGAGCGGGTGGCGGCCACCGGGGCCGGCGGGGCCGGCGAGGTCGCGCTCGAGGTCGACGAACGCGGCGCCCGGGATGTGCCCGGCCAGGTAGGACCGGCGCCCGAAGCCGGGGTCGTCGAGCGACCAGCGACAGTCGACGAAGCCGTAATTCACGTGTGACAGGAAACCACGCGGCGGCGTAGTGGGGGTATGAGACGACTCCTGTTCATCGCCATCGCCGCCGCCGCCGTGATCGTGGCCGCGGCCATCTCGGGCGTGGGCCAGCCCGCGCCCGCCCGCGGCGACACCCTGCCGCCCCGGCTCGTGACGACCAACGGCCACGGCGTCGTGACCGCCGTCCCCGACGACGTGTCGATCGACGCCGGCGTCCAGACCCAGGCGGCGACCGCCGCGGACGCGCTCGGCCAGAACTCCGACGCGATGCAGAAGGTCGTCGCTGCGCTGAAGCAGGCGGGTGGGACGAAGCTCCAGACCCAGCAGGTCTCGCTGTCGCCGCAGACGAACAACGCGGGCAAGGTGACCGGCTACCAGGCGCAGGACTCGGTCTCCGCGCACTCGAACGTCGCCGGTGCCGGCGCGCTGATCGACGCTGCCGTGGCGGCCGGCGCCAACACCGTCGACGGCCCGACGCTCTCGCTGTCGAACCAGTCCGAGCTCTACCGGCAGGCGCTCCAGAACGCCCTCGCCGACGCGCGCGCGAAGGCGACCGCGCTCGGCCAGGCCGGGTCGTTCACGGTCGGCCCCGTCTCCTCGATCACCGAGCAGTCCGCCGACACTCCCATCGTCACCTTCAAGGCGGCGAGCGCCGCTGGAGCCGCTGCCCCGACGCCGATCGAGCCGGGGACGCAGGACGTGACGGCGGACGTGACGGTGGTGTTCGAGATCCAGTGACGGACGGCGCATAGACTCAGGGTCGTGAGCGACGGCACCGTCTTCGTGGAGATCCCGTCGGGAGCCCGGAACAAGTACGAGTGGGACGCCGAGCTGGGCGGGATCGTGCTCGACCGGAGGCTCTTCACGTCGATGAGCTACCCGGCCGACTACGGCTACATCGAAGGCACGCTCGCCGAGGACGGCGACCCGCTCGACGC
>CAYXXE010000021.1:17581-22811 GCA_964468985.1 uncultured Gaiellales bacterium | reverse complement strand
GCGCCGGATCGGGGACGCGCGCCTCCGCGGTGGGCTGCTCGCCGTGCACCATGTGTCCGCGGAAGCTGGGCAGCTCGACGTCGCCGATCCGCTCGTAGCGCTCCGACCGCGGCTTCGTGAACTGACCGGCGATCCGGCCGACCTTGACCACGGGCAGCGTCGCGCCGTAGGTCAGCACGGCCGACATCTGCAGCAGGATCTTCAGCTTCTCGCGGATCCGGATGCTCGACAGCTCGTTGTACGACTCGACGCAGTCGCCGGCCTGGAGCAGGAAGGCACGCCCCTCGTAGACGTTCGCGAGTGCGTCGCGCAGCTGCCGCGCCTCGCCGGCGAAGACGAGCGGCGGGCTCGCCTGGAGGCGCTCCAGCGCGCCCCGGGCCGCGTTCGCGTCGGGCCATTCCGGCTGCTGCTCGGCGGGGAAGGCGCGCCAGGCGGCCGGCGACCAGGTCTCGGGGGTCGTCGTCATGGGACAACCAGTGTAGTGGCGCGTTTGCACTACCCTTCGCCGTCCTGTGCGTGTGTTCTCCGGCATCCAACCGACGGGCGCGAAGCATCTCGGCAACTATTCGGGCGGCTTCCGCCAGTACGCGGCGACGCAGGAGCTCGGCGACGCGTTCTTCTGCATCGTCGACCTGCACTCGATCACCGTCGCGTTCGACCCGGCAGACCTGCGCGAGCGCACGCTCGACCTGGCGGCCATGCTGTTCGCGACCGGCCTCGATCCAGAGCGCTCGACCGTCTTCGCGCAGAGCCACGTGACCGCCCATGCCGAGGGGGCGTGGCTGCTCCAGGCGGTCGCGAGCTACGGCCAGCTCGGCCGGATGACGCAGTTCAAGGAGAAGGGTGAGCGCCAGGAGCTCGTCACCGCCGGCCTGTTCACCTACCCGGTGCTGATGGCGGCCGACATCCTGCTCTACCAGACCGACCGGGTGCCGATCGGCGACGACCAGCGCCAGCATCTCGAGCTGACCCGGGACATCGCGGAGCGGTTCAACACGCGCTTCGGCGCGACATTCACGGTGCCGCAGGCGATCTACCCCGAGGTCGGTGCGCGGATCATGGATCTCCAGGAGCCGACCCGGAAGATGTCGACGACGTCCGGGACGCCACAGGGGACGCTGCTGCTGCTCGACCCGCCCGAGGTGCTCCGCAAGAAGGTGAAGAGCGCGGTCACCGACTCCGGCAGCGAGGTGCGCCGCGGCGACGACAAGCAGGGCGTCACGAACCTGATCGACCTGCTCAGCGTCGCGACGGGCGAGACCGCGGCCGCGATCGAGGCCCGCTACGCCGGCGGCGGCTACGGGCAGTTCAAGAACGACGTCGCCGACGCGGTCGTCGCCCTGCTGGAGCCGATCCAGGCCCGCTTCAGGGAGCTGCGCGACGATCCCGGCGAGTTGACGCGCCTGCTCGGGATCGGCGCCGACAAGGCCCGCGAGGCGTCAACGCCGACGCTCGCGGCGATGTACGAGCGCATGGGCTTCACCCGGCACCTGTCGTAGCAGCTCGAGCTCGGCCGGTGACAGCTCACGCCAGGCGCCGGGCGCGAGGCCGTCCAGTGTCAGCGGGCCGTACCGGCTGCGGTGCAGCGACCGCACCCGGTGGCCGGCGGCCTCGAGCATGCGCTTCACCTGGCGGTTGCGGCCCTCGTGGATCGTGAGCTCGACGCGCGACGGTGCGAGCCGCCGCGCCGTCGCGGGTGCGGTGCGCCCGTCCTCGAGGACGATGCCCTCGGCGAGGCGGCGCAGCGTGCCGTCGCTCGGGCGGCCCTGCACCTCGGCGACGTAGACCTTGTCGACTTCGTACCGGGGGTGCGCGAGCCGGTGGGCCAGGTCGCCGTCGTTCGTCAGCAGGAGCGCGCCGGTGGTGTCGACGTCGAGCCGGCCGACCGGGACGACCCGGGCGGGGTGAGCGACGAGGTCGACGACGGTGGGGCGGCCCTGCGGGTCGCGCGCGGTCGTGACGACCCCGGCGGGCTTGTGCAGCAGGACGTACGCGAGCTTCTGCTTCGCGAGCGGCTCGCCGTCGAGGCGAACGTCGGCGGTGGCGGTGACGAACGTGTTCAGGGCGCCGGGCTCGCCGTCGACCGTCACACGCCCTGCCTTGATCAGCTCGTCTGCGCCCCGTCGGGAGGCGACTCCGGCACGCGCGAGCCAGGCGTTCAGCCGCATCGACGGTCAGTACAGGGCTGCGGCCAGACGCCGCCGGTACTGCACCGTCAGGGGGTGCTCGTGGCCGAGCTCGGCGAACAGCTCGACCATCGTGGCGCGCGACCGGTCGCGGTCGGCAGCGAGGCGGCCGAGCAGGAGCTCGAACGCGGCTTCGTACTCTCCGGCGCCGAGCAAGACCGCGAGCTCGGGGTCGTCGATCGAGTCGGCGACGGGCGGCTTCGTCAGCCCGTCCAGGAACGTCTCGATCGAGACGCGCGACTGGGCTCCGACGAACTCGCCGACGACGTGGCCGTTGCGGAACGCCTTCACCGCCGGGATGCCGCGGATCTGGAACTGCTGGGCGAGCGACGGGTTGGCATCGACGTCAACCTTCGCGAGCCGCACGCCGCGTTCCGCGGTCGCGGCTTCGAGGACGGGGCCGAGCGCCTTGCACGGCCCGCACCACTCGGCCCAGAAGTCGACGACGACCGGCCCGTCGTCGGAAGCGGCGACGACGTCGGTCGCGAAAGTCGCGTCGGTGACGTCCATCCCGGCCAGCGTACCGCGGCGTCGCGCGCTCAGGCGGGGCGCTTCTCGGCGACCGCCTCGAGCCGCTCGCGGATCTCACCGACGTCGGCTCCGAGATCGTCCAGCCGCGGCAGCGCGGCGAGCGAGTCGAGGCCGAAGACGCGCTCGAAGAGCGGTGTCGTGCGGTAGCGCAGCGCACCGAAATCGCTCTCGCGGCCGCCCTCGGCGATCAGGCCGCGCTCGACGAGGCCCGCGACGACGCCGTCGACGTTCACGCCGCGGATCCGGGTGAGCTCGGGCCTCGAGACCGGCCCGAGGTAGGCGACGATCGCGAGTGTCTCCAGCGCGGCCTGGGTCAGACCCCGCTCGGCCGGGCGATCGAACAGGCGGGCACAGGCAGCGGCGGCCTCGCGTGAGGCGCGGAACGCATAGCCACCGGCGACGCGCTCGAGCACGATGCCGCTGGCACCCTCGGCGTAGCGCTCGGCGAGGATCGCGATCGCCTCGGCGAGCTCCTCGACGTCGAGCTCGCAGGCAGCCGCGAGCTCTTCGTCCGACAGAGGCTGGGAGGCGACCACGAGCAGCGCCTCGAGCGTGCGGGCCAGTTCGGCGGCAGCGGTGTGCCGGGTCGGGATCAGGCGGAGCGGACGGTCCATGCAAGGCTCCTTTCGGCGTCGGCGCGGGAAATCCTGATCGGGGCGAAGGGCGAGGCCTGGGCGAGCGCGAGCTCGTTCTGCTTGCGCAGCTCCAGCAGCGCGAGAAACGCCACCGCCACCTCGACGCGGGAGAGCCCGGCCACCTCGGTGTCGAAGTCGAGCCGGGCGCGGCGCGCGAGGAGCGACCGCCACCGGTCGAGGAACTGCGCGACCGGAGGGAACCGCAGCGCCATGTGGGTCGTCGACGGGGCGGGCGGCTCGACGGCCAGCAGCCGGAGCGCGGCGGACAGCTGCGCAGGGTCCTGGGGTGCGAGCTTGCGCTCGGGGCGCGGCGCGAGCGGGGCCGGCCCGAGCCGGAAATACAGGTCGCGGCGCTCGTCGAGGCGGTTCCGCAGCCAGCCAGCCGCCTCCTTGGCGCGCCGGTACTCGGCGAGCCTCCGCGCGAGCTCCTCGGCGGCCTCCTCGGGCTCGAGCTCGGCCAGCTCGTCGTTCTCCTCGGGGAAGAGCTGCCGGGCCTTCAGCTCGAGCAGCGCCGAGATGAGGACGAGGAACTCGCCGCACGCGTCGAGATCGAGCTCACCGCGGACGTCGAGATGCTCGACGAAGGCGATCACGATGTCGGCGAGGTCGAGCTCACGGAGCTCGAGCTCCTCGCGCAGCACCAGGGTCAGGAGGAGGTCGAACGGCCCTTCGAACGCGTCGAGGTCCAGTTCGAGCTCCCGCACGGCCACCGGCATGCGGGGCAGGCTAGCGTCGCTACCGGACGCGGCCTTTCGGGATCGCCATCTTCGGCCCGTCGGGGATCGTGCGGCGCGACGGCGCCGTCGGACCGCCGTCGCGACCCCGGAACTGCACCTGCACGAACCAGATCACCCCGGCAGCGAAGACGACGATCGAGACCCAGGCGTTCAGCCGCAGCCCGGCGATGTGGTGCGACGGGTCGACCCGCAGCAGCTCCTCGAAGAACCGCCCGAACGTGTAGTAGGCGACGTAGAGCGCGAAGAGCGCCGGCGGGCGGATCCTGAACCGCCTCCCCACCCAGATCAGCAGGAGCGCCCCGACGACGTCCCAGATCAGCTCGTAGAGGAACGTCGGCTGGAACGTCGCCCGGTCGAGGTACTGCAGCGGCCGGTGGGCGGCGTCGATCTTCAGGCCCCACGGCAGCGTCGTCGGCGTGCCGAAGAGCTCCTGGTTCCACCAGTTGCCGATCCGCCCGATCCCCTGGGCGAGCAGGATCCCGGGCGCGATCGCGTCCATGAAGAGCGACACCGAGTTGCCGCTGCGCCGGACGACGACCGCGCCGGCGAGCGTTCCGAGCAGGATGCCGCCCCAGATCCCGAGCCCGCCGCGCCAGACCTCGAAGATGCCCTGCCACTTCGGCGCCGGCACCTCGTTCCACGAGGTGAGGTCGTGGTAGGCGCGGGCGCCGACGACGCCGAACGCGACGCCCCACACCGCGACGCGCATGACGAGGTCCCAGTCACCGCCGCGGGCGAGCCAGCGGCGCCCCGTCAGCCAGATGCAGGCGACGATCGCGACGAGCAGCGTCAGCCCGTAGAGATGGATGCCGAGGCGCCAGAGGTGGAGCGTGCCGTCGTGCGGCGACGGGATGTACCCGATGAGCACGGGCCGAATACTAGTAACCGGTCGGCTAGAGAAGAATCCGCAGCGCGGTCTCGACCGGGCAGCCGGACTCGACCAGATCGATCGCGAAGTGCAGGTCGACGTCGTGACGGGCCGCGAGCTCGGTGGCGCCGTCGGCGGGATAGCCCGCTCGCTTCAAGCGCTCGGCGCGCCAGCGCTCGACCTGCTCGAGCTCCGGATCCTGGATCTGTGGTGGTGCCGCCGGCGTCGTCACGTCCCTATCCTTCTTCCCGCTCGCTCGTCGATTGTCGCATC
>CAYXXE010000021.1:0-17481 GCA_964468985.1 uncultured Gaiellales bacterium | reverse complement strand
GCCGGCGTCGTCACGTCCCTATCCTTCTTCCCGCTCGCTCGTCGATTGTCGCATCGAGTCTTACCTACTCCTCAGCCGTACCTAGTACCCAGCCTTACCCACTACTCAGCCTTACCTACTACTCAGTCTTACCTACCTACTTCGGCAAAACGCACGAGGTGGTTTACACCATCTCCCGAAATTGCGGTGCTTAACCGAATCCAAACGTGCCCGCTGCCACTCACTCTAGCCGTCTGCCCTGGTTCGGCACCGCTCGTCGCGGCCGCTACGCGACCGACGCCTCGCCGAGCAGCATCTTCACCTCGGCGTAGAAGTCGGGTGCCGGCTGCACCTTGAACTCGGGGCCGAACGCGAGCGTCCTCGGGCCCTGGGAGGTGACGCAGTCGACGAACACCGGCGATTCGCCCGGGAAGTCGCGGATCAGGTCGCGGAGTTCGTGGATGACGCCTGCGCGGGTGCGGGTCGCGTCGATCTTCAGGCGTACCTCGCGCTTCTCGGCGACGGCCTCGAACGGCTGCAGCTCCAGGGCGACGAGCTTCGACTCGCCCTCCTTGCGGTCGATGCGGGCCTTGACGATGAGGATGCGATCGGCGACGCAGAGCTCGCGCGACTGCTGGAAGGTGGTGTTGAAGACGACGACCTCCACCCCGCCCGTGACGTCCTCGAGGCGCAGGAACACCATCAGGTCGCCGCGCTTGGTCGTCATCTGCTTGACGGCGGCGACGATGCCGCCGACCGTCACCACCTCGCCGTCGCGGCGGCGGTCGAGCTCGCCCAGGGTGGTGTCGCTCTTCCGGCGCAGCTGGTCGCGGATCGCCGAGAGCGGATGCTCGGAGACGTAGAGGCCGAGCACCTCCTTCTCCAGCCGCAGCAGCTCACCCCGGTCGAACTCGTCGGCCGGGACCGGCGCGTGGTGCTTCGGACGGAGGGCGTCGGGCGCCTCGCCGCCGGGCCCGCCGAGGTCGAAGATCGAGCCCTGTCCGGCGAGGCGGTCGGCCTGCTGCTTCTGGCCCCACTGGAGCGCCTGGTCGAGGACCTCGAGCATGCCGCGGCGCGAGCCGGGCAGCGCGCCGCACTTGACGAGCGCCTCGACGACGCGACGGTTGGAGACCGTCGGGTCGATGCGCTCGGTGAAGTCCCAGATCGACTCGAACGGGCCGTCCTCGCGCGCGGCGATGATGGCGCGGCAGGTGCTCTCGCCGACGCCCTTGACGGCGTTCAGGCCGAAGCGGATCTTGCCGCCGACCACCGCGAAGTCGATCTGCGACTCGTTGACGTCGGGCGGCAGCACCTCGATCCCGAGCTCGTGGCAGGCGTTGACGTAGAACGGCACGCGGTCCTTCGTGTTCATCACGGACGAGATCAGCGCCGCCATGTACTCGCACGGGTGGGTGCACCGCAGCCAGGCCGTCTGATAGGCGATCAGGGCGTAGCAGGCGGCGTGGGACTTGTTGAAGGAGTAGTCCTGCGACTTCTCGAGGTCGTCCCAGAGCGACCGGGCGACCTGCTCGGTGGTGTCGTTCGCGACGCAGCCGGAGATGAACTTGTCCTTCAGCGACGCCATCAGGACGTGGTCCTTCTTGCCGATCGCCTTGCGCAGGTCGTCCGCCTCGGCCGGCGAGAAACCCCCGATCCGCTTGGCGATCTCCATCGACTGCTCCTGGTAGATCGAGATCCCGTAGGTGGAGCCGGTGATCGCCTTCAGGCGGGGGTCGAGGTAGCTGACCGCCTCGCGCCCGGCCTTCCGGGCGGCGTAGTTCGGGATGTACTGCATCGGGCCCGGGCGGTAGAGGGCGACGAGGGCGATCAGGTCCTCGAACTCGGTGGGCTTCACCTGCCGCAACGCCTCCCGCATCCCCGACGACTCGAACTGGAAGACGCCGGTCGCCTCGCCCTTCTGGAGCATCGCGTACGTCTTCTTGTCGTCCAGCGGGATCTGCTCGATGTCGAGGTCGCCGATCAGCGCGCAGGCCTTGTCGATCACGTCGAGGTTGCGCAAGCCGAGGAAGTCCATCTTCAGCAGGCCGAGCGCCTCGATGTCGCCCATGTTGAACTGGGTGACGACCTCCTGGTCGGTTCCCTTCTGCTGCAGCGGCACGACCTCGATCAGCGGCCGGGCACCGATCACGACGCCGGCGGCATGGATCGAGTCGGCCCGCGTCAGACCCTCGAGCGGCTGGGCGAGCTCGATGATCTCCCTGGCGACCGGATCGGCGTCGACCGCCTTGCGCAGCTCGGCGTTCGGCTTGAGGCACTCGTCGAGCGTCTGGCCGGGGCCTTCCGGGATCAGCTTCGCGATCTTGTCGACCACCCCGTAGGGAACCTCGAGGACGCGGCCGGCATCGCGCACGGCGGCGCGGGCGGCCATGGTCGAGAACGTGATGATCTGCGCCACACGGTCGCGGCCGTACTTCTCCGCCACGTAGTTGATCACGCGCTCCCGGCCTTCGACGGCGAAGTCGATGTCGATGTCCGGCATCGACTTGCGGCCCGGGTTCAGGAACCGCTCGAACAGCAGGCCGTAGCGGATCGGGTCGAGGTTGGTGATCTCGAGCGCGTACGCGACGAGCGACCCGGCGGCGGAGCCACGGCCGGGGCCGACGCCGATCCCGTTGCGCCGCGCGAAGGCGATGAAGTCCCAGACGATCAGGAAGTAGTCGGCGAAGCCCATCTCCTTGATCGTCTTCAGCTCGAAGCGCAGCCGCTCGGTCAGCTCGGGCGTGATCGTCCCGTACCGCTTCTGGAGGCCCTGCTCGCACAGCTCGATCAGGTAGTCGAACGCGTCACGCCCGTCCGGGACCGGGAACTGCGGCAGGTGGATCGTCCCGAGCTCGAGCGAGACGTTGCAGCGCTCCGCGATCTCGAGCGTCCGGGCGAGCGCCTCGCGATTGCCGGGGAAGTCGAGCGCCATCTCCTCGGGCGACTTGAAGTAGAAGTGGTCGGTGTCGAACTTCCAGTGATTCGGGTTCTTGAGCGAGTCGCCCGACTGGATGCAGAGCAGCGCCTCGTGGGCGCGGGCGTCGGAGTGGCGGAGGTAGTGGACGTCGCCGGTCGCGACCGTCGGCAGCCCCACCTTGCCGGCCAGGGCGACGAGCTCCGGGACGAGCCGCTGCTGGACGTCGAGGTGCGCGTTCTGGAGCTCGACGTAGACGTTGTCCCTGCCGAACACCTGCGCGAGCCGGTCGAGCTCGGCCTCCGCATCGGCGGGGCGGCTCTCCTCGAGCGCCTTGCAGACCCGCCCGGAGAGGCAGCCCGACAGCGCGATCAGCCCCTCGCCGTGACGTGAGAGCAGCTCCCAGTCGACGCGCGGCTTGTAGTAGTAGCCCTCGAGATACCCGAGCGACGAGAGCCTGATCAGGTTCGCGTAGCCGGTGTTGTCGCGGGCGAGCAACGTGAGGTGCGCGTACCCCTTCTGCTGTGCCCGGCGGTCGTCGGCGACGTACACCTCGCAGCCGATCACCGGCTTGACGCCCGTGCCCTGCGTCGCCTTCCAAAGTGAGACCGCCCCCGCCATCGAGCCGTGGTCGGTGAGCGTGACGGCCGGCATCTCGAACGCCGCCGCCTGCGTGACGAGATCGGGAACCCGGCAGGCGCCGTCGAGGATCGAGTACTCCGAGTGCACATGCAGGTGGACGAAGGGCGCCTCGGGCATCGAGGGGGCAAGTGTACGCCGGGGTCCTGACGGGTCCCGAACGGACGAGAACACGATGACGTCCGTCCGTAAGGACTAGCCATAGGTCCGTTGACAACCGCCGTGCCGCCCACGGAAGCTACGGGTTGGTGGCAGGGGCATAACGAGGCTTCGTCGGGGGGAGTGCGCTGTGGTGCGGTATCGGTTCGGTCGGTCGTCGTCCTGGCGCCTCGCCCTGCTCGCGGCGATCGCGCTCGGGCTGCTCGTCGTCCCCGGCGGCCAGAGCCCTTCCTCGCTCTTCGGCGCCGGCCGCGCGTCCGGGGCCGCGCCGGTCCTCGCCGCCCCGACGCTGCCGCCCGGCTTCCAGGACTCCGTGGTGCTCACCGGCATGCCTGCCCCGGTGGCCGTCCGCTTCGCCTCCGACGGCCGGGTCTTCGCGATCGGGCGGGGCGGCGAAGTCGACGTCTACAGCAGCCTGAGCGACCCGACGCCGACGGTGGTCACGAACATCTCGACCGAGACGTACAACTACTGGGATCGCGGGCTGCTCGGCCTGGCGCTCGATCCGAACTTCCCGGCCTCGCCCTACATCTACCTGCTGTACGCCTACGACGCGCCGCCCGGGCAGACCGCGCCGGTATGGAACGACGCCTGCCCCACGCCGCCCGGGCCGACGACCGACGGCTGCACCGCCACCGCCAAGCTCGTCCGGCTGCAGCTGTCGGGGGACACGGTCGTGTCGACGACGCCCCTCCTGACCGCCGGCTGGTGCATGCAGTACCCGAGCCACTCGATCGGCGACCTGCAGTTCGGCCCCGACGGGATGCTCTACGTGAGCGCCGGCGAAGGCGCGAGCTTCACCTTCGTCGACTACGGCCAGGGCGGCGGCAGCGCCGGCTCGCCGACCCCGAAGAACCCGTGCGCCGACCCGCCGGCCGGCCTCGGCGGTACCGAGACGCCGCCCACCGCCGAGGGAGGGGCGCTCCGCTCGCAGAGCGTCCGCCGGGCCGCCGGGGAGCCCGTCTCGCTCGACGGCGCGATCCTGCGCGTCGACCCGGCCACCGGCCTCGCGGCCGCGGGCAACCCGAACGGCGGAGCCGCCAACGCGAACGCGCAGCGGATCATCGACTACGGCTTCCGCAACCCCTTCCGCTTCACCTTCCGGCCGGGAACGAACGAGCTCTGGGTCGGCGACGTCGGCGAGAACACCTGGGAGGAGATCGACCGGATCCAGGGGATCGGCAGCATGTCGAACTACGGGTGGCCGTGCTACGAGGGACCGGGCCCGCTCTCGGGCTGGCAGGCGGCGGGCATCAACCTGTGCACGTCGCTCTATTCGACCCCGGGCTCGACCGTCGCGCCGTACTACACCTACAACCACCAGGCCGCGGTCGCCCCGAACGACGGCTGCCCGTACGCGAACGGCTCGTCGATCAGCGGCATCACGTTCTACAACGGGGGCTCCTACCCGGCGGCGTACGACGGCGCGCTCTTCTTCGCCGACCACACACGCGACTGCATCTGGGCGATGCTGCCGGGGTCGAACGGGCTCCCCGACCCGTCGGACATCGTGCCGTTCGTCAGCCCGGCCGCCTATCCGGTCGACCTCGAGATCGGGCCCGGCGGCGACCTCTTCTACGTCGATCTCGACGAGGGCAAGCTGCACCGCATCACCTACAGCGCGCAGAGCTGCGCCGCGGGCACCTTCAAGGCGGACTACTTCAACAACCAGACGCTGGCGGGCTCGCCCGTCCTGAGCCAGTGCGAGAGCAGCATCAACCACTCCTGGGGGGCGGCGAGCCCCGGCCCGCTCGTGCCGGCCGGCTCGTTCTCGACCCGCTGGGACGGGCAGTTCTCGTTCGCGACCGCGGGGACCTATGCCTTCACGGCGACCGCCAGTGACGGGATCAGGGTCTGGGTCGACGGCTCGCCGGTGATCGACCACTGGCAGGACGAGTCCTCGACCACCTACACGGGCAACATCGCGCTCACCGCAGGGACGCACGACGTCCGCGTCGAGTACTACGAGAAGACCGGGAACGCGCAGGCTCACGTCAGCTGGGTGCTCGGCGTCGCGACCAACACGCCGCCCACCCCGACGATCACCAGCCCCTCGTCGGCGCTCACGTACAGCGTCGGCGACCTGATCAACTTCTCGGGCGGCGCGACCGACGCCCAGGACGGGACGCTCCCCGGCTCCGCGCTGACCTGGACGCTGATCATCCACCACTGCCCGACGGTCGGCAACTGCCACACCCACTTCGTCCAGACCTTCACAGGCACGTCGGGGTCGTTCAACGCGCCCGACCACGGCTACCCGTCGTACCTCGAGCTACAACTGACGGCGACCGACAGCAAGGGGCTGTCGGCCACGACCAGCGTCAGCATCCAGCCGAAGACCGTGAACCTGACGTTCGCCTCGCAGCCGTCGGGAGCGACGCTGGCGTTCGACGACGGGACGGCCGTGACGCCGTTCACCGTGACGGTGATCCGCAACTCCCTGAACTCCGTCAGCGCCGCCAGCCCGCAGACGATCGGGGGCACGAGCTACCAGTTCGGGAGCTGGTCGGACGGCGGCGCCGCGACGCACAACCTCACCGCGCCGAACAGCGCGGCGACCTACACCGCGACCTTCACCCCGGCCTCCTCCGGCGGTGGTGGCGGCGGCGGTGGCGGCGGGGGTGGCGGCGGCGGTGGCGGGACGACCACGGTGGCGTCTCCGTCCCAGGTCGCGACCCTCGACGTCGCACTCTCGCTCAGCGGCCCCGTCACGGCGACGACCGGCCAGACGCTCACGTACGTCGTCCACCTCGGCGCGACCGGCGCCGCCCGGGCGAGCGACGTCGGCATCGAGATCAGCCTGCCGGCCGGGCTGTCCGTCGCCTCGCTCCCCGCCGGCTGCACCCTCGCCGCCCCCCAGGTCGTGTGCCTGCCACCGGCGAGCATCACCGGCGGCGCGGCGCTCGACTTCCCGCTCCAGCTCAGGGCCACCGCGGCCGGGCTGCAGACGATCCACGCGTCGGCACGGTCGACGACGACCACCGACCCGAACACGGCCAACAACGACGCCTCGCTCTCGACGGCGGTGCACGCGGCCGCCACGCGGATCGTCGTCTCCGCCGTGAAGGTCGCTCCGGCGCACCCGAACGCCGGCGCGCTCTTCACGATCTCGGCAGCGGTCACCGGGCCGGCGGCAGGCTCGTCGGCCCGCACGCAGGTCACATGCAGCGCCGCGATCGGCTCGAGGAAGATCCAGGGCGCGGGCCGCTACACGGCAGGCCACGCGTCGTGCACGCTCAGGATCCCGGCGACCGCCCGGCACGGCGCGGTCCTCCACGGCGTGCTCACGATCACCGCGGGCACGACCCGGACCGGGCACCGGTTCACGCAGACCGTCCACTGAGCCCGTTCTAGGATCCCGGGTGGTGCGCGACGACGACATCCGGAGCTCGTGCTTCGCCGCCCTGGATGTTCTCTGTGCCACCTACGGCGAAGAGGTTCCCTACCGCGACGGCCTCGATCGCGGCTTCGCATTCCGCGGCCGCCGCGTCCCGTTCCTCTCCCCGCAGAAGGGGATCTTCCGTGCCGCGGCCCAGTCCGGCCCGGCGGCCCTCTCGATCAACACCTCGGCGCGATCGCCCTATGCCGACGCGGCGGTCCCCGACGGGATTCTCTACGCGTATCGGGCCGGCGCCGTCGACCAGCCGGACAATCGCGCGCTGCGATCGGCCTTCCAGCTGGCGGTGCCCCTGGTGTATTTCGTCGCCACCCGGCCCGGCTGGTATCGCGCGCACTATCCCTTCTTCATCGTCGAGGACGATGCGCCGGCTGGCCAGGTACTGGCATCGCCCGGCCGCTGGGTCGGCCCGATCGACGAGCGGGAGCCCGCGATCATCGGCGACCCGATCGAGCGGCGCTACGCCGCCCGCGCGATCCATGTGCGCGTCCACCAGGCGCAGTTCCGCGGCCGCGTCCTGCCGGCGTATCGAAACCGGTGCGCGATCTGCCGCCTGCACGAGGAACGACTCCTCGACGCCGCGCACATCATCGGTGACCTCGAGGAGCGAGGCGACGCCGTCGTGAACAACGGCATCAGCCTCTGCTCGATCCATCATCGAGCGTTCGACCAGAATCTCGTCGGAATCTCACCCGATTACCACGTGCGGGTTGCCGCGCGGCTGCTCGACGACGAAGACGGGCCGATGCTCGATCTCTTGAAGGCGTTTCACGAGCGCCCGCTCGAGCTCCCCGCGCGACAAGCCTGGCTGCCGGACCGCGAACGACTCGCGCTCCGGTTCGACCGGTTCGTCGCGGCCGACTAGTCCGCTGCGGGGTCCTGCTCGTCGAGCCCGCTGGCGCCGGAACGCTTGCGCCAGAAGGCGAGCGCTCCGAACACGCCGGCGAGCCCGAGCACGATCGCGCTCCGGTTCGGCTTGCGTGTCTCCGGATCGACTGCCGGGACGGCTGCCCGAGCCTTGCGCTTGACGACCCGCTTGCCGACGGTGAGGGCGAGCCACCCGGCCACGGCGTTGCGCCGATTGATGATGCTCATCCCGCCACTGTACTCCTGCCGGTCGTGGCGGCGGCCGCTCAGGCCTTCGCCGCCGCCCGCTTCTTGTTCGGCAGGTGGATCGCGCGGCCCAGGGCGACGAGACCCGCCTCCTTGATCGCCTCGGTGAGGGTCGGGTGCGGCGCGATGCCGTCGGCGATCGTCTCGATCGTCGATTCGGCGTCGATCGCCACGACCCCCACCTCGACCAGGTCGGTCACGTGCGGGCCGACCATCACCAGCCCGAGCAGCTCGCCGTAGCGCGTCTCGTGGATCGTCTTCACCCAGCCGACCGTCTCCGCCTGCATGACCGCGCGGGCGTTCGCGACCCAGGGGAAGACGCCGACCGCGACGTCGTCGCCGTAGGCCTCGCGCGCCTGCGCCTCGGTGAGGCCGACGCCGGCGATCTCCGGGTCGGTGTAGATGGGCCGCGGGACGGCCGGATCGCCGATCACGGACTCGTGGCCGCAGGCGTTCTCGGCCGCGATCTCACCCTCGCGGAACGCGGTGTGGGCGAGTTGCCAGTAGCCGGCGCAGTCGCCGACCGCGTAGATGTGCGGGACGCTGGTGCGCCGGTGCTCGTCGGTGGCGATCCCCTTCCGTCGGTCGGCGACCACACCGGCCGCCTCGAGGCCGAGGCCGTCGACGACGGGGCCGCGACCGACCGCGACGAGCATCAGGTCGCAGTCGACGGACTCGCCGTCGCCGAAGCGCACCTGCAGCGTGTTGCCGTGCTGCTCGACCGATGTGCACTGCTTGCCGAGCTCGAGGCGGATGCCCCGCTTGCCGAAGGCCTTCGCGAGCTCCTTCGCCGCGTCGGCGTCCTCCTGCGGGATGAGCGTGTCGAGCAGCTCGATGATCGTGACCTCGGAGCCGAAGCGGTTGAAGATCGACGCGAACTCGGAGCCGATGATCCCGCCGCCGAGCACGACCAGCCGACCCGGCACCTCGGTGCGGGCGAGCAGGCCCGTCGAGTCGACGCAGAGATCCGACTCGAGCCCCGGGATGGGCGGGCGGAGCGGGGACGAGCCGGTGGCGACGATCGCCGACCTGAACGTGACGTCCTCGCCACCCTCGACCGCGATCGTGGTCGGGCCGGTGAACCGGCCGGCGCCCTTCACCCACTCGACGCCGTTCGCCTTGAAGAGGCCGGCGACGCCCTGGGTCATCTGGCGGACGACGCTCGCTTTCCATTCGTTCGCTGCGCCAAAGTCCAGTTGCGTTTTTTCAACATGCACACCGAGCTTGGCGAACTTGTCGTTCGCGTCATGCAGGAAGGCGGCGGTCTGCACCCACGCCTTGGTCGGGATGCACCCCACGCGCAGGCAGGTCCCACCGAGCGCGTCCTCCTTCTCGATGCACACCACCTTCGCGCCCAACTGCGCGGCGCGGATCGCGGCGGTGTACCCGCCCGGCCCACCGCCCAGAACAGCGACGTCACAGTCCATCTCGTCTCCTCGCGCCCGAAGGGAATCCCGGTCGCCGATGGTACCCACGGGTCCCGGTCAGGGCACGAGGAGGACGAGCTTGCCGAACTTCCCGCCCGCGGCGAAGGCGTCGTAGGCGGCTTCGGCCTCGTCGAGCGGGAAGGTCCGTTCGACCGCCACCCCGATCCGGCCCGCGGCCAGCAACGGCACGACCTGTCGCTCGAGCCGCTGCACGACGATCGCCTTCTCCTCGAGCGGGCGCGCGCGCAGCGTCGACGCCGAGATCCGCGCCCGCCGCCGCATCAGCTGCCCGAAGTCGACCTCCGCCCGCGCGCCTGCACCCGTACCGATCACGACGAGCCGGCCGCCCGTTGCGAGCAACTCGACGTCCCGGACGAACTGTTCCCCGCCGACGAGCTCGAGGATCACGTCGTACGGCCCCTCGACGGCGAGGCCGGCGCCGAGCGCCTCGAGCCGCTCACCGCTGTGGCGGGCGTTGGCCGTCACGCGGGCACCGGCGGTCACGCCGAGCTGCACGGCGGCCACGCCGACCCCGCCCGCGGCACCGTTGACCAGGAGACGCTCCCCGACGGCGAGCGAGCCCTGGGTGAACACGGCGTCATGCGCCGTCGCGTAGCCCTCGACGAAGCCACCGGCCGACGGCCAGTCGACCCCGGCCGGCAGGGCGAGGGCGTGGCGTTCGTGGACGGCGACGAGCTCGGCCTGGCCGCCGCCGCCGAGCAGGGCCAGCACCCGGTCGCCGACCGCGAAGCGGGCGGCGTGCCTGCCCGTCGCGACGACCTCGCCCGCGCACTCGAGCCCGGGGATGTCGGCGGGAGCGTCGGCCGGCGGCGGATAATGCCCCGCGCGCTGCAGCAGGTCGGCCGCGTTGATCCCGGCAGCCCGGACCCGGATCAGGATCTGGCCCTCGCCGGGAACCGGGTCGGGCCGCTCCTCGACGAGGAGCCTGCCGTCCGAGATCGTCACCGCGCGCATCGCACCATCTTAGGGAGACGTTTGTCCGCAGACCTGGCATCCTGGCGAGATGCAACTCGAGGGCGTCCACCACGTCACCTGCATCACGGGCGACGCCCCCGCGAACGTCGCGTTCTACGCCGACACACTCGGGCTCCGGCTCGTCAAGAAGACCGTCAACCAGGACGACCCGGCCGTCTACCATCTCTTCTACGCCGACGAGCTCGGCAGCTCGGGCGCCGACATCACCTTCTTCGAGTACCCGGGCGCCCAGCCGGGCCGCGCGGGTGACGGGATGGTGCACCGCGTCGTCTTCCGGGTCGGCTCCGAGGAGTCGCTCGCCTTCTGGCACGATCGCGTCGGCGGTGAGCGGTCGGACGGCTCGCTGCGGTTCAGCGACCCCGAGGGGCTCGCTCTGGAGCTCGTCGTCGACGACTCCGGCGACGAGCCGCTCCAGGCGTGGAGCCCGGACATCCCGCCGGCCCATGCGCTCCGCGGCTTCGCGGGGGTGCGCGCCTTCGCCTCACGCCCCGAGCGGAGCGCCGGCCTGCTGGCGGCGCTCGGTTTCGACGGCTCCGGCAGCCTGTTCGAGGCGCGCGGCGCGGCACGCGGCGGCTTCTACGCCTTCGACGAGCCGCCGGCCACGCGCGGCAGCCACGGCGGCGGGACCGTCCACCATGTCGCGTGGGCGTCACTCCCGGCCGACCACGACGCGTGGCGTGCCCGGGTGGCCGGGGCCGGCTCCAGCCCGACGCCGGTCGTCGACCGCTTCTATTTCCAGTCGATCTACTTCCGCGAGCCGAGCGGGGTGCTCTTCGAGATCGCCACGATCGGCCCCGGCTTCACCACCGACGAGCCGCTCGAGTCGCTCGGCGAGAAGCTCTCGCTGCCGCCCGATTTCGAGCACCTCCGCGACCGGCTGGCCGGCGTCCTGACACCTCTGCCGGTGCCGCGGGCCGTCCAGGCGCGAGCCGGCCGGTAACCCGGCGCCTCCGGTTACCCCAGCGAGTACGCGGGCACCGGCGCATGGCGCCGCTCGCTGCCGCCGCGGCGGTCGACGGTCGCCCGCCGCTCCGCCCAGAGGTTGCCGATGTTCTCGCCGACCCGGCGGTCGAACCCGGAACGGCGGTCGCCGGTCTGGCCTCGACGCTCCGGCCCGATCTCGATCTTGCCCGCCCGGATCGCGATCCGCACGCGGCCGAGGCGCTCGAGCAGGACGTGGTCGCGCGCGTAGCGGGCGGCCGTCGGCAGGCTCAGCTCGGTGCTCGCCTGGAGGACGGTGACCTCGCCCGAGTCCCTGGCAGCGATCAGCGCGGCCCGGATGCGGCGATACGTCACCGTTTCGCTTGTCACGTTCGACACGATACCGCTACCTCCCGTCGCCGGCCACAGCCCGCGATCATGCGCGGCCGGGCGGACGGCACAGGGGCATGTCTAGAGTGCTGCGGATGGAGAAGACCGAATTCGTCGCGCTCGGCCACTCCGGGACGTCCGCCTATGCGGGCCTCGAGACCTTCCCGAATCCCGGCGTGCGCGAGCTCGAGCTGACGAGCGACGAGCTGACCGCCGTCTGCCCGATCACGGCCCAGCCGGACTTCTACACCGTCACGATCGCCGCCCGGCCCGCCGCCCTCTGCCTCGAGTCGAAGTCGCTGAAGCTGTACCTCGCCCGCTTCCGGGACGAGGGTGCCTTCTGCGAGGCGCTCGCGGTGCGCATCCACGACGACGTCGTCGCGGCACTGGGCGTCGCGGCCGGCGACGTCACCGTGACGCTCCGCCAGAAGGCGCGCGGCGGCATCACGATCGTCGCGGTCGTCTGAGCGGCACGCCGCGGTGAGCTCGTTCTGGAAGCTGGCGCCACGCGCGGTTCGCCTGCTCGCGCGCCGGGCGGCTGCCGCGCCGCCGCAGCCGTTGCCGCCACCACGAAACCGGTTCGAGCGCGCGCTCGCCTGCGCGGGTCACTGGGGGCTCAACCTCTCGATCGTCCTGTCGGCGCTCCTCTTCGCAGGGCTGCTCGACGTCTCGTCGGGTGCCGCCTGGCTCGACTGGACCCGGCTCGGGCTCGGCCTGGCGATGCTGCTCGAGGGAGCGCTGCTCGCCGCCGACTGGCAGGGCGCCCGGCGGCTGACCCTGTGGCGCCTGCGCGAACGCCGCCGGACGCCGGACTCCGGGCGGTCGCTGCGCAGCCGGCTCCTCGGCAGGCTCGCCGAGCCGGGGCTGCAGCTGCTCGGCCTTGCGTGGCTGGCGGCCGGCCTCCTGACGGCGGCCCTCGCCGGTCAGCAGCTCGCCTGAGCCGGATCCAGGCTGAGCCGACCGGACGCCTCGCTGCGCCGCCGCTGATCCACCCCGCGGCCGTCGGGCGTACCAGCCTCGACAATCGACTCGAGGAGGATCGTCTTGAAGAGGTTCCTGACGTTGGGAGTGGCCGTCGGCCTGGCGGTCGGCATCATCGCCGCCGGTTCCGCGGCCGCTCCGGCGAAGCACACGGCACGGGCGAAGGCCGCCGCCCCCGGCACGATCGTGCAGGTCGCGGCCGCGTCGCCGCAGTTCTCGACGCTCGTCGCGCTCGTCAAGCAGGCGGGCCTGGCCGGCGCCCTCTCGAAGGGCAGCCTGACGGTGTTCGCGCCGACGAATGCGGCGTTCGCGTACCTGAAGGCGCACGACCCGGCGACCTACAAGGCCGCGACCACCAGCACCGCCGTGCTGAAGAAGGTGCTCACCTACCACGTCCTCGGCACCAAGATCCTCGCGCCGGCCGCGATCGCCGCAGCCAAGTCGGGTGCCAAGGTCGCCACGCTCGAGGGCGAGAAGATCACGCTCTCGCTCGTCGGCGGCAAGATCCACCTGAACGGCTCGGCGACCGTCGTGACGCCGAACGTGCTCGCTTCGAACGGCGTGATCCACGTCATCAACCGCGTGCTGGTGCCGCCGTCACTGGCGATGCACTAACTGCGCGTCGTTCGCAGGGGCGGCCCGGGCTCTACCGGCCGGGCCGCCCCGACGATCGACCGGCAGGGCGGCGGGACGTGCCCGGTTACCATGAACGCGAATTGACCGACGATGATGCGAGCACCGACGCGGCGACGATGGCGGCAGTCGCAGCCGGCAGCGACGATGCCCTCCGCCGCCTCTACGACCGCTACGGGAGGATGGTGTACGCCGTGGCCTACCGTGTGACCACCGACGCCTCGCTCGCCGAGGAGTGCACGCAGGACGTCTTCGTGCGGGCCTGGCGACGGGCACGCGACTACGACCCCGCTCGCGGCGGCGTCTCGACCTGGCTCTATGCGATCGCGCGCAACCGCGCGATCGAGCTCTGGCGCGCGAGCTCCCGGCGTGCGGCGCTGACCCAGGAGGTCGCGACGGCGGTGCGCATCGAGGAGCACGATCCGGACGATCCGGCCGCCCTCGCCGCCGCGGCCGACGAGGCGATCCGGGTGGCGGAGGCGGTCGCCGCGCTCCCCGACGAGCAGCTCCAGACGATTCAGCTCGCGTACTTCGAGGGGCTGTCCCACGCGGAAATCGCTGCGCGCCTCGACATCCCCCTCGGCACGGTGAAGGGGCGCATCCGGCTCGCACTCGAGCGCCTCCGGGGTCTCGCGGGCGAGCTCCACCTCGAGCAGGTCGCTCCATGACCGACGAGCGCGACCACAGCGACGAGCAGGCGGTCTTCGAGGCGTTCGAGCCGGCACTGCCGCGGGTCGCCCCGCCGGAGGGCCTGTTCGACCGAATCCTGATGGAGATCGGCAGCGTCGGCAGCGAGCAGCCCGTGGCGCTCGCGACCCGCCGGCAGCCGGCGCTGCGGCGCTTCGCCGACCGGCGTCTCGTGGCCGGCCTGACCTTCGCGGCCGCCGCCGCGGCGGCGGCCGTCGCGATCGCCGTCTCTCACTCGCCCGCGCAGAAGCCCGTCGCCCAAGCCGCGATCGTGCCGCACCTCGCCGGCGCCCGGGTCTCCGGGACGGCCGCCCTCTACGGGGCGCGAACAGCCGGGGGCACGCTGCGGCTCACGCTGCGCGCAGTGCCGCAGCCGGCACCCGGCGACCACTACGAGGTGTGGGTCCTCGCGAAGGGACAGACCGCGATGACCGATGTCGGCCCCTTCACCCCCCACTCCGCCACCGTCAAGCTCTCGCTCGCGCTGCCGGCGCCCGGCGACTACGCCGCCGTCGACGTCTCGGTGCAGAAGAACGGCGGGCCGAAGCAGCACTCGAACGTCAGCCTCGCCGGCGGCTCGTTCCAGCCGGTCAGCTGATCGGCGGCAGGTTCCGGCCGGTCACTCGACCGGTGGCGCGAGGCGCAGCAGCATCGTCAGCCCACCGTGGCTCTCGCCGGCTGCGACGAAGCCGTTGCGCTCGTAGAACGCGACCGCCGGCGACTCCGCCTCGACACTCAACGAGACCGCTGCATGCCCTGACTCGCGGGCCCGTTCGAGCAGCGCGTCGAGCAGCTCCTGCCCGAGGCCGTGACGGCGACGCGACGGCACGACCGAGATCGTCAACTCGGGCGTCTGCTCGTCGACGAAGCCGTACCCGGGCGCCGACGCCGGGAAGACACGAAGCCAGGCGGCGCCGATCCGGTGGCCGCCTTCCGTCGCCACGACGGCGAGGTCGCCGGCCCGTCCCCAGTTCTCGGTGTAGCGCGCAAGGGGGATCTCGGCGTCGAGGACCGCGACCCGCCAGTGGTAGGCGTGGGCGAGCATCGAGCGCATGAACGTCACGTCCGCGTGGGCGCCGCGGCGAATCATCGCCATCCGTCTACAACGCGAGCGCCGGGTCTTCGACGAACCGCTTCACGGTGCGCAGGAAGTCGGCGCCGACGGCGCCGTCGACGGCGCGGTGGTCGACCGTCAGCGTCAGCGTCAGCAGTGGCCGGACGACGAGCTCGCCGTTCTCGACCACGACCCGGTCCTCGGTCGCCCCGACGGCGAGGATGGCGGCCTGCGGCGGGTTCAGCACCGCGACGAACTGCTCGATGCCGAACATGCCGAGGTTCGAGATCGTGAACGTGCCGTCGGCGAGGTCCTGCTGCGTCAGCTTGTTGTCCCTCGCCCGAGCGACGACGTCGGCGCGCGCGGCGGCGAGCCCGGCCAACGAGAGCTGCTCGACGGAGCGCAGCACCGGTACGACCAGGCCCTGCGGCGCCGCCACGGCGATCCCGACGTTCGCGGTCGGGAAGCGCAGCAGGGCGTCGTCCGTGTACTGCACGTTGACGTCGCGGTGGCGCATCAGGGCATGGCCGCAGAGCTTGGCGAGGACGTCGGTGACCGTGATCCGGACGTCGGGATCCAGCTCGCGCGACTTCGCCACCAGGTCGTTCGCGCGGGTCATGTCGGCGCTGACCGTGAGCTGGAACACCGGCGCCTGCCAGGCCGCGGTGAGCCGGCGCGCGATCGTGCGCCGGATGCTCGTGAGCGGGATCGACTCGACCTCGCCGGCAGCGACCGCGACCGCGGCGGGCGCGGGTGCAGCCGCCGGCCCGGCCGTTGCGGCGCGCTCGACGTCGTCGGCGACGATGCGGCCGTCCGGCCCGGTCCCGCGCAGCCCCGAGAGCTCGATGCCGCGCTCGCGCGCGATCCGGCGCGCGAGCGGTGACGCCTTGATGCGGCCCCCGTCCGAAGCGCTCGGGTCGCCTGCGGCGACCGGCTCAGCCGCGGCCACGGGCGGCACGGCGGCAACGGCCGCGACGGGCTCGACCGGCGCCGGGGCGGCGGCCTCGTCCGCCGGCACCGCCTCGCCGGCCTCGCCGATCCAGGCGATCGTCCGGCCGACGGGCGCCTCGCCCGCGGCGAGTGAGATCTTCAGGAGCACGCCGGCGAAGTCGGACTCGACCTCCTGCGTCACCTTGTCGGTGTCGACCTCGAACAGCGGCTCGCCCTTGGCGACGCTCTCGCCCTCGGCCTTCAGCCAGCGGGTCACGGTGCCGGCCTCCATGCCCTGGCCGAGCCGCGGCAGCTTCACCTGGTTCGCCATGCCGGTCGGCCTATCCCTTCCCGACCGTGCGTCTGATCGCCGCCAGCAGGTCGGCGACCTGGGGGACGACGAACTGCTCCATCACCGGCGCGAAGGCGAGCGGCGCGAACTTCGCGCCGACCCGCTCGACCGGGGCGTCGAGCCAGTCGAACGCCTGGTGCTGGAGCACGGCGGCCACCTCGGCGCCGAACCCCATCCGGGTGACGGCCTCGTGGGCGACGACGGCGCGATTCGTCTTCTTGACGCTCGCCACCAGGCCGGCCTCGTCGAGCGGCTGCAACGTGCGTGGGTCGACGACCTCGACCGAGATGCCCTCGGCCTCGGCGAGCGTCGCCGCCTCGAGCGCCTTGTGCACGAGCGGGCCGATCGCGATCACCGTCACGTCGGTGCCCTCGCGGAGCACGCGGCACTTCCCGATCGGGATCGGCTCGATCTGCTCCGGCACGGCGCCCTTCACGGGATAGAGCAGGCGGTGCTCGAAGAACAGAACGGGATTGTCGTCACGGACGGCGGTCACGAACATGCCGCGCACGTCCTCGGGCGTCGACGGGTAGAGGACCTTCAGGCCGGGCACGTGCACGAGCCAGGCCTCGAGCTGCTGGGCGTGCTGCGCGCCCGGCGACCAGCCCGCGCCGCCCTGCGTGCGGATCGTCAACGGGACGGTCAGCTGGCCGCCGGACATGTAGCGGTGCTTGGCCGCCTGGTTGACGATCTGCTCGAGCGAGAGCGTCAGGAAATCCTCGTACATGATCTCGACGATCGGCCGCATCCCCGCCATCGCGGCTCCGATCCCGGCGCCGACGATCGCCATCTCGGAGATCGGGGTGTTCCGGACGCGCTCGGCGCCGAACTCCTCGAGGAGGCCCTGCGTGACACCCATCGAGCCGCCCATCTCGGCGATGTCCTCGCCCATGATGAAGACGCTGTCGT
>CAYXXE010000020.1:0-23136 GCA_964468985.1 uncultured Gaiellales bacterium | reverse complement strand
TGTGGGCGCGCGCGTTCGCCGGCTGGGCGGCGCCCGGCGCGAAGGAGGCGTTCGCGCTGCTCGCCCGCGAGTCGGTGGAGGTGCCCGGGCCGGCCGTCGACCGCATCGCCGCGACCGCCAGGCGGCACGGCGTCTGGATCGTCACCGGCGTCAACGAGGTCGATCCTGCGCGGCCGTCCACGCTCTACAACACCCTCCTGTACCACGGACCGGACGGCTCGCTGGCGCTGAAGCACCGGAAGCTCGTGCCGACGAACCACGAGCGGCTGATCTGGGGGCAGGGCGACGGCGGAGGCCTGCGGGCGCTGCCCACCCCGCTCGGGCGGCTCGGCGGGCTGATCTGCTGGGAGAACTACATGCCGCTGGCGCGGTTCGCGCTCTACGAGTCCGGCGTCGAGATCTACCTCGCCTCCACGGCCGACGACGGCGACGCCTGGCAGGCAACGCTCGTCCATATCGCACGCGAGTCGCGCGCCTTCGTCGTCGCTCCCTCGCACTTCCAGCGCGCGGCCTCGTACCCCGACGACTTCCCGCTCCGCGCGCTGCTCGAGGGCGTCGATGTGATCGGCCGGGGCGGCTCGGCGATCCTCGGGCCCGACGGGGGCTACCTGGCCGGGCCGCTCTACGACGAGGAGGGCATCCTCTACGCCGACCTCGACCCGGCCCGCCTGTGGGAGGAGCGCCAGCGCTTCGACCCGGCCGGCCACTACCACCGGCCCGACATCCTGTCGTTGACCGTCACCCCGCGCGACTGATGGCGACGACGGCCGCGGTTGTCGGTGCCGGCGTGGCCGGCGCCTCGATCGCCCGCGCATTGGCCCACCGCGGCTTCGCGGTGACGCTGCACGAGCAGCACGCGCCGGGGACGGTGCGCTCCGCCTCGGGCGGAGACACCCGGCTGCTGCGCATGGCCCACGGCGAGGCCGAGTGGTACATGCGACTCGCCTGGGAGGCACGCGCCGCCTGGCTCGAGCTCGAGGAGCAGACCGGCGTGCGGATCTGGGAGCCGGTCGGCGTCGCCTGGTTCGCCTACAGCGAGGACGGCTTCGAGGCGGAGAGCCACCGGCTGCTCGAGGGCGCCGGGTTCCCGGCCGAGTGGCTGTCGCCGGCGGAGGCCCGGCGCCTCTATCCGAGCGTCGCGACCGACGATCTGAGCGGCGTTCTCTTCGAGCCGGCGGCCGGAGTGCTCCACGCGCGCCGGGCGACCCAGCTGCTCGTCGAGGACGGCGCACGCGCGGGAGTCGGACTCGTCCCGGGCCGCGTCGACCCGGCGGCGCCGCCCCCGGCGGACGTCGTCGTGTGGGCGTGCGGGGCCTGGCTCCCGGGCCTCTTCCCGGAGCACGCCGCCGTCCGGATCTCGCGCCGCGACGTCTTCTTCTTCGGCGGCGACGCCGCCTGGAGCGGCACACCCGGCTTCTGCGACTACGACGGCGGGTTCTACGGGCACGGGGAGCTGGCCGGGCTCGGCGTCAAGGTGGCCTCCGACGCGGACGGCCCGGAGATCGACCCGGAGCTGCTCGAGCGCCTGCCGTCGGCCGACCGCGAGCGCGACGCGCGCGCCTACGCGGCGCACCGGTTCCCGGCACTCGCCGCCGCGCCGGTCGTGGGTGCCCGGGTCTGCCAGTACGACCTGACGACCGACACGCATTTCCTGGTCGCGCGCCACCCGGACGACGACGGCTGGTGGCTCGTCGGCGGCGGGTCGGGGCACAGCTTCAAGCACGGCCCCGCCTTCGGCGAGTACGTCGCCGACTGCGTCGCAGGCGCGCGGGCGCCGGAGCCGTTCCACTCACTCGGCGAGCGCTCGGGCGATGCGGGGCTGCGCACGCGCGGCCCGCACCGGTAGCCGGCGTCAGTCGGGCCTGCCCTCGCGGGCTTCGAACGCGAGCAGCAGCTTGCGCAGGAGGGCATTCAGTCGGCGTTGCTCGTCACCGGTGAGCGCCGATGCGAAGAACGCCTCTCGCCGGCCCTGGTCGCTCGCGGCGGTGTCCCAGGCCGCGAGCCCCGCGTCGGTCAACTCGACGATCACGCCTCTGCGGTCGGCGGGATCGGGGAGCCGCCGCACCAGCCCCGCCGACTCGAGCCGGTCGAGCCGGCTCGTCATCGCGCCGCTCGACACCTCGAGCTCGGCCGTGAGCGCGCCCGGCGAGCTGCGACGGCCGTCCGCCAGCCTGAGCGCCGTCAGCATGTGCCAGTCGGCCGACGTCAGGTCGTGCCCGGCCAGCGTCTCGTCCTGCGCCCGCTTGATCCGGCGCACGATCGCGTTCATCCGGCCGACCAGCCCCTCGACCTCACGATCGATCTCGACCTCGGGCGGCAGGACGTCGAGGCGCGCGAGAAAGCGGTCGAGGTGGTCGCGCTCGGTCACGGGCACAGTGTGCTCCGGATCTGTCTTGACGTCAAGATGCTTGTGTTATAATCTCTCGATATCGAGATAGTCTGAATCGAGAGATCGGAGGACGGCCGTGAGACTTTCCGACCCGGACAGCGTCCGGTTGCAGATCGACAGTCACATCCAACTCCTGCGCGGCGAGCGACTGCCCGGCCGCAAGGCGCCCGCGAAGCAGACGCCGCGCAGGAACTGATCACTCCGGCCAGAAGCCGTCGACCGTCTCGGCGTCTCCCCGGGGATCGGCGATGCGGGTCGAGACGATGACCAGCTCGGCCTCCTCGGGCTCGTCGTTCCAGACGCCGCGGGTGACGTGCGGCGGCACCCGGACGGCCTGGCCCTTTCCGAGCGTCACCAGATCGTCATCCAGCTTGAACTGCAGGCGCCCCGAGATCACGAAGTAGAGCTCCTCCTGGGTGATGTGCCGGTGCCCGTACGACCCCTTGCTGCCCGTGTGCTGCGGCATCCGCCGGTAGGTGAGCGCGACCTGCTCCGAGCCGATCGCGTAGGTGATCCCCCGCATCTCGCCGGGGTAGTCGCCGAGCCAGTCGTCGACGTCCTCCAGGGAGACGATCGTGTAGTCGGTCATCGCCGGCCTCCGTTCGTTTTGCAACCATCGTGCATCCGGGCGCAAGCATCTCGCAACCAGCTGATCCTGATCGCCTGCATCCTCGGATCGGTGGTCGTCTTCATCGACTCGAGTGTCGTGAACGTCGCGCTGCCCGCGATCCAGCGCGACCTCGGCGGCGGGCTCGCCCTCCAGCAGTGGGTCGTCGACTCGTACCTGCTGACGCTCGGGTCGCTGCTGCTGGTCGGTGGCTCCCTGGGCGACCTCTTCGGCCCCCGGCGGCTGTTCATGATCGGGATCACGCTGTTCGCGGTCACGTCGGCGCTCTGCGCCGCGGCACCCGACGGCACGGTGCTGATCCTCGCGCGCGGCCTCCAGGGCGTCGCCGGAGCCGTGCTGACGCCGGCGGGGCTGGCCGTCATCACGACGACGTTCAAGGGCGAGGCCCGCGGGGCCGCGGTCGGCACGTGGACGGCCTGGACGGGGATCGCGTTCGTGATCGGGCCGCTGGTCGGCGGCTGGCTGGTCACGCACGCCTCGTGGCGCTGGATCTTCCTGATCAACGTCCCGCTCGCCCTGGCGACGCTCGCGCTCGTGGTCGCTGCGGTGCCGGTACGCGCGTCGGGGACGACCCGTGCGCGGGTCGACGCCGTCGGCGGCCTGCTCTGCGTCCTCGGTCTCGGCGGCCCCGTCTTCGCGCTGATCGAGGAGCCGCAGCGCGGGCTGGGCGATCCGCTCGTCCTCGCCGCGCTGATCGGCGGGCTCGCCGTCTTCGCCGGGTTCCTGGCCTGGGAGCGGCGCACGCCGCAGCCGATGCTGCCGCTGCGGCTGTTCCGCCGCCGGAACTTCTCGTTCACCAACGTCGAGACGCTGGCGGTGTACGGCGGGCTCTCGACCCTCACCTTCTTCCTCGTCCTGTTCCTCCAGCAGCTGGCGGGCTATACCGCGCTGCGGAGCGGCCTCGCCCTGGTGCCGATCACGCTCGTGATGTTCGCGCTCTCGCCACGCGTCGGACGCCTCTCGATGCGAATCGGATCGCGGCTGTTCATGGGCGCAGGCCCGCTCGTCGCCGCAGCGGGCCTGGCCGGGCTGGTGCGGCTGCGGCCGGGGTTCTCGTACTGGCTCGAGCTGCTCCCGCCGCTGCTGGTCTTCTCGGTCGGCCTGTCGCTGACGGTCGCGCCGCTCACGGCGACCGTGCTCGCCGACGTCGACGAGGGCGAGGCCGGGACGGCGAGCGGCGTCAACAACGCCGTCGCACGCGTGGCGGGGCTGCTTGCGATCGCCGTCGTCGGAGCCTCGGTCGCGGGCTCGCAGAACCGGCTCGACCTGGCGGGCTTCCGGCTCGCGCTGATCATCGCCGCGGCACTCGTCGCCGCCGGCGGGCTGATCGGCTTCGCGGGGATCCGCAACCCCGGCCGGGGCGGCGACGGCGGTGCCGCAGTTATGCTCGACACGTGAGCGCAGGCGCCGGAACCCATGTCGTCGTCCTGGGCGGCGGCTCCTCCGGCGAGCATTTCGTCGGCGCGCTGCGCCGCTTCGACCAGGAGTCGCGGATCACGGTCGTCGAGCGCCGCCTGGTCGGCGGCGAGTGCTCCTACTGGGCCTGCATGCCGACGAAGACCATGCTCCGGGCGCCGGAACTGCTCGCGGCGACACGGCATTCCGACGGCGCGATCACCGGTGCCACCCTCGACCCCGCCGGCATCTGGCGCTGGCGCGACTGGGTTGCCGAGAAGGACGACTCGTCCCAGGTCGACTGGCTCGCGGGCCAGGATGCCGCCCTCGTGCGCGGCGACGCGGTCGTCGCAGAGCCGGGCCTCGTCCGCGTCGGCGACGTGGAGCTCGCCTACGACCGGCTCGTGATCGCCACCGGCTCGACCGCCTTCGTCCCCCCGCTCGAGGGCCTCGACACGGTCGACTACTGGACGAACATCGAGGCCACCGAGGCCTCGGAGGCGCCGCCGCGGCTGGTCGTGCTCGGCGGCGGCCCGGTGGGCTGCGAGCTGGCCCAGTTCTTCCAGCGCGTCGGTTCGACGGTGACGCTCGTCGAGGGCGGCGAGCGCCTGCTCGGCCGGGTCGACGCCGACGCGGCGGCCGAGGTCGACGCGGCGCTCCGCGCCGACGGCATCGACGTCCGGCTGGGCGCCCACGCGCTGAAGGTGGCGCGCTCCACGCTGTTCCTCGACGACGGCAGCGAGCTGGAGTTCGACCGTCTGCTCGTCGCGGCCGGTCGGCGGCCGAACGTCGGCGGGCTGGACGCGCTCGGGCTCGAGATCTCCCGCCGTGGCGTCGAGGTGGACGAGCGGCTGCGCGCCGCCGAGCACGTCTGGGCGATCGGCGACGTGACGGGGATCGCCCCGTTCACGCACGTCGGCAAGTATCACGCCCGCGTCGCCGCAGCCGACCTGGCCGGAAGGCCTGCACGCGCCGACCACCGCGCCGTGCCCGCGACGATCTTCACCGACCCGCAGGTCGCCATGGTCGGCGACACGACGGGCGGCGTCAGCGCCACCTGGCCACTCGCGTCGGTCCCGCGGCTCGCGACGTTCGAGCGACCGAAGCGCGGGGGCTTCGTGAAGGTCGTCGCCGACCCGGAGCGCAGGGTGCTCACCGGCGCCGTCGCGGTCGGCCCGGAGTCCGGCGAGTGGCTCCAGCAGCTGACGCTCGCGATCCGCGCCGAGACCCCGATCGACGTGCTGCTCGACGTGATCCAGCCGTACCCGACGTTCAGCGAAGGCGTCTTCCTGGCGCTACGCGAGCTGAACCTGGATCTCGCCTGACACGGCGACGCTCTGCCGTCAGAGCCCGAGAACGACGGCGAGACCTTCGTCGAGATCCCGAAGCTCGGCGGCGCTGAGCCGGCCGACCGACTCGCCGAGCCGGTCCGGGCTGATCGCGGTCGTCTGCTCGACGAGGACACGTGTCCGGGTCCCGCCGATCTCGATCGTCGGCCGGAACGAGCGAGCCGGCGCCGAGGTCGAGGTGGGCGACACGAGCACGGTCGAGAGCGCCAGGAGCTCGTCCGCCTGGACGACGACGGCGTAGCGTGCGCCCTGCTGCTCGGAGCCGCGCGTCCGACGCGGCAGGCGCAGCCTGAAGACCTCGCCCCGGACCACGCCCTACTCGGGCCCGGCCCACGCCACTGCCAACGCGTCCAGCTCCTGACGGACGCGCAGCGCTTCGGCGCGATCGTCGGGGTCCGCGGCCGCGGCCGCGGCTTCGAGCCGGAGGCTGCTCTTGCGGCGCCGGGCCTCGGCGGCCTCGTGCAGCGCCACCCGGATCGCCTCGGAATCGCTGCGCCCCTCGTTGCGGAGGAGCGCGAGGTCCTGCGCGGAGCGCTCGTCGAGTCGCGCCTGCACCGTCTTCGACACAGCCGAAACGTACCACAATGCGTATTACGCTCCGGTGCGAGCCCCTACGGCAGGCGCCCGGCCGTGAGCCGGCCCGCGCCGAGGGCGGCGAGCAGCAGGAGCGCCGCGGCGCCGGCGAACCAGCTCGAGATCTCGCGGCGGCCCGGATGGCTCGCGAGGCTGGAGCCGAGCACCCGGTAGGCCTGCCGCGCATCGGCCGCCGTCGAGGCGGTGAACGACCGACCACCCGTGACCCGGGCGATCGACTGCAGGAGGGCCGGATCGGGCGGCACCGCGAGCCGTCGCGGCGGCCCGAACCCGCCGCCGCCGCCGCCGCCGCCGAAGCCGCCACCGATCCCCGGAATGTTCGAGAACGTGAGCGTCCCATGCTTCGTGCCGAGGGCGATCGTGTAGACGCGGATCCCGGCGTTGCGGGCGCGGGCGGCTCCGTCGAGCGGCTGGAGGATGCCGCGCGTCTGCGAGCCGTCCGAGAGCAGGATGATCGCCGCCGGCAGCTTGCCGTCCGCGCCTCGCTTCGCTCCGGCGACGGCCTGCTCCGCGACCTGGGCCGCGACGGCGAGCCCGTCGCCGATCGCCGTACCGGCATCCGGGTAGAGCAGGTTCAGCCCCTGCTGCATCACGTCGCGGTCGGTGGTCGGCAGGACGAGGATGTCGGGCTCGCTGCTGAACGAGACCAGGCCGACCTGGAAGCTCTTCGGGACACGGTCGAGGAATGCGCTCATCGCGGCCTTGGCGGCCCCGAGCCGGCTCGGCTTGACATCGGTGGCGCGCATCGAGCCGGAGACGTCGACGAGCAGCACGATCGTCGCGCGCTGCGCCGGCACCGTGACGACGGCGCGAGGCCGAGCCAGCGCCACCGACGCGCTCGCGAGCGCCAGCAGGAAGAGCGCGGGCGGCAGGAAGCGCCGCAGCACGTGACGGACGCCGGGTCGCGCCTGGGTGACGACCGAGGCGAGCACGTCGAGGTTCGTGAACGCGACCGGGTACCGCGCCTCACGCCGGTCGAGCCAGAACGCGAGCCCGGCCACGACGGGCACGACGACCAGGGCGAGGAGCAGCCACGGCGAGGCGAACGTCACGGCGCGCACTCCACGCCGACCTGCGCGACCGCCCGCGCGTCGGGCGACAGCGCATCACTCGCGAGCGCGGTCACCGTCGCCTTGCCGGCCGCGACGGACGTATGCAGCTGCACGAATCGCGCCTGTGCGAGGTCGGGCGGGCTCGTCGTGCGGAAGGCGAGCGCCGTCCACGAGCCGGCGAGCCGCTCGCCGGGCGGGCAGCGCACGGCGCCGACGCGGGCGAGCCCCGGGCGCAGCACGACGGTCTGGGCGAGCAGGTCGAGCGCAGGCCCCGCCGGAGTCGGACGCGCGGAAACGGTCGACCGCCCGCCGCCTCCCGCCCGGACGCACCCGAGCAGCGGCTGGAACGCGGCGGCGCCCTGCGTCAGCGAGCGGGCGTGGAACAGCGCGCTCCGGCCGGTGGTCACACCCGGCGACACCGGTGCCCCGAGCTGCCCGTCGAAGGTGACGCGCACGTCGCGCGACGTCGCCTGGGCATCGAGCCCCGCCACCACCCCACGCCCGTTCGGGCACGCGAGCAGGTAGGTCGAGACGGCGTGCGGCGCGATCAGCACCCACGGGCCGGGCACCCGGATGCAGGCCTGGATGCCGTTGCACTCGTTGGTCGCGCCGCCCGCCGGCGCCCAGGCGGCGGCCACGGCGAGGGCGGCGACGAACGTGGCGGCGAACGCGGCGGCGAGCGTCCTCACGGGATCCGCCTGAACCAGAAGCCGCCGGCCAGGGCGCCCGCCAGCATGCAGGCGAGCCCGCCGGCGGCCACGGCCGCCGTCACCTCGACCGACTTCCGGACGTGGCCGGTACGGGAGCCGAGCCCCTCGACCGTGCGGCGGAGAAACGCCGGGTCGAGGCTCGACGCGACGTGCCCGCCGCTCGCCCTCGCGATCGCCTGCAGCGTCGTGTCGTCCACCGGCACCGCGAACTGCTCCGTGTAGCCGCCCGAGATCGTCTGCGCCACCTTCCCGTCGGGCGTCCCGACGGCGACCGCCGACACGGGGACGTGCGCCCGCGCCGCCTGGGCGCCGACCTGCGCCGTCGTCGGCCCCTGGGCGGTCTGGCCGCCGTCGGAGAGGACGATCGCGACCGCGGGCGGGCTCTCGCCCGGCTTCGGCCCCGGCACGGAGGTCGCCACCGTGACGGCCCGGGAGATCGCCGTGGTCAGCGCCGTCCCCTGCGGCCCGGTCCGTGCCCGCCCGAGCGCGGCGAGGACGACTCGCCGGTCGAGGGTCGGCGGCGCGACGACCGCGGCATGGTCGGAGAAGGTGACGACGGCGATCCGGTAGTGCTTCGGCGTGGCGGCGACGAGCCGCTCCGCGGCCGCCCGCGCGGCCGCGAGCCGGCTTGGCGCGACGTCGTGGGAGGCCATCGACCCCGAGACGTCGATCACCAGCACGAGGGTCGCCTCCTTGCGCTCGACGCTGAACGTCGCCTTCGGTCGCGCGAAGCCGACCAGCAGCAGCGCGACGCCGACGAGGAGCAGAGCGGTCGGTACGTGGCGTCGTCCGCCGGGCGTCGTGGCGACGAGGTTCGGCACGAGCGCCGGAGAGACCCAGCGGTCCGCGGCCCGCACCCGGCGGCGCTCGAGCCAGAGGTACGCCGCCACCGCTGCCGGGAGCACCAGCAGCCAGAGCAGCAGGCCGGGCGCGGCAAAGCTCATCGGCGGGTCTCGCTCCGGCGGAGGAACGCGGCGAGTGGGCGTAGCCAGTCGCCCTCGGTGGACAGCGCGACGTGCCGGACCCCGGCGCCGGCCAGGGTCCGGGTCAGCGCCCGGCGCTCGTCGAGCGCGGCGGCGGCGAACCGGCGCCGCAGGCGCGCGTCGCTCGTATCGACCCGCAGCTGCCGGCCGGTCTCGGGGTCGACCAGCCGCAGCTCGCCGACATCGGCAAGCTCCTGCTCGCGCGGATCGCGCACCTCGACCGCCAGCACGGTGTGGCGGCCGGACAGGCGCAGCAGCGCCGGCCGCCAGTCGAACGGGCCGCGGAAGTCCGAGACGACGACGACGAGCGCACGCTGGCGGGCGACCCGGTCGGTCACGCCGAGCGCGGCGGCGAGCGTGCCGCGTCCGGCAGGCGGCGCCTCGCGCAGCAGGCGGAGCATCTCGATGAGGGCCGCGCGACCCTGACGTGGCGGGTCGACCCTCGGCTCGGCCCCGAACGAGACGAGCCCGAGCCGGTTGCCCCGCCGAGTCGCCGCGTAGCCGACCGCGATCGCCACACCCTCGGCGACGTCGGCCTTCCGCCGCTCCGCCGTCCCGAACGTCATCGAGGCCGACGCATCGACGACGAGCCACGAGACGAGCACGCGCTCGGCGAGCTCGACCCGCACGTGGGGCTCGCCGGTGCGCGCGGTGGCGTTCCACTCCAGACGGCGGACGTCGTCGCCCGGCTCGTAGGCTCGGATCTGCCAGAGCTCGCTGCCGACACCGGCGACTGCGCTGCGGTAGTCGCCCGCCAGAAGCCCGTCGACGCGTCGCCCCACCGCCAGCTCGAGGGCGCGCAGCGACGCCGGCGACAGCGCGCCCGGCCCGGGCCGGGCGGGCGTCCGGATCGGCGCGAGAGGGTCGTTCGCCGCCACGTCAGGCGGCCGGACGCGCTCCGGTCGCCTGACGGCGCCCGAGGTCGAGCTCCGGCGCCGGGACGGCAGCGAGCACCGTGTCGAGGATCGCGTCGGCGGCGACCTCCTCGGCCAGCGCCCGGTAGCTCAGGACGAGCCGGTGGCGGAACGCGTCGCGCACGAGTGCCTCGAGGTCGGCCTGGACGACGTAGTCGCGCCCACGCAGCAGCGCGAGCGCGCGGCCGGCCGCGACGAGCGAGATCGGGCCGCGCGGGCTGGCGCCGTACGCCACGTAGTCGGCGATCTCCTCGAGCCCGTGGTCAGCCGGACGGCGGGTCGCGGTGGCGACCTGCACCGTCCAGCTGATCAGTGCCGGGTCGACGTACACCGACGCGGCGCGCCGCTGGAGCACGAGGAGGTCGTCGAGCTCGAGGATCCGCGCCAGCTCAGGCGGGCTCTCGAGCGAGCGGGCGACGACGGTGAGCTCCTCGTCGTGCGTCGGGTAGTCGACGAGCACCTTCAGCATGAACCGGTCGACCTGCGCCTCGGGGAGCGGATACGTCCCTTCCGACTCGATCGGGTTCTGGGTCGCGAGCACGAGGAACGGGGTCGGCGCCGGGAACGTCTTGCCGCCGATCGTCACCTGCCGCTCCTGCATCACCTCGAGCAGCGCCGACTGGACCTTCGCCGGCGCGCGGTTGATCTCGTCCGCGAGCAGGAAGTTGCACAACACCGGGCCGAGCTCGATGTCGAACTCGTGCTTGTCGGGCCGGTAGATCCTCGTGCCGACGAGGTCGGCGGGCACGAGGTCGGGCGTGAACTGGACGCGGTGGAACGAGCCGCCGAGCACCGCGGCGGTCGACTTGACCGTCAACGTCTTGGCCAGGCCGGGTACCCCCTCGATCAGCAGGTGCCCGCCGGCGAGCAGGCAGACGAGCACGCGCTCGAGCATCGCCTCCTGCCCGGCGATCACCCGACGGATCTCGAAGAGCGCCTCCTCGAGCTTCCGCGCGACTTCGTCCTGCGCTGGCGGGCTGCTGTCTACCACCTGCGTGCTCCTTCCGACGACGGATTCTCCCGCATGAGCCAACCACAACGGCCTAGGAGATCGTTAAGAGCCTACGTCTGCGCGAGCCGACCGGATCGCACGAGCTCGACCACCGGCTCGAGGTCCTGCGGCGGCGGCTCGCCGCGCCCCGTCGCCGGCACGAGCTCACGGACGAGGCGATGGGCCGCGCCGCTGCCGGCTCCGAGCTGCGGGCGTCCGCGCAGGTCGATCGCCTGGGCGGCGACGACGAGCTCGATCGCGGCGAGCCGCTCGCCGAGGGAGACCTGCTCGGCCAGGCGCCGGGCCGAGAGCGGCGCGAGCGTGATGCGGTCCTCGAGGCCCTCGTGGTGGCTCGTGCTCGCGGTCTCGATCGACACGGGCTGTGCGAGCAGCTTCGCCTCGGCGGCGAGCGCCTGCGCGGGCACGCCGAACTCGGAGAGCCCGCTCTCGGCGAGCCCCGCCTCGGCGGCCAGCCCTTCCGGCAGGCCGGTGAGCGGCGCCTGGAGCAGCTTCACCGAGCGCTCCGCGGCGCCCGTCAGCACCGGAGCGAGCGCGATGCGCGCGAAGTCGAGCGCGGCCGCGAGCGGCTGCACGTCGAAGTTGCCGGCCGAGATGACGCGATCCTCGCCCGGCACGACGAGCGGGTTCTCCTGGGAGGCGTCGAGCTCGACGGCGAGCTGCTCCCCCACGAAGCGGAACGCGTCGCGGGCGGCGCCGTGCACCTGCGGGATGCAGCGGAACGTGAGCGGGTCCTGCAGGGCCCGCGCCGCGCCCGGCTGCCACAGGTGGCTGCCCGCGAGCAGCGCGCGCTGGCGGTCGAGCGCCTCACGGAGACCTGCGAACGGACGGGCTGCGGCGACGGCCGGGTCGAGCAGGGTGAGGTTCGCGCCGAACGCCTCCAGGTCGAGCGCGGCCGCCACGTCGAGCGTGTCGAGCAGCCGCAGGGCATCGGCGAACGCGAGGGACGCGAGCGCGGTCGAGAAGGCGTTGTTGCTGAGGAGAGCGAGACCCTCCTTCGCCGCCAGCTCGAGCCCGGCGGCGAGCCCCGCCGCGAGGTCGGCGTTCGCGGGCAGGTCGGCCTGCCCGAGTGAGCCCAGCAGCCGGACCGCCGGGAGCGGCCCGTCGTTCAGGACGTCGAGCACGCCCGCGACCAGCTCCGGCCGGACTCCCGCGGTGCCGCGGGCGAAGCCGTTCGCGAGCAGCAGGAGCTGCGCCCGGACGACGTCGTCGGGCGCGCGCGGCCCCTGGCCGACGCGGTGCTCGGCGATCAGCCTGTGGTTGAAGGCGGCCTGCTCGTCGCCGTCGACCCGCGTGCGCTTGCGCACGCCGACGCCGGTCGTCAGCCCGTACACCGCGTCGCCGCGCACGAGAGCGCGCTCGACCGGCTCGCGGCCGGCCCTGATGCGGGCGTCGGCGCTCGCCGCGAGCTCGACCCGGGCGCCGCCCCGCGCGACCCGGACCAGCTCGGCGAGCGTGAGCGAGGTGCCGTCGACGACGACGGTCACGAGCGGAGCTGGATCCAGATCGCCTTCAGGTCGGTGTACTTGTCGAGCGCGTGGATCGACTTGTCCCGTCCGAAGCCGGACTGCTTGAAGCCGCCGAACGGCGAGGTGATGTCACCCATGTCGAACGAGTTGACCCACACCACCCCGGCCCGCAGGGCGCGGGCGGCGCGGTGGGCGCGGTTGATGTCGTCCGTCCACACCGCGGCGGCCAGGCCGTACACGGTGTCGTTGGCGATCGCGATCGCCTCGGCCTCGTCGGTGAACGGCAGGACGCTCAGAACGGGGCCGAAGATCTCCTCCTGCGCGATCGTCATCTCGTTCGACACGTCGCCAAACACGGTCGGCGGCACGAAGTAGCCGCCCGTCTCGGCCAGCACCCGCCCGCCGCCGAGCAGCAGGTCGGCGCCCTCCGCGCTGCCGGCGTCGATGTAGCCGAGCACACGGTCGAGCTGCCGGTCGTCGACGATCGCCCCCATCCTGGTCGCCGGGTCGAGCGGATCGCCGGGGCCGATCGTCGCCGAGACGGCCAGCAGCTTCTCGAGGAACGCCTCCTGGATGTCGCGGTGCACGAGCAGCCGCGACCCGGCGTTGCAGACCTCGCCCTGGTTGTAGAAGACGCCCCAGGCCGCGGCCTCCGCGGCGGCGTCGAGGTCGCCGCAGTCCGGGAAGATGACATGCGGCGACTTGCCGCCACACTCGAGCGCGAGCCGCTTCATGTTCGACTCGCCGCTGTAGCGAAGGAAGAGCTTGCCCACCTCGGTCGAGCCGGTGAACGCGACCAGGTCGACGTCGGGATGCAGCCCGAGCGCCTTCCCGGCTCGCTCGCCCAGCCCGGGGACCACCTGCAGGACACCGTCCGGAAGGCCCGCTTCGGTCGCCAACTCGGCGATCCGCAGCGCGGTCAGCGACGACTGCTCGGCCGGCTTGAGCACGACCGAGTTGCCGGTCGCGAGGGCCGGCCCGAGCTTCCAGCTCGCCATCAGCAGCGGGAAGTTCCACGGCACGACGGCCCCGACGACGCCGAGCGGCTCGCGCACGATCATCACGACGCTCGACGGATGCGTCGGTGCGATCTCGTCGTAGACCTTGTCGATCGATTCGGCGTAGTAGGAGATCGCCTCGGCCGCGAGCGGCACGTCGACGCGGCGGCTGTCGCGGATCGGCTTGCCCATGTCGAGCGTCTCCAGCAGCGCCAGCTCGTCGGCGTGCTGCACGATCAACGCGGCGAAGCGCAGCAGCACCTGCTTGCGCTTCTTCGGCGCCGACCGCGACCAGACGCCCGACTCGAACGCGCGTCGCGCACCGGCCACGGCCCGGTCGACGTCGGCGCCGTCGCACGAGGCGATCGCCGCGATCGTGCGGCCCGTCCCGGGGCTGACGCAGTCGAACGTCTCGCCGCCCAGCGCATCGACGTACGCGCCGTCGATGTAGGCACGCGTGCGGATGTCGAGCCCGGCGACGAGCGTCGCGACGTCCCGCTCCGCCGCCGTTCCCAGCTGATCCACGATCCCTGTCATTGCCGCTCTCCCTCCTGGATGCCCGCAAGCTCCGCGTCGACGACCACCACGGTACGGCCTCCCTCGCCGCGGCGCAGCCGCCCGAACGCCGCCTCGACGCCGGCGAGCCCGGTCGTGTGCGTGACCACGCCCGCCAGGTCGAGCTCGCCGTCGACCGCGAGCTGCGCCAGCCCGGGCAGGTCGCGGGCCGCGTCGCCCGACCCGTAGTACGTCCCGAGCAGCGCCTTGTCCGACAGGAACTCGATGCCCGGCACCGCCACCTCGACGCCGCGCGGCACCAGGCCGACCACGACGGCACGCCCGCCCCCACGGATCGAGTCCCAGGCGAGCCTGATCGTCTCGGGACGGCCGACGACCTCGAAGGCATGGTCTGCCCCGCCCCCGGTCAGCTCGCGCACGTCCGCCGCCGGATCCGGGCCGGTGGCGTCGACGGCGTGGGTCGCGCCGAGGAGGCGTGCGCGGTCGAGCTTGTCGCTGCTGCGATCGACGGCGACGATCGTCGTCGCGCCGGCGATCCGCGCGGCGGCCACGACCTGCAGGCCGACCCCGCCCACACCGATCACTGCGACGGCGTCCCCGGGAGCGACCCGGGCCACGTTGCGCACCGCGCCCGTGCCGGTGACGACACCGCAACCGAGCAGGGCTGCCTGCCAGAGCGGCAGCTCGCGCGTGATCGGCACGGCGCCCGCAGCGGCGACGACCGTCCGCGTCGCGAAGCAGGCCGTCATCAGCCCGTGCTGCAGCACCGTGCCGTCGGGCTGCGACAGGCGGCTCGTACCGTCGAGGAGCATTCCGGCGAACCCGGCGTCCCCCGCGGGCTCGCACAGGTTGGGACGGCCGGCGAGACACGCGCGGCACACCCCGCAGGCCGGTACGAACGACAGCGCGACATGGTCGCCGACGGAGACGTGCTCGACACCGGCACCGACCGCCTCGACCACGCCGGCGCCCTCGTGCCCGAGCACCATCGGCCAGCGTCCCTCGCCGAGCTCGCCGTCGGCCAGGCGGACGTCGGAGTGGCAGACGCCGGCCGCGGCCACGCGCACGCGCACCTCCCCCGCCTTCGGCTCGGCCAGCTCGACGCGTTCGACGGTGACCGGACGCCCCGGCTCCCGCAGGACGACGGCGTCGATCTCGGTCACGCGACCCGCCACCGTTCGAGCGCGTCGAGGTCGAGGTCGACGCCGAGCCCGGGGCCCGCAGGCGGGGCGATCGTGCCGTCGGCGGCGATCCGGAGCGGCTCGGGCAGCAGCCAGTCACGGCGCTCCGGCGCCCACGCAGGCGGGTCGAACGGCACCTCGACGTACGGGACGGTCGAGAAGGCGAGCGCCGCGTGCAGGTTGGCGACCAGCCCGAGCCCGTTCGACCAGGTGTGCGGCGACCAGGCACGGCCGTACAGGTCGGCCAGGGCCGCGAGGCGCCGGCAGCCGCCGATGCCGCCGACGAAGAGGACGTCGCACTGGAGCACGTCGACGTGGCCGCGCACGACGAGGTCGCGCGCCTCCGCCGCCCCGCGCACCAGCTCGCCGGCCGCCAGCCGGATCGTCGTGAGCGCGCGCAGCGCCGCGTAGCCGTCGGGGTCGTCGGTCCGCAGGGGCTCCTCGAGCCAGTGGACGCCGAGCTCCTCGAGCGCCCGGGCGCACTGTGCCGCGGTGGCGACGTCCCAGCGGCCCTCGCGGTCGCCCGGCATCCGCCAGCCCTGGTTCGCGTCGACCATGATCCGCAGCCGGTCGCCCACCGCCTCGCGGACCGCGGCGACGACCGCCACGTCGTCGCGCCAGTCGGCGTGGTGGAAGCGCAGCTTGACGGCGCGCACGCCCTGCTCTGCCAGTGCCAGGCACCGGTCGGCGCGTGCTCCCGGCTCGAGCAGCTCGCCGCTCGAGGCATAGGCGACGAGCGACTCCGACCGGCCGCCGAGGAGGCGCCACAGCGGCTGGCCCGTCACCTTGCCGACGAGGTCCCACACCGCGATCTCGACCGCCCAGGGCCGGCCGCCGTGGAAGTCGACCGTCTCGCAGACCTCGCGGACGGCCTCTGTGCGCAGCGGGTCGAGCCCCTCGAGCAGGCTGTCGAGGAGCGCGAGGTCGGGCAGCCCGTCGCCGCCCGACGCGACGCCGGTGACGCCCTCGTCGGTGTGGACGAGCACCACGGTCGCCTCCTGCCGCTCGCGCGGGACCGGGTCCCAGGCGGCCCGGAACGGCGGCTCGAGCGGGAAGACGTACCGGCGCGCTTCGAGGGAGGCGATGCGCACTAGCGCCCTCCGTAGAACGGGCTGGTGATCGTGTCGCGACGCGCGACGAGCGCCGCCGCGGCGGCCGGATCGCGACCGTTCACGCACGTGCCGATCGCCTTGCGCGTCGCCTCGCGGTTCGCGAGCCGCACCGCCGTCTCGTCGGAGGCGCCGGGGTCGACCCACACCGCGACGAGCACGAGCAGGTCGCCGGTCGCCTCGATCAGGCCGTCGGCGACGGCGTCGAGGACTCCCTGCGCGATCCCGAGCTGCGCGGCACCCCAGGTGAGCGTCTGGTGGCGGTCGTCGAGTGCCGTCGCCTTGTTCATCATCAGCGTCGGCGGCCAGACCGGCTCGTAGGCCTGCGGCGTCTCGCCGACGCACACGAGCACGGGCGTGTGCCCGGGCGAGGGCTGGGCGAGCATCGACAGCGCCGCCGCGGCGGTCGGGCTGCCGCGCCGGGCGAGCACGACGTTGACGTGGCTGCCGTCGGGCGCGACGCCGCCCCAGCCGTCGCCGATCCGGCCGTCGAGATCGTCGGGATCGGTCATTGGGCCTCCAGGTCGAGGACGACGCGGCGGGCGCCGCCGGTCTTCATCGCGGCGAACGCCTCGTCGATCCGCGCCAGCGGGAAGCTGTGCGAGACGAGCCGGTCGAGCGGCAGCCGGCCGCGCCGGTACAGGTCGAGGATCAGCGGAAAGTCGCGCTCGGGGCGCGAGGAGCCGTAGATCGAGCCGAGCACCCGCCGCTCCATGCGCGGGATCGACAGCGCCGGCAAGGGCAGGATCGCGTCCTCGCGCGGGATCCCGATCAGCACCGCAGCGCCGCGGTTGCGGGTCGAGAGGAACGCCGCGAGCATCGCCTCGACACGTCCGGTCGCCTCGATCGCAGCGTCGACGCCGCCGCCCGTCGAGTCGCGGACGGAGGCGGCCGTCGCCTCGGGTGACTCGTGCCAGAGCATCGTCGCGGTGGCGCCGAGCTCGACGGCGGAGGCGAGCTTGGCCTCGTCGACGTCGACCGCGAGGATCTCGGCGGCGCCCGCGGCGGCGGCGCCGAGGACGGCCGAGAGCCCGACACCGCCGCAGCCGAACACGGCCACCGAGTCGCCGGGGCGAACCTCTGCCGTGTGCCACACCGCTCCGACCCCGGTCGTGACGGCGCAGCCGACCAGCCCCGCGACGGCGAACGGGACGTCGGGCGGGATCGGGACGCACGACCGCTCCGGCACCACGCAGGCCTCCGCGAACGACGAGATGAGCGAGTAGTGGTAGACGGGCTCGCCCTGCCTCGAAAGGCGGCTCGTGCCGTCGAGCAGGCCCCCCTCGCCCATCGCCGGCCAGGCGGCGGCGCACAGCTGCGGCAGGTTGCGGATGCACTCCGCGCAGCGGCCGCACGACGGTGCCCACGACAGCGCGACGTGGTCGCCGAGCGCGACGGCGGTCACCCCTTCACCGAGCGCCTCCACGACGCCCGCCCCCTCGTGGCCGAGCACCGCCGGGCAGCGCGTCGGCGCCGTCCCGTCGATCGCGTTCAGGTCGGAGTGGCAGACGCCCGACGCCTTGAGCCGCACCAGCACCTCCCCGGGGCCGGGCGGAGCCAGCTCGAGCTCCTGCACCCGCAGGGGCCCGCCGGTCTCCTCGAGGACGGCGGCCTGGATCCTCACGCCTGCACCAACTCGCGCCGCTGCAGCTGCCGCAGCTCGTCGACGGGAATGTGGCAGCGCAACAGGTGCCCCGGCTCGACCTCGGCGAGCGGCGGCTCGTCCGTCTCGCAGACCGTGCCGAGGAACCGCGGGCAGCGCGTGTGGAAGACGCAGCCCGACGGCGGCGACGCGGCGCTCGGGATCTCGCCGGCGAGCTTGATCCGCGCGCGGCCGCCGTCGTCGAGCGAGGGCACGGCCGACAGGAGCGCCTCGGTGTACGGGTGGTGGGGCCCGTCGAAGACGACCTCGGCCGGGCCGAGCTCCAGCAGCCGCCCCAGGTAGAGGACGGCGATGCGGTGCGAGAGGTACCGCACGACGCCGAGGTCGTGCGAGATGAAGAGGAACGCGACCCGCCGCTCGGTCTGCAGCTCGACGAGCAGGTTGAGGATCGCCGCCTGCACCGAGACGTCGAGCGCCGAGGTCGGCTCGTCGCAGACGACGAGCTTCGGGTCGCCGGCGAACGCCCGGGCGATCGCGACCCGCTGCTTGAGCCCGCCGGACAGCTGGCCCGGCTTCTGCGTGAGCGTCCGCTCGGACAGGCGGACCTGGCCGGCGAGCCGCCGCAGGCGCTCCTCGGCCGGGGCGCCTGTGAGCCCCGCCGTCCTCTTCAATGCGCGCAGGAGGATGCGGCGAACCGCATGGCGCCGGTTCAGCGCCGAGTCGGGGTTCTGGAAGACGATCTGCAGGTCGCGCAGGTCGGCCTTCGTCCGGCGGGTGAACCGCGGCGCGAGGGTGCGTCCCTCGAGCTCGACCGTGCCCGTCGTCGGCTCGACGATGCCGAGCAGCGCCCGGGCGAGCGTCGTCTTGCCGCTGCCGGACTCGCCCACGAGCCCGAGCGTCTCGCCCGGCCAGAGCTGCGCCGACACGTCGGCGAGGGCGTGCACCTCGTGGCCGCGCTGCCTGAACACCTTCCCGAGCCGCTCGAAGGCGACGACCGGCTCGGCCGAGCGGTCGACGGCCGGCGCGAGCGCCTCCACAGCCTCCTGCCGTGGGAGCTCGTGGGCGCGCTCGTGGTACCAGCAGCGACTCTCATGAGCCGTGCCCACCGAGACCAGCGGCGGCTCCTCGGTGCCGCAGCGCTCGTCGGCGAGCGCGCACCGGTCCGCGAAGACGCACCCGGGCAACTGCGCGCCGAGGCTCGGCAGGAAGCCGGGAATCGTGTCGAGCCGGCCCTGGTCGCGCCGGGCGCCGGCACGCGGGACGCAGCGCAGCAGGCCGACGGTGTAGGGGTGGCGCGGGTCGCGCAGCACCTGCTCGACGGGGCCTTCCTCGACCAGCCGGCCGGCGTAGAGGACCCCGACGCGGGAGCACATCCTGGCGATCACGCCGAGGTTGTGGCTGATGAAGAGCACGGCCGTCCGCGACTCGTCCTGGAGGTGCGAGACGAGGTCGAGCACCTCGGCCTCGACGGTCGCGTCGAGGCCGGTGGTCGGCTCGTCGAGGATCAGGAGCGACGGGTCCTTCGCCAGCGCCATCGCGATCACGATCCGCTGCTGCATACCCCCGGACAGCTGGTGCGGATACCGGCCGAGCACCGACTCCGGGTCGGCGATCTGGACGCGCGCGAGCGCCGTCAGCGCCCGTTCGGCCGCCTCCCGGCGCGCGACGCCGCGGGCAGTGAACGCCTCGGCGACCTGCGGGCCGACCCGGATCGTCGGGTTCAGGGCGGCGCCGGGGTTCTGGTACACCATCGACACCTGCTCGGCGCGGAGCCGGCGCAGGTCGGCGCCGCCGAGTGCGAGGACGTCGCGGCCGTCGATCCTGATCGCGCCGCCGTCCACCCGGCCGTTGCGCGCCAGATAGCGGACGATCGCGAGCGCCACGGTCGACTTGCCGCAGCCGGATTCGCCGACGAGCCCGACCGACTCGCCGGGCGCCACCGACAACGTCACGCCGCGGAGCACCGGCCGGTCGTTGCCCCGCACCCGGTAGGAGACGTCGAGCCGGTCGAGCTCGAGGGCGGGCGCGCTCATCGCTCGTACGCCTGCTGGATGCCGTCGGAGACGAGGTTGACCGCGACCACGAGCGAGGCGATCGCGAGCGCCGGGAAGAGCACCGTCCACCAGTCCGGGTCGAGGTACTGGTAGTTGTCGGTGACCTGCACCGCCCAGTCCGGCGACGGCAGCTGGATCCCGAAGCCGAGGAAGGTGAGCGAGGCGACGGCGAAGATCGCGTAGCCGAGGCGGATCGTCGCCTCGACGAGCACGAGCGGCATCACGTTCGGCAGGATCTCGACGAGCATCACGTAGAGGTTCCCCTCGCCGCGCAGGCGCGCCGACTGGACATAGTCGAGATCGCGCTCGGCCAGCACGGCGGCACGCACCGTCCGGGCGATGATCGGCGTGAAGACGATGCCGATCACGATCGTCACCGTCCAGTTCGACTTGCTGCCGAGCGCTGCGATCGCCGTGACGGCCACGATGATCAGCGGCAGGGCGAGCACCGCGTCGATCGCGCGGCTGACGAGGTCGTCGACGACCCCTCGAACGTAGCCGGTGATCAGCCCGAGCGTCGTGCCGAGCACGATCGCGAGCAGCGTCGCCAGCGGCGCGACGGTGAGGATGTCCCGCGACCCGGCGAGCACCCGCGAGAAGACGTCGCGGCCGATCCGGTCGGTGCCGAACAGGTGAGCGAGCGAGGGATGCCCGAAGGTCCCGCTGGTGTGGTAGTAGATCGGGCTGTAGGGCGTGATGTCGCTGCCGAGGATCGCGCACAGCACCCAGAAGACGACGATCAGCGCACCGGCGACCGCGGTCGGCGTGCGGACGAGCAGGCGGAGGCGCTCGCGCCGGGCCTGCCGGGCCTCGTCGACGCGCGGAGCGGCGACCGCGGCCCCGGCCGCGCTCACTCCTCGCCTCCGAGACGGACGCGCGGGTTGAGCGCCGCGATCAGCAGGTCGGCGAGGAGCGTCACGACGAGGTAGACGGTGCCGACGATCAGCACGCCCGCCGCCAGCATCGGGAAGTCACGCTGCTGCGCCGCGGTCACGATCAGGCTGCCGATCCCCGGATACTGGAACAGCGTCTCGACGACCACCAGCCCGCCGACGAGGTACCCGATCTGCGTCGCCACCACCGCGATCGTCGGCAGCAGCGCGTTGCGCAACACATGGCGCCGGACGACCGTGGCGGTCGACAGCCCTTTCAGGAACGCCGTGCGCGTGTAGTCGGCCTCGAGCGCCTCGACCATCCCCGCCCGCGTGATCCGCGCGATATAGCCGAACAGCACGAGCGTCAGGCAGATCCCCGGCAGGATCAGGTAGCGGATCTGCGTCAGGACGCCCGCTCCGTCGGGCCAGGTCGCGTTGATCGGCAGGAGGTGGACCCAGATGCCGAGCGCGATCAGCAGGAAGATGCCCGTGACGAACTCGGGGACGACGGCCAGCGACAGGCCGACGACGGTGATCGTGCGGTCGGCCGCGCGCCCCGGCCGGAGCCCGGCCACCACGCCGCCGAGCACGCCGAGCGGCACGCAGAGCGCGAAGGCGACCGCCGCCAGCTCGAGCGACCGCCGCAGCGGCCCTCCGAGCAGCGAGCGGACGGGCAGCTGCTGGGCGAGCGACTGGCCGAAGTTGCCGTGGAGGACGATTCCGCGCGCCCAGTCGAGGTACTGCACCACGGCCGGCCGGTTCGCCCCGAGGTGCTTGTCGAGCGCGTCGACGGCGCTCTGGGGCGCGAACGGGCCGAGCAGGATCCGCCCCACGTCGCCCGGCAGGAGTTGCGCGGTGGCGAAGACGATGATGCTGAGCAGCACCAGCGTGACCAGCGCGAGACCCACGCGCTTGACGACGTAACGGGTCATGTCATGGCCGGAGGTCGAGGGGCGGCCCGGCTGCCGGGCCGCCCCCACGGTACTTGCTAGGCGAGCGACACGCCACGGAGCTCGAGCCCGCCGAGCCCCTCGGGTGCGTAGTTCTGCACCTTCGACGAGCCGACGGCGACGTAGCTGTAGAAGTACGAGATGATCACCGGGGTGTCCTCGAGCAGGATGCCCTCGATCTTCTTCGCGTACGCGCGCTGCGTCGTCAGGTCGGCGGCCCCGATGTAGGACTTGATCGCCGAGTCGAGCTTCGGGTTGGCGTAGTGCGACTGGTTCCAGACGCCGCCCGACTCGAACGCCGAGGTCAGGAAGACGTTCGGGATCGCCCGGTGGCCGTAGTCGGTGATCACGGCGGGCCGGTTCAGCCACGGCGTCGTCGTCTGGTAGTCGGCCCCGGCCGGCGCGCCGTAGTAGTCGCTGCCGCTCAGGAACTCGAGCGACACGTTCAGGCCGGCCTGGTTCGCCGACGACTGGATGATCTGGGCGTAGTCCGGGATCTCCTGCGTCTTGTACGTCGTGATCGTGAACGACAGGTTCGACTTCCCGGCTGCGGCGAGGAGCGCCTTCGCGAGCGGGATGTTCTGCACCCGCTGCTTCACGGACGGCTCGTGCGACGGGTACCCGGTCCAGATCGGGTTGTCGTTGCCGAGCGTCGCGCGGCCGTTGAACAGCGTCTTGATCAGGCCGGGCCGGTCGAGCGTCAGCGCGACCGCCCGCCGCACGCGCGGGTCGTTGAACGGCTCGATGTCGGTGCGCAGGCCGAACTCGCGGTGGTTCGCGGTCTTCGTCTCCCAGGTCTGGAAGTGCGAGTTGTTCGCGAACGTCGCGGCCTCCTGGGCCGAGAGCTGCTGGACGAGGTCGAGCTGGCCCGCCTTCAGCGCCAGGACCTGCGGCGCGGTGCCCTGGTAGAAGGTGATGGTGATCGCGTCGAGCGGCGGGTTGCCGCCCCAGTAGTTCGTGTTGCGCACGAACTTCGCGCCCAGGCTGGGCGTGTAGCTGGCGAACTTGTAGGGCCCGGTGCCGACGAACTTCGCCGCGAGCCAGTTGCCGCCGAAGTTCTTCGGCAGGATGACGGCCTGGTAGGTCGTCTGGCTGACGAGGTACGGGAAGCCGCCGGTCGCCTGCTGGAGGTGGAACTGCACCGTGTACGGGCCGGTCTTCACGACGCCGTCGGGCGAGAGGATCCCCTTGAACACCGACGCGGCGGCCGACGAAGGCCCGGCCAGCACCTTGAAGGTCGCGACGACGTCGTCGGCGGTGAGGCTCTGGCCGTTGTGGAACTTGACGCCCTTGCGAATCTGGAACGTCCAGACGGTCGCGGACGCGTTCGGCTTCCAGCTCGTCGCGAGCCACGGCTG
>CAYXXE010000019.1:13166-23866 GCA_964468985.1 uncultured Gaiellales bacterium | reverse complement strand
GCGGCGGCCATCTTCATCGGCTGCTCGCGGATCAGCGTGCGCCCGAGCTCGTCGCCGACGTACAGCGAGCCGAGCGCACCGACCGTCGCCAGCACGAGCGCGATCTTGGCCGCGCTCGTGAACAGCTCCACCTCGTTGCCCCGGCGCAGGTGCCAAGCCGAGACGGCGAGCGCCACCAGGGCGGCGGTCAGCATCGAGGCCAGGATGACGTGCAGGAACGCCCACACGGCGAGGTCGCTGAACAGCACCTTCCAGATGTCGATCAGCTGCGCCTTGCCGCCCACGAGCCGGTAGCCGACCGGGTGCTGCATCCAGGCGTTCGCGGCGATGATGAAGTAGGCCGAGAGCATCGTCCCGCCGGCCACGCACCAGATCGTCGCGAGGTGCACACGGGGCGAGAGGCGGCCACGCCCGAAGATCCACAGCCCGAGGAAGGTCGACTCGAGGAAGAACGCGGCCAGGCCCTCCATCGCGAGCGGCGCCCCGAACACGTCGCCGACGTACTTCGAGTAGAGCGACCAGTTCATGCCGAACTGGAACTCCTGGATGATCCCCGTCACCACGCCGACGGCGAACGAGATCAGCAGCAGGCGCCCCCAGAAGTGCACCTGCCGGGCGTGCAGCTCCTTGCCGGTGCGGACCTGCAGCGTCTGGCAGATCGCCACGTACAGCGACAGCCCGATCGAGACGGGGACGAAGAGGAAGTGGAAGACCGTCGTGATCGCGAACTGCCAGCGCGCGAGCTCGAGCGCCGTCATGGCGAGCGTTGTCATGCCAGGGCCTCCACGCCCGCGATGATGTCGGTGGCGCCCCGAGCCGCCAAGGGCAGAAACCAGCAGAGTCGGCTGCGGCGAACTACTGATTCGAGCGCCGTCCGGCCGGGCGGGGTCGGTAGTTCCCCGCAATCGCGATCCGCACGCGGCCGGACGCCCCGGTGGCGGGAACGGGCGGACAATGACTGCCTACCCGCCGGCTACGCGAAAGCAGAGGACAACAGCATGGGCACGATCGTCGTCGGTGTCGACGGCTCCGCAGGATCGATCGAGGCGCTGCGATTCGCGCTCGACGAGGCGCGCCTGCGCGGTGCCGAGGTCCGGGCGGTCAACGCCTGGCGGATCCTGCCGCTGGCGTACGAGACCGGCTGGGCCGGTGTCGCCGACGACCTCGGCGAATATCCGAAGCTCGCCCGGGCCGCGCTCGACCAGGCCCTCGCGGTGGCGGGTGCGGCCGACTCGGGCGTGGCGGTGACCACGATCGTGCGCGAGGGCCAGGCGGCCCAGATTCTCTGCGCCGAGGCCGATGGGGCCGAACTGCTCGTCGTCGGCTCGCGCGGCCACGGCGGCTTTCTCGAGCTGCTGCTCGGCTCCGTGAGCCAGCAGTGCGCCCACCATGCCCCCTGCCCCGTCACGATCGTGCCGAACGCCTCGGCGTCCGGGGCGGCTGTGCCGTGAGCACCCCGATCCGGGTGCAGCTCTGCGACGACCACGCCCTCGTGCGCGCGGGCCTGCGCCGCCTGCTCGACGCCGAGCCCGACCTGACGGTGGTCGGCGAGTCGGGCAGCGCCGACGAGGCGGTCGAGCAGGCCCGGGCCGAGCAGCCCGATGTGCTGCTGCTCGACGTCGTGCTGCCCGGCCGGAGCGGCATCGACGCGCTGGCCGACATCGCGAGCGCAGCGCCGCGGACGCGCGTGCTGATGCTCTCGATGCAGGACGACCCGGCGTACGTCCGGCAGGCCTTCGCGGCCGGGGCGAACGGGTACCTGCTCAAGGAGGCGGCCGAGGCGGAGCTGGTGCACGGCATCCGGGAGGTCGCCGGCGGCCGGCGCTACGTGCAGCCGCTGCTCGGCGCCCGGCTCGCCGGCGCGGAAGCCGCCGCGGCCGAGCACGCCCAGACCGACCGCCTCTCCGAGCGCGAGCACGAGGTGCTCCACCTCCTCGCCCTCGGCCACACGAATCAGGAGATCGCGAACCTGCTGTTCATCTCGATCCGAACGGCGGAGACGCACCGCGCCCGGATCATGCAGAAGCTCGGGCTGAAGACCCGGGCCGAGCTCGTGCGCCATGCGCTCGCCGCCGGCGAGCTGGACGCAGAGCGAAGCAGCGCCCAGTAGCCAGGCGAAAGCGCCTCGGGCTAGCGCAGGATCCGGACCGGCACGGCGACCGGGCCGGCCCCGGCGGTGCCGCCGTTCGCGACCCGGGGCGCCCGCAGCTCGAGGAAGCGGTCGAACAGCTGGGCGTGCAGGTGGGCGGTGTCGGCGTCCTCCGACAGCGCGAGCTCGTGCGTGAACCCGCCGGCGGTCGAGACGGTCACCGTGCGGCCACCGACCGTCACCGCCAGGCCGTCCCGGGCGCCGGTCGGCAGCACGACCGTCACGACGATCATGTCGCCGGTCTCGTCCGCTGCGAAGCCGCTCATGCGCTACTTGAGCGTCTTCAGGTACGCGACGAGCGCGGCGAGGTCGCGCGCCGAGATGATGCCGCCCCAGTGGGGCATGCTCACGATCGGCGCCTTGCCGATCACGCTGCCGCTGCGGATCACCGCGATGACCTTGGCATCGGTGTTGAACTGGTGGCGGAAGTCCGCCCCGGAGAGCACCGGGATCGTCTTGTCGGGGGAGAGCGGGTTGGGCACGCCGCCGAGGCCGTTCGGGCCATGGCAGTTGATGCAGCCGTCGCGCACGTAGAGCACGCTGCCCGCTACGGCGGCGCCCTGGTCGCGCGGCACCTCCGGCGGGGTGGCCGTCGGGACGGCGGGCAGCCCGGCGTGGATGTAGGCGACGAGCTCGTCGACCTGCGGCGTCGAGATCACGGCGCCCCAGACCGGCATGTACGGCTGCTTCGGGTCGGCCGACTCGCCGAGGCCGTGGTCGATGATCTGGCGTAGCTGCGCGGTCGTGAGGCTGTTGCGGATGCCGGACAGCGCAGGGACGACCGGCGAGACCCCGCCCTTGCCTTGCATGCCGTGGCACTCGGCGCAGGCGAACTGGACGAAGACGTGGGCTCCGGCGGCGACCTGCGGGTCGATCGGCACGCTCGACGACGTGGTCGTCGCAACCGCCGGGCCGGCAACGGTCACCGTGTGGATGCGGTTCGTGTAGTGCCCTGCCCCCCAGGCGACGACGCCGATCGCCAGGGCGGCGGCGAGCGCCGCTGCGACGATGACCGGCAGAACGCCTTTCCCGGGCTCGCTCATGAGCCTCCGCCAAGTCGACGTCTCATGCCGGGATCGTGACGAATCGACCGGCGGGCGGCGTCGGTAGTTCGCCGCAGAGTTGAGGCGCCGAGCCGCACGCGCCCGGCTCAGGGGCGCGCGCGGGCGGCGCCGCCGGTGCGGTCGAGCCCGTCGAGCGCCGCCATGTCGTCGGGGGCCAACTCGAAGTCGAAGATGCGGGCGTTGGCACGGATCCGCTCGCGATCCTGCGACTTCGGGATCACGACCGCCCCGTGCTGCACCGCCCAGCGGAGCATCACCTGGGCCGGTGTGCGCTCGAGGCGCGCGGCGATCGCGGCGATCGTCGGGTCGGCGAGCCCCTTACCGCGCTCGAGCGGGCTGTACGCCTCGACGACGATCCCCTGCGCACGGCAGTACTCGAGCAGCCGCCGCCGGTAGCGGAACGGGCTGAACTGGACCTGGTCGACCGCCGGCACTCCACCGCGCCCGGCCAGCCGCTCGAGGCGGCCGCGGCCGCAGTTGCTCACGCCCACCGCGCGGGCGAGGCCGCGCTCGCGCAGGGATTCGAGCTGCCGCCAGAGCCGGTTCGTCTGCAGGGGGAGCGGCCAGTGGAGGAGATAGAGGTCGACGTAGTCGAGTCCGAGCCGGGCGAGGCTGCGCCCGAGCTCCCGCTCGGCGCTCGTGTGCACCGGGAACAGCTTCGTCGTGACGAACACCTCGTCACGCGGCAGGCCGCTGCGCCGCACGGCGGCGCCGACGCTCTGCTCATTGCGATAGACGGCGGCGGTGTCGACGTGCCGGTAGCCGGCCTCGAGCGCCCACTCGACGGCCTGCTCGGTGGGCCCGCCCGCCGGGATCTGCCAGACGCCGAGCCCGAGCACGGGGAGCTCCGTGCCGCCGTGCAGCGTCAGGGTCGGTTGGCCGGTCACGCTCCGCCACGGTACGCCATTACCCTGTTGGACAGGGTGCTCTCCTTCGCAGGCGTCACACTCCGCCGGGGCGGCAACACGATCCTCGACTCGATCGACTGGACGGTGCGCGCGGGCGAGCACTGGGGCATCCTGGGGCCGAACGGGGCCGGGAAGTCGACGCTCCTGCGCATCGCGTCGGCGCAGGTCCGACCCACGTCCGGCTCGGCGACGGTGCTCGGCGGGCGGCTCGGCCGGGTCGCCCTGCACGACCTGCGGCGACGGATCGGCGTCGTCGACCCCGGCGACGCGCGACGCTTCTACCCCGAGCAGCGCGCGATCGATGTGGTGCTCACCGGCGCCTGGGGGACGATCCTGATGGTCGAGGATCCCGACGACGCTCTGGTCGCGCGGGCGCGCAGGCTGCTCGAGAGCGTCGGCGTCGCGCCCCACAGCGCACAGCGCTTCGCCACCTGCTCGGAGGGCGAGCGGGCCCGGATCCTCCTCGCCCGGGCGCTGCTGGCGGACGCGCCGCTGCTGGTGCTCGACGAGCCGGCCGCCGGCCTCGACCTGCCGGGTCGCGAGCTGCTGCTGCGGGCGATCGAGCGGACGGCGCGCGAGCGGCCGCGGCTCGCGACGCTCACCGTCACCCACCACCTCGAGGAGCTGCCCGCGAGCACGACCCACGCGCTGCTGCTGCGCGAGGGCCGCGTGGTCGCTGCCGGCCCGGTCGACGAGGCCGTCACGGACGCGACGATGACCGCCTGCTTCAGCCTGGCGCTGCGCGTCACCCGCGACGGCGGGCGGCTGCAGGTCCGTGCCCCGGGCTGAGGGCCGCTAGCCGGCTTCGATGAGTGCGCGGGCCTTGGCCGCGCGCACGGCGGCCGTCAGCGCCTCGATGTCGTAGGCGCCGTTGTGGCGCCGGCCGTTGACGAAGAACGTCGGCGTGCCCGACACGCCGCTGAGGTCGGCGGAGTCGACATCCTCGGCGATCCGCGCGGCGCCGGCGTGGGTGCGCAGGTCGTCGCGGAAGCGCTCGAGGTCGAGTGAGAGCGCCTCGGCGTGCCGGATCAGGTCGCGGAGGTCGAGCTCGCCCTGGCTCCCGAGCAGCCGGTCGTACATCTCCCAGAACGCGCCCTGCAGAGCGGCCGCCTCCGCCGCCTCGGCGGCGAGTTGCGCGTGGGTGTGCACGTCGTTCAACGGCAGGTGGCGCCAGACGTAGCGAAGCTCGCCGAAATCCGCGAGCAGCGCCCCGATCACCGGCTCGGCACGGCCGCAGAACGGGCATTCGAAGTCGCCGTACTCGACGAGCGTCACGAGGGCGTCCGCGCGGCCGCGGATGTGGTCGCGCCGGTCGTCGACGGGCGCGGCGAGGTCGACGATCACCTCCGACGTGCCGAACATCGCCCGCATCCGCGACCGCGTCGGCAGGAGCGCGGTCGCGCGAAACACGAGCCAGCTGAGCGTCGAGGCTGCGAGCGCGGCGGTGAGCACCCCGAGCTTCGCCTCCTCCAGCTCGACGCCGCCGAAGGCGAGCGTCGCGATGAGCAGGGAGACCGTGAAGCCGATCCCCGCGATCGCACCCGCCCCCGTCACGGCGGCCCAGCCGACCGGCGGCCGGAGCCGGCCCCGCGAGAGCTTCGTCACGAGCCAGGACGAGCCGACGATGCCGGCGGGCTTGCCGAGCACGTACCCGGCCACGATGCCGAGCGTCACGGGCGAGGCGTACGCCTTCGCGAGAAAGCCGCCGTCGACCGCGATGCCCGCGTTGGCGAGCGCGAAGAGCGGCACGATCGCGTAGCTCGACCACGGGTGGAAGATCTGCTGGAGCTGCAGGTTCGGCGACAGCGCGGAAGAGACCCCGGCGCGCGCCGAGCGGGCCAACTCGGGCGTCGGCTGCTCGCGGAAGAGCCGGAAGAGGTCGGTCGCGCGCTCCAGGTCGGTGCGGGCGGCCGGCGACGCATAGGTGAGCAGCCCCATCGCGAGCCCGATCACGACCGCGTCGACCCCCGACTTCGACAGCGCCACCCAGCCGGCCAGCCCGAGTGCCGCGTAGACGATCCCCGCCTGGACGCGGGCGGTCCGGGCGACGACGATGAGCGCGAGGATCGCCGCCGCCACGGCGAGCGCCCGGAGGGCGACATGGCCGCTGTACGCGATCGCGATCACGAGCAGGGCGGCGATGTCGTCGACGACCGCCACGGTCAGGACGTAGGCGCGCAGTCGCCCGGGGAAGTGAGGCCCGACGAGGGCGAGCATGCCGAGGACGAACGCCGTGTCCGTCGACATGGCGACACCCCAGCCGTGCGTCGAGGAGTGCCCCGCGTTGACGGCGAGGAAGATCGCGATCGGCACGACCATCCCGCCGATCCCGGCCGCCAGCGGCAGCGTCACGCGGCGGCGCTCGCGGAGCTCGCCCATGTCGAACTCGCGGCGCGCCTCGAGCCCGACCACGAAGAAGAAGATCGTCATCAGGCCGCTGTTCACCCAGGCCCGGACGTCCTGCGTGATCCCGGAGCGCCCGATCCGCACCGAGAGCGTCGAGTGCCACACCGACGAGTACGACGAGCCGTCGACGTTCACCCAGACGAGCGCGGCGACCGTCGCCGCGAGCAGCACCGCGGAGCTGCCCGTCTCGGTGCGCAGGAACTCGCGGAGCGGCGTCTCGAGGTTCCGCGCCCAGGCGGTGCGGTCGGGCGCGGGAGCGGCGGCGGTGTCGGCAGTGGCGGTGTCGGCGGCGGCCATGCCCGCAGATTCTTACGGCTCGCACATCCCCGGCGCCCGTTCGGGCACGCTACTGGGAGCTTTCGACCTGCCAACCAGCAAGGAGAGTCGCATGGACGCCACCGACATCCACGCCCAGATCGAGCAGCTGGTCGCCGAGGAGCACACGCTCTGGGACGCCGAGTCGCACGGCACGGCGAGCGACGCCGACCGGGACCGCCTGGCCACGATCAAGGTGACGCTCGACCAGTACTGGGATCTGCTCCGCCAGCGCCGGGCGCTCGAACGGGCGCATCTTGACCCCGAGGGCGCCGAGCTTCGCCGCCAGGAGGTTGTCGAGGGCTACGAGCAGTAGGCGGCGGCAGGGGGATGCGCACGGCCGACGGACGATCTACCATCGGCGCGGGCCAGACCTTTGCAGGCAAGCCGAGAGGAGAGCACCAGATGAAGGGCAAGATCGCTTTCGCCGCGCTCGCGTCGCTGCTCGTGCTGGCGACCGCCGGCTGCGGCGGCAAGAAGTCGTCGGCGACCGGTTCGGCGTCGACCGCTACGGTCACGACGACGCAGGCCACCACGACGCAGAGCGCTGCGACGACCACGGCCGCGACGACCACGAACTCCACAACCACGACGAGCGGCAGCACGGGCAGCTCCGGCGTGCCGAAATTCGCGAACAAGAACTGCCGGCAGCTCGCCGCGATGGGCCAGAAGTTCGCGGCCGCGCTGGGCTCGTCGGGCGACAGCGCCAAGGCGCTCGCGAACTACCCGAAAGCGCTCGCCGCGATGGCGCAGTTCGCGCCGTCGGCGATCAAGGGCGACTTCCAGACCCTCGCAGGCGCGTTCGGCACGTACATCAGCGCACTCGAGAAGGCGGGCTTCACGCCGGGGAAGACCCCGACGGCGGCCCAGCTCGCCGCGCTCGAAGGGGCGATCAAGCCGCTTCAGGACCCGAAGGTCGCCGCGGCCGAGAAGGATCTCTCGACGTGGGCCGCCAAGAACTGCGGCGCCACGAGCGGCTAGAACGCCCCGACCTGCTACGCCGTCGAGCTGGAGACGAACGGCGTGGTGGTGGGCTGCTGTGAGCCGTGCTTCGGCTCGACGGTGACCGCCACCACGTCGTTCGCGGCGACCTGACGGCCGAGCACGACGGCGCCACCGGCCGAGAAGAGCCCGGCCGGGCGGGCCACTCCGCCGGCGATCACCCAGGCCTCGTACGTCTTGCCCGACGGCGCCGCCGCGAGATCGGGCAGCACGAGCACGCCGCTGCCGCCCTTCGCGACGACGAGCTCGCCGCGCGCCCCGCGCAGCGCACGGCGGGTGGCGAGTGGGTCGCCGAGGATCGCGACGGCCTGCCGGCTCTCGAGCCCGGCGGCCTGCTCGCGCCCGAGCTTGCCGTGCAGGCTGCCGGCCCACACCGCCAGGACGATCGCCGCGGCCGCTGCGAGGGCGAGCCCTCCGGCCAGCGCGCGCTCGACGCGACGGCGGCGGAACGGCAGGACGGTGGCGGTCTGCTGCTCCTCACGGACCCGCTGCAGGAGCTGCTCGCGCAGGCGCGGCGGCGCCTCTGCCGGCGGGGCGGCGTACGCCAGCGCGGCCGCCGTCTGGGTCAGCGACGCGACCTCCGCGCGGCACCGCTCGCACTCGCTCAGATGCCGCTCGAACAGGTCCCGCTCACGCGGATCGAGGGCGTCGAGCGCGTACGCGGCGCTCAGCTCGTGAAGCTCGGATTCCATGCCTGTTCCATCGTGTCTTCTCCGAGCAGCTCGCGGAGGCGCCGGAGGCCGCTGAACGTCCTGCTCTTGATCGTGCCGAGCGGCTGACCCAGGCGCTCGGCGATCTCGCTCTGCGAGAAGCCGCCGTAGTACGCGAGCTCGATCGACTCCCGCTCGGAGTCGGGCAGCCCCTTGAGCGCGCCCTGGACCCGCTCGCGCTCGAGGCGCAGCCAGCCCTCGTCCTCCACCGAGCCGCCGACCCGGTCGGCGACATCGTCGAGGACGTCGGCGCGTCGGCGCTCGGAGCGGCGGACGAGATCCACCGCACGGCGGTGGACGAGCATCAGCAGCCAGCTCGATGCGCGCCCCCGCTCCGGCAGGTACCGCCCCGCGCCGCGCCACACGTCGAGGAACCCCTCCTGGACGGCGTCCTCGGCGAGATTGTCGTCGCGCAGAATCCGCCGCGCGAGGCCGTAGGCCGGCGCGCTGAAGCGGTCGTAGAGCTCGGCGAGCGCTGTCTCGTCGCCGCGGGCCGTCAGCGCCACGAGTGCCTCCTCGGAGAGATGGGCGAGATCACGGGACATGGCGACCGAGTGGCTGTGAGCGCTGCACGCAGGACATTCGCAGATCGCACCCGAACGGTTCGATCTCTATCGTGACGATCGGCGGCGACGACGGGAGTGTGACACGACGTGAGCGGAACGGTGACGCCGGCGGCGATCGGGATCGTCGGATGCGGCAAGATCTTCGAGACCTATGCCGAGGGCCTCGCCCGGTTTCCGCGGCGTGTGACGATCACCAGGGTCGCGGACGTCGATGCGGCCAGGGCCGAGGACGCTGCACGCCGGTACGGCATTCCCGACTGGGGCCCGCCGGAAGCCGTGTTCGCCGACCCGCTGGTCGACGTCGTCGTCAGCCTGACACCGCCGCTCGCACACGCGCAGGTGACCTCGGCGGCCATCGCCGCCGGCAAGCACGTCTACACGGAGAAGCCGCTGGCGGCGACCACCGCCGAGGCTGCGCCGCTGCTCGCGCAGGCGCGCGCGGCCCGCGTGCTGCTCGGGTCCGCCCCGGACACGTTTCTCGGCTCCGGCGGCCAGACGGCCCGCTCCGTGGTCGACTCCGGCGCGCTCGGCGAGATCATCGGCTTCACGCTCGTCGGCTCGCACAGCCGCGCCGAGCTGTGGCATCCGGACCCGACCTTTCTCTTCACCGCGGGCGGCGGCCCGCTCCTGGACGTCGGGCCGTACTTCATCTCCCAGCTCGTGCAGCTGCTCGGGCCGGTCGCGTCGGTGACCGGCAGGACGCGCATCGGCGTCGCGCAGCGCCGCGTCACGGCTCCCGGACGGCTTGTCGAGACGGTGCAGGCGACGGTCCCGACCCACGCTGCCGCCGTGCTCGAGCTCGCATCCGGCGCGATCGGGACCTACCTCCACAGCTTCGACGTCTGGAACCACGGCCATCCGCCGTTCGAGCTCTACGGGTCGCTCGGGACCCTGACGGTGCCCCACCCCAACTGGTTCGGCGGCGACGTCCTCGTGCAACTGCATGCCGACGAGGAGCCGCGCGTCGTGCCGCCGGTCCTGCCGCCGCTGGCCGGCGAGGGCAGGGGGATCGGCAACTTCCGCGGGTTCGGCGTGCTCGACCTGCTCGATGCGACCCGTGGGGCGCCCCACCGCACCGGCGCCGAGTTGGCCTTCCATGCCCTCGAGGTGCTGGAGGCCGTCCAGGCCTCGAGCGACCGGGGCGCGCCCGTGCGGATCGAGAGCAGCGTCGAGCGGCCGGCGCCGCTCGAGCCGGCGCAACTGGCCGGCTGGTGGGGCACATGAGCGCCGCAATGGGCGGGCGGCGACGAGGAGAGCGGCGCCGGCCGAAGAATCGGGAGCCGAGGGATGGCTGAGACACCCGAACGCGGCTGGCTGCCGGAGGCGAGGCCTGCGCCTCGTCGCGGCGTGCTCGAAGACACGCTGTTCCGCCGGCTCGAGGATCTGCGGCGCAAGCCGCCGGCCGACCTCGTCGAACTGGTCGAGCGGACGCTCGAGGTCCTGCGCGCGACGAAAGAAGCCCTGCTCGAGCAGCGCCAGGAGATCCGCTCGCTCGCCGCGAGCGTGGACATCCTGCGCACCCGCGTCGATCGTCTGGCGCACCGCCCGGAGCCCGAGCCGCTCCCCACGCCGCCGGCTGC
>CAYXXE010000019.1:0-13066 GCA_964468985.1 uncultured Gaiellales bacterium | reverse complement strand
CGTTCGAAGCACCCCCGGTCGAAGCGCCGCCGGAGCAAGCCTCCGGCCCGCACGAGCACGAACCGCCGCCGGCCGACGCGCCCGGCCGCGAGCGCCTGCTCCTGCTCGGGCTCGCGAGCGGCTATCGCCTCGTGGCGTGGAGCGGCGGTGCCCCGGAGCCGCGCGAGCGGCTCGCCTACGACGGCGTCGTGTTCGAGGTGGTGGGCGAGAAGGGGTCGGCCCTGCCGGGCGACACGCGCCGTGTCGTCTTCGCGCTCCCGGTCGGCCCGCCCGAGCGGCCGAGCGAGGCGACCATCGAGTAGGTCCGGCCGGAGCCGCGCGGCCCGTCGCCGTCCGGAGGCCCGCCGATCACCGGCCGTGTCACAGCCCGGTGATCGAGCGCACGCACGGCGCAGTCGATCGAGTGGTAGCTGCGGCCGTTCGCGACGACCTGATAGTCGCCCGGCTCGAAGAGGGTCCCGCAGACGTCGCAGACGTGCATGGGCTCATCGTGCCCTCGCGGTCGGAGGCGCACCACCTCCGAAGGTCCGGGGTCGTCCTGGCCCGGCTCGGATGTCGCTCAGGCGGTGCGGCCGGCGACGGCCGACCGTGCCTTGCCCGACTGCTTGGCGCTGTAGAGGGCCTCGTCGGCCGAATCGAAGAACTCGCTCGGCGAGTCCGAGTGCCGCAGCTCGGCGATTCCGCCCGAGACACCGACGCGCTCCGCGCGGCCGACCGGAGCCTCCGCGATCGCCTCCTCGATCCGGCCGAACAGCAGGTGGGCGTCGGCCAGCCCCGACTCGGGCAGGATCACCGCGAACTCGTCGCCGCCGATCCGGCAGGCGATGTCCGCGGTCCGGACGGCGCCGCGGATACGCTCGGCGGCCACCGCCAGCACCTCGTCGCCGGCGAGATGCCCGACCCGGTCGTTGACCTGCTTGAAGTCGTCGAGGTCGATGACGATGAGCGCCAGCGAGCGGTCGTAGCGGCGCGCGCGGGCGACCTCCCGCTCGAGCGCCTGGTAGAAGTAGCGGCGGTTGTGCATGCCCGTGAGGGCGTCGAGGTCGGCGAGTTGCCGGGCCTCGCGGAACCGGCGGGCGTTCTCGATCGCGGGCGCGGCGCGCTCGGCCAGCTGCTCGAGGCGCAGCAGATCGTCCGGGCCGAACCGGTGCCCCGGCTCGCAGGTGTAGACCGTCAGGAAGCCGAGGCGGCCTGCGGGATCGGCGAGCGGCACGCTGAGCCCGGCGTGGATCCGGAGGTCAGGCCCCGGGCCGGCGGCCTCGTCTTCGGCGTAGCGGAACGACAGCTCGATCGAGCGGTGCTCCTCGCCGCTCCGGCTGCGCGGGACGAACAGCGGCAGCTCGATCGACTCGGCCGGCAGGCCCGAGGCGCCGAGGATCGGCGGGCCGTCCTCCGTCTCGAGCGAGATCAGGGCAGCGTCCGCACCGGGGAGGCGCCGGGCGGCCTCGAGCGTCCGCTCGAGCACCTCGTCGAGGTCGACCGACTCGGCCACCTCGTTCAGGACGGGCCGCCAGCGCCGGTCGTCGTCGGCCTGCCCCACGGCCTCCGAGAGCTCGCGCGCGAACTCGTCGAGGCGGGCCTCGAGGCGGGCGGTGAGCTCGCCGAGCCGCTCGGTCTCGCCGCCGCCCCGCCGGCGGGACACGCCCGCAACGAGGCCCACGGCGGCGAGAAGCACGAGCACGGCGGCAGCGCCGGCGATCGCCAGCTCCCACTCCTTGAGCACGATCTGCGTGATCACGATCTGGGCGAGCACGGTCAGCATCGGCTCACCGCGGCCGGCCGGACAGGTGCCTGCGGCGCTCCGAGCGGGGATGTGAGGAGGCGGGTGCCACGTCCTAGGTTGGCTGAGAGGAAGTCCTGACCCTTGTGGGGCCGGAGGAAATCCCGACCTCGCGACACCCGCCCCCGAGGATAGTGCTCGCAGCCGGGGTGACGGGGCAGGGTCAAAGGTGTGGTCGCCCCCCGACCATCGGCGCGGATCGCGGGCCGGCCCACCCTCACGCGGCGGCGGGTCGCCAGGGGGCGAGCGTCGCGGTGACCGCCGTCGGCCCTCCGGGGGCACTCTCGACGCGCAACTCGCCGCCGAGCAGGGTGATTCGCGTCCGCATGCCGTTCAGGCCCAGCCGGCGGGTGTCGCGGGCGGTGGCGACGTCGAAGCCGCGCCCGTCGTCGCAGATCGAGAGCCTGAGCCCCTCGCGCACGGCCTCGAGCCGGACGACGACCGAGGTGGCCTCGGCATGCCGCGCGACGTTCGAGAGCGCCTCGCGGGTGACCGCCTGGAGCGCGATGCGCTGCGAGTCGGTGTCCGCCTCGGCCCGCTCGTCGATCAGGAGCTCGACGAAGACGTCGGAGCGGCGCCGGAAGTTCTCGACCTCGTCCGCGATCGCGTCGGCGAGCGACGAAGTCTCCACCAGGCCCCCCTCGAGGGAGCCGATCAGCGAGCGCAGTGACCGCTCGACCTGCTCGCACTCCGCGAGCAGATCCTGGAACGACGCGTCGATCGCGCCGCGACGGGCCTCGGGGATCTCGCGCTCGAGCTTGCGCCTGAGGCTCTGCATGCCGAAGCCGATCGCCGTCAGATCCTGCATCGGGCCGTCGTGCACGTCCGCGGCGAGCCGCAGCAGCCGCCGGCGGAAACGCTCGGCGAGTTGCTCGGACGTACCGGGCGCGCCGATCGTCGGCACCTCGGAGGCGGAGCGGTTCGGTTGATCCTCGACCGACACGTGCAATTTGGAGCCTCCCTGCTTCCTGTTTGCTCCCGGGCAGGCCGAAGGAGGGCCGCCTGGTCGAACTGTGGTCGGGCTCGTCCTGCGCACGCATCCCCCGGGCGGGGGTTTCGGGCCTCCCCGAAAGGACGACACCCGGCCGCGCCGAACACTGCGGGTGCGGCGGCGGCGCGCGAACGAAGACCGACGGCTACAGTTGGCTCGCCGCCGCCGCGCTGAGCCTCGCGCGGGCTACCGGTCCTCGCTGACGAGGTAGGTCAGGCGCCGGCCGAGCGGCCGGGTGACGGCATCTTCGCGGCTCCCCTCCTCGTAGCCCTGATCCTCGTAGCCCTGACCCTCGTAGCCCTGACCCTCGTAGCCCGGCCGTCCCAGGCCGTCGCCCACGTCGTGGAGCTGGAAGACGGGCCGGGGCTCGACCGGCAGCCGGCCGCGCGCTGCCAGCTCGCGCCGCTGGCTTGCCCGGAAGCGCTGGAGGAGGCGGTAGTCGACGCTCATCGTTCTCGACCCGCTATCGGCAGCGGGCGCGTTGCGGCACAGAGGCAGCGGGCGCAGAGCCCTCGATCGAGTGACCCCCGAAAGGGTGACGTCAGTCAACCCGACTACTATGAAGATAATCGCGAGGCCGTTTCGAGACGCGGCAGGGAGGTCGTGACCACAACATGCGTGTGCTGATCGCCGACGATCACCGTTTGATCGTCGAGGGCATCAAGGCGGCCCTCGAGGAGTCGTCCGATTTCGAGGTGGTGGGCGAGGCGAGCTCGGGCTCGCAGGTGTTGCCCCTGGTCGCGCGCACGCACCCCGACCTCGTGCTCCTCGATCTGCGCATGCCGGGGGCCGACGGGCTCACCTGCCTCGCCCAGATCCGCAAGCGCCATCCCGAGGTCAAGGTGATCATCCTGTCCTCGTCGACCGACGAGAACGTCATCCAGACGGCGCTGAAGCGCGGGGCGAGCGCCTACATCGTGAAGAGCATCAGCCCGATCGACCTGCCGGCGGCACTGCGCCAGGCGATCGAGGGCAACGTCTTCAGCGCGATCGGGATGCCCGAGCACTCCGACAGCGCGGCGCGCGCGGCCGGCCTCACCGACCGCGAGACGGCGATCCTGTCGGCGCTCGCACGCGGCCTGTCGAACGACGCGATCGGCAAGGAGCTCTGGGTCGCCGAGCAGACGGTCAAGTTCCACCTCACGAACATCTACCGCAAGCTCGGCGTCTCGAACCGCACCGAAGCGGCCCGCCTCGCGTACCAGAACGGCCTCGTCGAGATCCCCGTCGAAGAGGGCTGACCCTCTCGTTCAGCGATCCGTCGACGGGTCTTCGTCGACGACGAGCGTCATCCCCGGCGCCAGGCCGAGGCGCGCTGCCGTGCCCGCCGGCAGCTCGAGCGCAGCCCGCGCACGCCGCGCCGCGGCGATCCGGCCCGGCCGCAGGTCGGGCGCGATGCGGACGATCCGGTTCGCGCGGTCGACGAAGACGACGTCGATCGGGAACCGCATGAAGAACATGTGCACCGACGACGTGCGCGGGAACCACATCCCGTGGCCTTCCGCCAGCCCGTCGCGGCCGAGCAGGCCGCGCATCCGCGCGAACATCCCGTAGGCGAGCTCGCACCGCGACGCGATCTCGATCCCGTCCGTCGTCGTCACCCGCGCGTCACGACGACGCGACCGCATCAGTTCTTGCCGAGGGTGTTGACGATCTGGTACATCGCCGGGCCGAGCAGGACGACGAACATCGCCGGGAAGATCATGAAGACGAGCGGGAAGAGCATCTTCACCGGCGCCTTGTGCGCCTTCTCCTCGGCCATCTGGCGGCGGCGCAGGCGCATCTCGATGGCGAGGTTGCGCATGATCGTGCCCATCGAGATGCCGAGCCGCTCGCCCTGGACGACGGCCCGCACGAACGCCTTGACGATGTCGGTCGGGCACCGCCGCTGGAAGTTCTCGAGCGCCTCGCCGATCGTCAGGCCCATCCGCTGCTCCTGGTTCGTGAGCCGGAGCTCCTCGCCGAGCACGCCGGAGATCCGCGTCGCGGAGACGTCCATCGAGCCGGCGAAGCCGATGCCGGCCTCGAGGCTGACGACGACGAGGTCGATCAGCTCCGGGAGCGAGTAGTCGACGTCGGCCAGGCGGCGCTTCGCCTTCTCCTTCACGTAGCTGACGGGGGCCATCCACCCGATCACCCCCAGCAGCACCGTGCCGCCGATCACCAGCAGCGCGCTCATATGCGAGTTGAGCGACACCCAGAGCCAGAACGCCGGCAGGCCGATCGCGGCCAGCACCTGGTAGCCGAAGAGGACCCGCGGCGAGAGCCGGTACATGGCGGCCGAGACGATGTGGGCTCGCAGCTCCTCCTCGCGGAAGAGGCCGAACCGCGCGCTGACCGCGCCGCCGACGTAGGTGGCGAGATCGTTGATGATCGACCGGCTGGCGACGTCGTCGACCCGCGCAGTGGCGGTGAAGCCGTAGTGCTCGATGCCGGAGACGCTCTGGGCGGCTCGCAGGCGGGGTGCGACGAACGCGCGGCCGAGGATGCCGAACGCGGCGACGAGGACGATCAGCCCGGTGATGAGGAAGAACATCGCGGATTCCCCCTCTAGACCCTGATCTCGACGATCTTCTTGATCACGAGCGAGCCGCAGGTCACGAGGATGGCCGAGCCGAGCAGCGCGAGGCGGCCGCCCAGGTGGTCGAACAGCGGCTGCATGTAGTGCGGGTTCAGCAGCGAGATGACGACGAGCAGGCCGACCGGCAGCAGCGTCACGATCCAGCGCGAGAGGCGCGCCTGCGACGTGAGGGTCGCGACGAGGCGGCGGAGCTCGAAGCGCTCGCGCACCGTCTCGGTGACGCGGTCGATCACCTCGGCGGCGGAGACACCCGTGTCGCGCTGGAGCCGCGCGACGAGGGCCAGCTGCTCGAGGTCGAGGTTGGCCATGCGCACCGAGACGTCCGTGATCGCATCCTCGAGCATCGTGCCGAGCTGCTCGTCGGCGACGACCCGGGCCATCTCCGACCGCATCGGCTCGGACGACGACTCGACGACGACCGACAGCGCGCCGACGAGGCTGTGCCCGCCGCGCAGCGCCGACGAGATGATCTGGAGGGTGTCGGGAAGCTGCTCGGCGAACGCCTTCCGGCGCCGGGAGAGCTTCGTCTTGACCAGCGACCGAGAGATGAACGGCGTCACGAGGCCGACGACGCCGAAGATGGCGGAACCGGCGATGAGGGCGATCAGGACGGTCATCACGATCGTCGCGATCACGGTGAGCGCCAGGATCTCGATCGCCGGCATCGTGATCTCGGCGATCTCGAGCTCCTTCTTGAAGTTCGCCCACCAGACGCGCGACTCGAGCGAGCGCTCGGTGCCGCCGAGCATGCCGGCGCGCGGCGCGCCGAGCGCCGGGCGCTCCTCGCGCGGCGTGGCCATCGAGACGAACTCGGCCATGCGCTTGCGCAGGTTGGCCTGGGTCGGCCTGAACGCCGAGGCGATCGCGAAGCCGGCGAGCAGGGCGCAGAACATGACGACGCCGAAGGCCGTCCAGCCCGAGAGGACGACGCGGGAGAACCACGAGCGGTGGAACGTCGGGATGACGAGCTGTGGGGTCTTGTAGGTCGTCGTGATCGAGCCGGGCTGGCCCTTCACGCCGACGGCCACGTACACCTTCTCGCCCGGCCCTGAGGGGGACAGGTAGTGGAGCAGGTAGCTGGAGCCGGTCTTCGCCTGCTGCCGGGTCACCTGCAGGCCGACGACGGCCACTCCGTCCTCGAGCACGGTGACCTGGCTACTCGTGAGCGCGAGCTTCACGGGCAGCGTCAGGACGAACTCCCTCGCCGGGAATGTCTGGGCGACCGGCGTCAGACCGGCGCCGCTGGCCGCAGCGACCCCTCCGGCCGCGGTCAGAGCGAGCGATGCCGCAACGAGGAGGGGAAGGAGTGCGCGCTTCATCATCGCCCTGAGGCAACTCCACGCTCGAGCGCGTGGGCGTTCTGCGTTCCGAACAGGCCGAGCGGCAGCGTGATGCCGCGCTTCTCGAACTTGCCGAGGAAGGTGGGGCGCAGGCCGGTCGGCTCGAGCTCGCCGACGACGACCCCGTCCTTGTTGACCTCACGGATCCTGAACTCGAACAGGTCCTGGAGCGTGATCACCTCGGACTCCATCCGCTGGACCTCGGTGATCGCGGTGACGTGGCGAGAGCCGTCCTCGACCCGCTCGATATGGACGATCAGGTCGAGCGCGCTCGCGACCTGCTGGCGGATGGCGCGGATCGGCAGGTCGAAGCCGGCCATCAGCACCATCGTCTCGATGCGTGAAAGCGCGTCGCGCGGGCTGTTCGCGTGGACGGTCGACAGCGAGCCGTCGTGGCCCGTGTTCATCGCCTGCAGCATGTCGAGCGTCTCCGAGCCGCGAACCTCGCCGACGATGATGCGATCGGGGCGCATCCGCAGCGAGTTGCGGAGCAGCTCGCGGATCGGGATCTCGCCCTCGCCCTCGATGTTCTTCGGACGCGACTCGAGCCGGAGCACGTGACGCTGGACGAGCCGGAGCTCGGCGGCATCCTCGATCGTGACGATCCGCTCGCCGTCCGGGACGGCCGCGGACATCGCGTTCAGGAGCGTCGTCTTGCCCGAGCCGGTACCGCCGGAGATGAGGATGTTGAGGCGGGCCTGGATCGCGCGCTCGAGGAACTCGCGGGTCTGCGTGGAGATGGTGCCGAGCGGCACCATGTCCTCGAGCGCGAGCCGGACCTTGCTGAACTTCCGGATCGTGACCAGCGGGCCGCTGAGCGACAGCGGCGGGATGATCGCGTTGACGCGGCTGCCGTCGGGAAGGCGCGCGTCGACCATCGGGGACGCCTCGTCGATGCGGCGGCCGACCTGCGCGACCATCTTGTTGATGATGCGCCGGAGGTGCGACTCGTCGTTGAAGCGCACAGAGGTCTGCGAGAGACGGCCCTGGCGCTCGATCCAGACGTCGAACGGCCCGTTCACCATGATCTCCGAGATCGAGTCGTCGGCCAGCAGGCGCTCGAGCGGCCCATGGCCGAGAATGTCGTCGGCGATGTCCTCGACCAGGCGGGCCCGGTCGTCGCGGGAGATGCCCGACTCCTCGCCGAGCTGGTTGCGGATGTCGGCGAGAACCCGCTCGCGAAGCTCGGCGGGGTCGATGCTGACGTTGAACAGCTGCGGACCGAGATCGCCGATCACGGCGAGGTGGATGCGGTTCTTCAGCTCCGCCCACGGATCCCGGTCCTGTGCCGCGACGGCGGCCGTGGCGGCCGGACGGGAAGCGGACAGACGCTCGTGCAGTTCCACGGGTTACCTCCCGAACAATCGACTCAACGGGCCCCGGCTGGTCTTCTCGGGGCGCGCTGCAGGCACCCCGCGCTCCGGGGCGATGACACTGGCAAGCTGCCGGAAGGCACGTGCGGCCTCCGACCGCGGCGCGCCCAGGACGATCGGGATCCCCTCGTTGACGGAGCGGGGGATCGCCCGGTCGCTCGGCACGCGGATCTCGGGGGCACGGCCGACGATCGCCGCGACGTCGTCGTCGGTGATGCCGACGCGCGAGTCGGCGCGGTTCAGCACCAGCGTCACCGCTTCCGACTGGTACCCCATCAGCTCCAACGTCTCGAGGCCGAGCTTGGTGTTCTTCAGCGAGAGCGAGTCGAGCATGCCGACCATGATCACCTCGGACGAGATGTCGATGGACGCGATCACCTCGGGCGTGAAGCCCGGCGGGGTGTCGACGACCACGTAGTCGGTCATCGAGCGGAGCACCGAGTAGACCTCGCGCAGGAACTCGACCGTCACGACACTCGCCTGGTCGGGCCGAGTGGGGGCGACGAGGACACGTGCTCCCGAGGAGTGCGTCATCAGGTAGCCGTCGAGCTTGTCGTGGTCGAGCGTGCCGCCGGCCTTGACGAGGTCGTAGATCGTGCGCTCCGGCGCGATCCCGAGCGCGAGGCCGAGGTCGCCGAACTGGAGGTCGAGGTCGACGAGCACGACGCGCTCGCCGCGCATCGCGAGTGCGACCGCGAGGTTGGTCGAGACCAGGGTCTTGCCGGTGCCGCCCTTCGGGCCGAGCACGCAGATCAGCGGGGCGACGGAGGCCGCACCGCTGACCGCCGCACCGTGCCGCCTCGCGAGCACCTTCTGGAGCGCGAAGCCGATCTCCTCCGGCTCGGCCGTCATCGTGATCGCGTCCTCGGCGCCCGCCTCGAAGACGCGGCGCAGATAGCCGTCGTTCAGGTGGTCCGTGAGGACGATCACCGGACGCTCGGGGCTGTGACGGACGGCCTGGTCGACGAAGAACAGGCCGCTGTCGGACGAGCTGGGCGACGCGACGACGAGCAGCTCGGCGTTCGTCGCGTCGAGCACCGTCCAGACGCTGTCGAGATCGTCGACGACGCCGACCAGCTCGATGCCGCCGCTCCGCGCGAGCAGGTGCTCGATCTCGATCCGGTTCATGCCCCGGTCGACGGCGAGCAGCAGCTTGATCGGGACGCCGGTCATTTCCCGGGCGCCAGCTGGGTGGGAGTCACGACGACCGCCGCCTGGGGAGGTACGCCCACACTCGCGCGGAGCGTGAACCAGATCTTGTAGCCGAGGTCGACACTCAGAGCGATCTTCGCGGCCTGGGTCGGCGTCACCTGCAAGGTGACCTCGCCGCCGCCGGCCGCGAGCACCAGGACGGTGATGTTCTGCAGGAGCTCCGTCACCTTCGACCCGGAGTCGATGTAGATGTCGACGTGGTCGCCGGCCGTGATCTGGCCGTTGACGGTGCGCGTGACGTCGATGGGGAGCGACAGGGCGCGCTGGCTGCCCGTCACCTGCGTGTCGAGCGCGTTGGACGGGGTGCCGAAGTCGGACGACACGAGCTGCTGCCCCGGATAGATGTTGGTGAGGGCGACGCCGCTGTTCAGGCTCGACGGGTCGAGGAACGCTCCGAGCCGAACGGAATCCTTGGGGACGGTGCGAAGCTCGTAGAGATTCTTCGCGCCGACCGAGCTGCCCGGCGTGCCCGTCGGGATCAGGCTCTTGGCGACGAGGACCTGCACCGTCGCCGTGTTGGCCGAGACGTTGTGGCGATACTGCTTCACGTAGATCAGCAGGAGCACCGCGGCGAGCGCGGCCGCAGCAAGGCCCACGCCGAGCGCGCCTCTCCTCGTCGCAAACAACCTCTCCAGCATTACGCTCCTCCTAGGTGGTCAACTGGCTCTGGCCGGTCAGATACTCGACAGTGCCCTTACTCGGAACATCGCCTGCCCACCGCCTCGGCGAGGGACAGTGACGTCCGCGGTGGCTCGGCGGCACCAGTGCCGCTTGCCGCCGAGCAACCGCTTCCGTCGTCCGATCCCGGCCGGGCCGGGATCGCCACTGCTCGTGCAAGAGAACGGCGTTCCCGCGTGGCGCAGACCTCCACGCCGGCGGGCTCGCCGGCCCTTAGACGTCGTTCGCGATCTTGTTCAGGATCGAGGTGATGTTCGTGCCGGTGAGCGAGAGCGCCGCGATGGCGACGATCGCGATCAGCGAGACGATGAGTGCGTACTCGATGAGCCCCTGGCCCTCTTCCGAGCGCGCACCCGACCTCAAGTCGGCGACCGCAATCGCGAGCCGGCTATAGGCGGAATACAGCATGGTGCTTGTCTCCCTTCGATGGTAGTTCTCAGCCCGACCATTTCGACCGCGCCGCCTGGACGCTGCCTGACGAGTTGAGGCTTTCGACGTACGAACCGATCCACCTTCTAGGTGTGGAAGAGTCCGTCGCCGCCTGGTGGTGCTTGCGTCCTCATCTTGTGGCAACTCTCGAGGGACGCATCCCCGGAACGGGTAGGGACTAGCCACCCGTCCGATGATTCGGCATTTCCCCCGGAAACTTGAGGGTCTCTTTCGCCGCGACCGGTGCTGCCGCACCCGCCCGGTGGCCCCGGCGACTACCGTGTTTGCGGGAAGCCGAGATCGACCCGTGAGGTGGCGGGGTCGGGCCAGCGTGAGGTGACGACCTTGCTGCGGGTGTAGAAGTCGATGCCTTCCGGGCCGTAGATGTGGCGGTCGCCGAAGAGGGAGGCCTTCCAGCCGCCGAAGCTGTAGTAGGCGACGGGGACGGGGATCGGGACGTTGATGCCGACCATGCCGGCCTGGACGTCGTACTGGAACTGGCGGGCCACCCCGCCGTCCCGGGTGAACAGCGCCGTCCCGTTGCCGTACGGGTTGTCGTTGACGAGCGCGACGGCCTCGTCGTAGCTGCCGACCCGGGTGATCGAGAGGACGGGGCCGAAGATCTCGTCCTGGTAGGCGCGCATCTCGGGGGTGACGTTGTCGATCAGGGTGGCGCCCAGGAAGAAGCCGTCCGCGGGGCAGCCGTCGCGTCCGTCGACGACGATCTCGGCGCCCTGGGCACGGCCGGAGTCGATGTAGGAGGCGACCTTGTCGCGATGCTCGCGGGTGATCAGGGGCCCCATCTCCGAGTCGGGGTGGAGGCCGTCGCCGACCTTCACGTTCGGGATCCGTTGCCTGATCGCCTCGACCAGCGGGTCGGCCGCGTCGCCGACCGCGACGACGACGGAGACGGCCATGCAGCGCTCGCCGGCGGAGCCGTAGGCGGCCGACACGGCGGCGTCGGCGGCCATCTCGATGTCGGCGTCCGGGAGGACGATCATGTGGTTCTTCGCCCCGCCGAGCGCCTGGCAGCGCTTCCCGCGGGCGGTCGCCCGCTCGTAGACGTAGCGGGCGATCGGGGTCGAGCCGACGAACGACACCGCCGCCACGTCCGGGTGGTCGAGCAGCGCGTCGACCGCGACCTTGTCGCCGTGGACGACGTTGAAGACGCCGGCCGGCACGCCGGCCTCATGGAGCAGCTCGGCCACGTACACCGACGCCGAGGGGTCCTTCTCGGACGGCTTCAGGACGAACGTGTTCCCCGTCGCCAGGGCGGGCGCCCACATCCACATCGGGACCATCGCCGGGAAGTTGAACGGGGTGATCCCCGCGACCACGCCCAACGGCTGGCGCAGCGAGTACACGTCGACGCCAGAGGAGGCCTGCTCGCTCATCTGCCCCTTCAAGAGGCTCGGCAGGCCGCAGCAGAACTCGACCACCTCCAGCCCGCGCGTCACCTCGCCGAGCGCATCCGACAACACCTTCCCGTGCTCGAGCGTGAGCAGCCTCGCGATCTCGCCACGCCGCTCGTTCAGCAGCTCCCGGATCCGGAAGAAGAGCTCCGCCCGCCGCGCCAGCGACAAACCCCGCCACGCCGGGAAGGCCGCCCGTGCCGCCAGCACGGCCGCGTCCACCTCCTCCGCCGAGGCGAGATCGACCGACCCCGACTGCACCCCCGACGCCGGATTGAACACCGCACCCGACCGGCCCGACGTGCCCGCCCGACTCGCGCCCGAGATCCAGTGGTGAATCGGCTTCACGCCACCGGCCGACTCCGCGGCCACGGGCACATCGATCAGATCGGTCATCTCGGGTCCTCCTCCGGGTGGTCGCCCAGAGCGTAGCGCGACACGACGGTAGGATCCGGCGATGGCCACCGACGCCGCTTCCACCAAATCCAGGAGCGCGCTCGGCCGCCAGATCGTCGAGGACGCCAAGCGGTACGTCCTCTACTCGTGGAGCACGCAGGATGCGATCAACCCGATCGCCGTCGACCACGCCGAGGGCCGGTATTTCTACGACTACGACGGGAAGCGCTACCTCGACTTCGCCTCGCAGCTCGTGAACGTCTCGATCGGCCATTCGCACCCGAAGGTCGTGCAGGCGATCCGCGACCAGGCCGAGAAGCTCGCCACGATCGGGCCGCCGATGGCGACCGAGTCGCGCTCGCGGCTCGGGAAGCTGCTGGCAGAGGTGACCCCGGGCGACCTGTCGATGAGCTTCTTCACGAACGGCGGCGCCGAGGCGAACGAGAACGCGATCAAGCTCGCGCGCTGGTACACGGGCCGCCACAAGGTGATCGCGCGCTACCGCAGCTACCACGGAGCGACGGCGGGCGCGATCACGCTCACCGGCGACCCGCGCCGCTGGCCGGCCGAGCCCGGCATCCCCGGCGTCGTGCGCATGTTCGACCCGTACACGTACCGCTGCCCGGCAGGCCACCCCGACCCGTGCCCCGTCTGCACCGGCGGGCCGCACCTCGAGGAGATCCTCATGTACGAGGGCCCCGAGACGGTCGCCGCCGTGATCCTCGAGACGGTGACCGGCACGAACGGCGTGATCGTGCCGCCCGACGGCTACCTCCGCTCGATCCGGGAGACCTGCGACCGCCACGGCATCCTGCTGATCTGCGACGAGGTGATGGCCGGCTTCGGCCGCACCGGCAAGTGGTTCGCGGTCGAC
>CAYXXE010000018.1:0-24467 GCA_964468985.1 uncultured Gaiellales bacterium | reverse complement strand
GTCGTGCTCGGCTACGGCGGCTGGCTGGTGTGGCACGGCCACGAGTCGATCGGCACGCTCGTCGCGTTCCTCGGCTACCTCGCGAACTTCTTCGACCCGGTGCAGCAGCTGTCGCAGCTCTACAACACGTTTCTGTCGGCCGTGGCTGCGCTCGACAAGATCACCGACCTGCTCGACGAGGCCCCGGAGGTGCGTGACGCCACGGGCGCCGCCGAGCTGGCTGTGGTCGCCGGCCGAGTGACGTTCGACGACGTGCACTTCTCGTACGCGCGCGGATCCGAGGTCCTGCACGGGATCTCGCTCGACGTCCCGCCGGGGATGACCGTCGCCCTCGTCGGCCACACCGGTGCCGGCAAGTCGACGATCGCGAAGCTGATCGCCCGCTTCTACGACCCTGTCTCAGGGTCGGTCGCGATCGACGGCACCGACCTGCGCACCGTCACACAGGAGTCGCTGCGCCGCCAGCTCGGCATCGTCCCGCAGGAGGGGTTCCTGTTCGCAGGCAGCGTCGCCGACAACATCGCCTTCGGCCGGCCGGGCGCAACGCGCGAGGAGATCGAGTCGGCTGCCCGCGCGGTCGGCGCGGACGACTTCGTCGCACAACTCGAGGACGGTTTCGACACGCAGCTCGGCGAGCGCGGCTCCCGGCTGTCGCTCGGCCAGCGCCAGCTCGTCGCCTTCGCGCGCGCGCTGCTGGCCGATCCACGCATCCTGATCCTGGACGAGGCGACCAGCTCGGTCGACATCGGCACCGAGCGCAAGATCGAGGCGGCGTTGCGGCGGCTGCTCCACGGCCGAACCGCATTCATCATCGCGCATCGCCTGTCGACGATCCGCGACGCGAACCTGATCGTGGTGCTCGAGCACGGGCTGGTCGTCGAGCAGGGGACGCACGAGGAGCTCCTCGCCCGGCGCGGGCTCTACCGGTCGCTCTACGGCGACTGGTCCGAGTCGGCCGCCTAGGCATAGAGTCACGGCGTGGAGATCGACCCGGAGACCGAGAAGCGCATCGACCAGCCCATCTCGGCGGAGGCCGAGCGCGAGGTGCGGCTTTCCCCGCGTGAGGCCGTCTCCCAGATGCGGATCCGCGTTCCCGTGCGGGCGAACCGGAAGCTACGAACGCTGGTCGAGCGCGTGAACCACGACGACCAGTTGAAGGGCTGGTGGCACGTCGCGAACGTCAACGCCGTCGCCCGCATGGAGATCAACGACCACTCCTGGGTGCACATCCAGATCGTCACGAACATCGCGCTCAAGCTTCTGCGGCAGCTGACGAAGCACGGCGTCGACCCGTCGGTCGTGCGCGACTACGGCTACACGCAGGACGACGCCGAGGTGGTCGTGGCGCTGACCGCGCTGACCCATTGCATCGGCATGTCGGTGCACCGGAAGGGCCACGAGGACTTCAGCCTCTTCCTGGCCGAGCCGAAGCTGCGCGAGCTGCTCGCCGGCCTCTACGACGAGCCCGACATCACAGTGATCGTCTCGGAGGTGCTGCAGGGCATCATCAGCCACCGCGCCGACGGCGAGCCGCTCACCCTCGAGGCCGGCATCCTGCGCGTCGCCGACGCGCTCGACATGGAGCAGGGCCGCTCCAGGATCGCCTTCGAGCGCGGCCGGGTCGGCATCCACTCGCTCTCGGCTGCGGCGATCGAGGAGGTCGAGATCAAAGACGGCGAGGAGAAGCCGATCCAGATCTCGATCCGGATGAACAACTCGTCGGGCATCTACCAGGTCGACGGGTTGTTGAAGGCGAAGCTGAAGGGCTCGGGTCTCGAGCCGTACGTCGAGGTGATCGCCCACATCGACACGGCCGACGAGAAGCGCCTGGTCCCGCTCTACAGGCTCGATCTGTAGCGCCCGCCCCACTCCCTCGGACCCGCGAACCGCCGGGGTACAATCGCGTAAGCAGTGCGGGATCGTCTAATGGTAGGACGCCGGACTCTGAATCCGGTAGTCAAGGTTCGAGTCCTTGTCCCGCAGCTCTACGAACTTCCTGCATACCAGCGACTCCTGCTGTGCGTTTCGGCGGCAGGAAGGCGTGGGGGACAACGTAGGGGTCAACACGGGCCGTCCATCGAAGTGGAGCGAGGTGCATTCAGACGACTAGCGAAGCTGAACGGCCTGACATTCCGGTCGTTCATCTCGACGCCGCCGACGGTGACTGGATCAAGGCGGGCGCGTGAGACCTGAGCGCCGACAGTCTCCCTGACCTTCTCGAATGGCTGGCGATGTCGAGTATCACCGTCGAGCAGTTCAAACGGTCGACGCTGTACCTAGCCCACGTCGACGACCCGGAGCGATGGTGGCTGCGCAATCTCTAGCTCGCCGGGGGCTTGCCTGGTACTGAGTTGGCGAGGAGTGGCTTCCGTCGACACCAGGAGCGCCGAACAGAGAGTAGGTGCTGCCCGCCTGCCACCGTCATCGGCGCATGCTTCGCCGACGGGTTCGACGCGGAAATACCTCGAAACTGCTCCCAAGTCTCATCGCAAGGCTTAGCACTCAGCGACTTGGTCCAGCCCTGTGCGCCGATGACCCCGCGGGCTTCAGCGCTTGCACGCGCCGAATCGAGAATTCGCCCGACTCGTCCGCATAGGACCGTCGGCACGGAGCCTGGGGTTACCTCCGACAACGCCGGCTCCGCGGAGCCCCGCAGCTCACGTGCGGCTCAGCACCTCCAACGTGGCGTCTACGCCCTTGACTGCGAGAGACCCGTGAGCGTATCGAGTCCCGCGCGAAAGCCTTCCGCGAGCTCGGTGAGCTGTGCGTCGTCGACGATGAGCGCCGGCGAGATCTGCAGGCCGCCGCCCGCGAGGGCGCGGGTGATCACGCCGGCTTCACGGCAGGCGGTCGCTGCACGGCCGGGAAGCGAAGCGTCGGCGGCGACCGCGGCCGGGTCGAGTTGCACGGCCGCGAGCAGCCCTGCGCCGGTTCGCACCTCGGCCACGAGCGGATGGTACGAGAGCGGGCGGAGGGCGTCTGCGAGGCTGCCCTCCATCTCGGCGGCGCGCGTGGCGAGCCCTTCGCGCTCCATGATCGCAAGGTTCGCAAGCGCCGCAACACACGCGGCTGTGTGGCCGGAGTAGGTGTACCCGTGCCGCCATGTCACACCGTTGTGCCAGAACGGCTCCGCGACGTGCGGAGCGACAAGAACCCCGCCGAGCGGCACGTAGCCGGAGGTGACGCCCTTGGCAAAGGTCACGAGATCGGGATCGAGCCCGAAGCGTTGCGAGCCGAACCACTCACCTAGACGGCCGAAACCGGTGATCACCTCGTCGGAGACGTAGAGCGCACCCGCCTCGCGGACGATCTCTCGGGCGCGCTTCAGGTAGCCCTCCGGCGCGAAGCGGATGCCGCCCGCCCCGATCACAGGCTCGCAGAAGAACGCCGCGATCCGCTCGGCCCCGATCCGGTCGATCGTCTCCTCGAGGTCGGCCGCTGAGTCCCAGGCGACGGCCACGACATCGGCGACGAGCTCGCCGGCGCCGAGACGGTTCGCCTCGATCCCGGCGAGGGCGGTGCCGTAGGCGTGCATGCCGTGGTAGGCCCACGAGCGGGTCAGGATCACGGTTCGCTCCGGTTGGCCGAGCTCGTGGAAGTAGCGACGGGCCAGTTTCGCTGCGGTGTCGACCGAGTCGGAGCCACCGGACGTGAGGAACACCTTGCTGCCCGCGACGGGCGCGATCGCCGCGAGCCGATCGGCGAGATCGAGCGCCGGCCGCGTCGCGTACTCCCCGAATGCGTGGTACGCGTGCAGCTTCTGCAACTGGGCCGCAACGGCCTCGGCGATCTCACGGCGGCCGTAGCCGACATTCGCGTACCAGAGACTTGCCGTGCCGTCGAGATAGCGCCGGCCGGCTTCGTCCCAGACGTAGCAGCCGTCACCCCGTGCGATGACGAGCTCGTGCCCGTCGACGGCACCCATGTCCGCGAATCCATGCCAGAGGTTCGTCACGGCCGCGAATCGTAGTCAGCGACCCGGCATGTTGCGCAAGCTCGCGGCAGGCGTCCGCGTCGGCGACGCGCCCGCGCTCCGACCCGAAAGGACCCCGGCCACAGCTGGATCAATAGCGCCACTCGTCGCTCCACGCGCGGAGCGATCGCGAACAAGCGGTCTGGTACGGTGCTCCGGATCGGTGCGTAGGCGAAGAGAGCAAATGTCGTCAGCTCAGACAGGGCCGCGTGCCAGCCGGATCGCGGACACGTTGCGCGAGCGGATCGTCTCAGGCGAGACGCAACCCGGCGAGCACCTCGTCGAGCAGCAGATCGCCGACGACCTCCAGACCAGCCGAGGACCGGTTCGTGAGGCGCTTCGCCGCCTCGAATACGAGGGGCTCGTGGTCTCGAGCCCGTATCGCGGCGCCGTCGTCGTGGGTATCTCCGACGAGGAGGTCGAGGTCCTCATGTCGCTTCGAGTGACGCTCGAGCGGTTCAGCTTCCGCAAGGCGCTCTTCGTCATGGGCGATCCCGAGCTGGCCGAGTTGAACAAGGTCGTCTGGCAGATGGAGCGAGCGGCAAGTCGCAACGAGATCGACGGGGTCGTCGAAGCAGATCTTCGGTTCCACGAATCCGTTCTCGAGATGTCCGGACAGCCGCACACGGTGCAGGTCTGGCGGAGCATCGAGTCGCGGATTCGCGCCTACTTCTATCGATTCGACCGCGACCGCGACTTGCAATCGATCGTCGCCGAGCACCGCGAGCTCTTCGATGCACTCGTGGCCGGGCAAGAGGACAGCCTGCTCAAGCTCCTGGTCGCGCACATCGCGGTTCCGATTCCGGCTACCTGACGAGCTCGAAGGGGCCGCCGGCAACGACCCGGCCGCCATGATCGCGCCCCGTTGTCGCGGCGCTCCCGGGCCGGCACGGCCCACCTGGCACGACGTGGGCTTGACCGGCCGCTTCCGCGCCCGCGAGCGCCTCGGGGAGCGGAAGCAGCGGGAAAGCGACCATCTGGTAGACAACGACATAAATAGTTGACTATCTCGGTGAAGGGGCGTTATCGTAGTCCGATCGACGCGGCGTATCCCACGGACCCAAGTTGCGTGACGCCTGAGAGGAGATCGTGTCGACACGCGGTACTCGCGACCCCGGCCTCATGGGCACGGACGGATGTGAACGCGAAGTGCCTCGGATCACCCAGCAGACGAAGGGGGACACCATGAGATCGACTATCCAGCGCCACATCGCCGTTGTCTTCGCAATTGCAGCGATCGTGGCGATCCCGACGGCGAGCCAGGCCGCGACCGCCGGGAAGCTCAAGAGCACCGCAGCGCCGGCAGTCTTGCGAATCGGCAGCACGGAGCGGGCCGAGACGAGCAACTCCGATCTCGCGGTCGACCCGACGAGCCTGATCATCCTGCACCTGACCGGTGGCTACCTGACGAACGTCGACAGCGCCAGCCATGTCGTCCCCGGGCTGGCCAGCTCGTACAACCAGTCTGCGGACCGTCTGACCTGGACATTCCATCTCAGAGCAGGTCTCAAGTTCTCCGACGGCACCCCGCTGACGTCAAAGGACGTGAAGGCGTCCTTCGACTGGATGCGAACCGACAAGGCGAACGTCAACTCCGGCTTTGTATCCGACTGGAAGACGATCCGGGCACCGACCGCGAGCACGGTCGAGATCCACCTCCGCCAGCCGCAAGGGTCGCTCCCGTCGATCATCGCCGGCGTGGGCTTCGGGATCTTCCCGGCCAAAGGCATCGCGGATCCGAAGACGTTCTTCAGCCAGCCCGCCGGGCAGCCGTCATCCGGCGAGTACCAGATCACCGCGTGGGACAACAGCGGGGCCAACGTCACGCTCGAGAGGAACTCGAACTACTGGGGGCCCAAGCCCGTCGTCCCGAAGCTCCAGGTGATCGCGATCCAGAGCCCCAGCACGGGGATCCTGGAACTGAAGAACAACCAGCTGGACATCATGCAGGGCTTCCCGCCGTCGACGATCGGCCAACTCTCCGGCAACGGCGTCACCGGGTACGTCGTTCCGAACTACGGCGGCTACTACCTGTATCTCAACGACCGGCACAGCCCGCTGTCCAACGTCAACGTGAGGCGAGCCATCAGCCTGGCCGTCAACCGCACGCAGATGAAGAACATCGCCTTCCTGGGCAAATCGACGGTTCTCACCGGCCTCTTTCCGACCACCATGGCCGAGCATGCGAGCGAGCCGTTGGTGTTTCCGGCGACACCCAACCTCCAGGCGGCCAAGCGCCTGCTGGTCGGCACGCCCTGCGCGAACGGGTGCTCAATGGTCCTCGATCTGCGGGCCGGGGAGGGCGATAACGACTCGCTCGGCGTGATCGTGCAGCAGAACCTGCAGGCCATCGGCATTCACCTCAAGATCCAGATGGTCGACAACACCCTGATGAACAACAACGAGATCAAGGGCCGGTATCAGATGGAGGTCAACGGCCTCGTCGACGCCGTTGATCGACCTGACCTTTATTGCCAGTGGGGCCTCGAAGGGAACCTGCCGATCCAGGCTCTCTACTCCGGCTACACGTCAGCGGCGATGAATGCCGCATGCGACGCTGCCGGACGTGGATCGCCCGGCAGCGCGGCGCGGGCCGCCGCGGTGAAGACGATCAACAAGCTCTTCGCAGAGGCTGTTCCGTATGTCCCGCTTCTCGACAACTCGGATGTGGTCGGCTCGCGCGTGCCGCCCGCTCTGATTCACTTGAACGCAGGTGAGCTCTTCGACGTAGAAACGAGCTAGCCGTCCGCATGATTCACCGCCGAAGGCGACGAGGGGGTCCAGGCTTGATTCTCAAGCGATTGGGCCGCATGATCCTCGTCGCCTTCGGCGTCGTATTCATCACGTTCAGCCTGATCCACCTCGTTCCGGGTGATCCGGCGCTGAGTATTCTCGGCGACCGCGCGACCCCGGCAAGCGTCCACGCGCTTCAACGCGAGCTCCATCTGAACGAATCGCTGCCACGGCAGTTCTGGATCTTCATGTCCGACGTGCTGCACGGCAATCTGGGCACGTCGCTGATCCAGAACAAGCCGGTCGTGAGCCTGGTCGTCCACCCCCTGCTCGTGACCCTGTGGCTGATCGGCGTCGCGGTCGTCATGTCGGTTCTCGTTGGAGTTCCCGTCGGGCTTCTGGGCGCTCCCGCAGGCCGCCGCTGGCTGGAATTGGGCCTCAGCACGAGCGTCATCCTGTTTCTGGCAACTCCGCCGTTCGTGATCGGGTTCGGTCTCCTGCTGCTGTTCGGCGTCACGCTCCACCTCGCTCCGGCGGGGGGATGGGGCACGAGCTGGTTCAGCGACCTGTCGTACATCTGGCTGCCGGCAGTGGCCCTCTCGGGGTACCTAGCGCCCGTCATTGCCCGCGTTGTGCGGCAGCGAGCCGGAGATGTGGGGCTCCAGGGCTTCATCGAGGCGGCCATCGCACGAGGGCTCAGGCCAGGACGGGTGACCATCAGGCATGTGCTGCCGAACGCCCTGCTGCCGTTGATCACCATCATCGGCTTGAACATCGGCGCCCTGATCAGCGGTGCGGTGATCATCGAGATCGTGTTCAACCTGCCCGGGATCGGAACCACGCTCGTGCTGGCCGTGCTGCAGCGCGACTACCCGGTGGTGCAAGGGACGACGTTGCTGATCGGGATGATCGTCGTCGTGGTTAACGCGTCGACCGACCTCCTGTATCTGATCGCCGACCCGAGGACCAGAGGAACCCTGCGCGCCTCTCGCAGGCCGATCCGGAGTGGCCGAGGTGACGATGGCAACCTCTGAGAGGCTCGGTGCAGCGTGGGCTGCGGTTCGGCGGCGGCCTCAACTCTCCGTCGGGATGGGAATCGCGGTGGTCGTGGCCGCCCTTTGCATCGTGGTCCCGCTGGTCAGCCCATATTCGACGACGGCCTTCGTAGCGCAGCCGTTCCTCCCTCCGTCAGCGGCTCATCCGTTCGGCACCGACGACTTCGGCCGAGACGTGTTCGCGCGAACGTTCGCGGCCGGGCGGCTCGACCTGGCGATCGCGACGTTCGCGATCGTGGCCAGTTGCCTCGGCGGCACGATTCTCGGAGTCCTGAGCGGTGCAACGCGCCTCCGCTGGCTCGACTCGCTCCTGATGGGTTTCGTCGACGCGGTCGTCGCGTTCCCGTTCATCGTTCTGATTCTGGCCCTCGTCGTGGTGTTCGGATCGACGCAGAGCCTCGGGCCGCTTCCCGCAGGCGTGCCGTCACTGCTGATTGCGATTCTGCTCACGGACTGGGTCATATACGCGCGCCTCGGGCGAGCCGAGACTCTCAGCCTGCGCCAAGCAGACTTCGTCGTTGCGGCACGGGTTGCGGGTTGCTCGCCCGCCCGCGTCATCCTGCGCCACCTGATACCCAACGTGATCTCGGTGTCGGCAGCCTACGCCGTTGCGGACGGGATCCTGGTGATCATCGCGACGGCGTCTCTTCCGTTCCTCGGTGCAGGGGTGCAACCGCCGGCGCCTGAGTGGGGCAACATGATGTTCGAGGGTCAGGCGTACCTGGCCACCTCCTGGTGGATCACCCTCTGCCCGGCGGCGGTGCTCGCGGTGACGGGCCTCGGCGTGATGCTGGCGGCAGACTCCCTCCTCGCCCGGAAGCGAAGGTAACAACAATGGCCGAATCGTCGAGACAGCCGGCCGGCGTCGAGCCTGACTGGATCCTCGAATGCGACGACCTGGCCGCCTCGATCGGTGAGACGGAGGTCCTCAGCAGCCTGGCGCTGCGTCTCCCACGCGGACAGAGCCTGGGCATCGTCGGGGAGACCGGGTCGGGCAAGTCGATCGCCTGCCGGACGATGATCGGCCTCCTCGGAAGGGTCGGCGGCCGGATCTCCCGCGGCAGCTTGAGGTTCGACGGCTCAGATGTCACGCATGCCTCCGAAGACGAATGGAGACGCCTCCGCGGCAGGAAGATCGCCTTTGTCCCCCAGGCGTCGCTCTCCGGCCTCGATCCGATCATGACCGTGGGCCGGCAGCTCATGGAGACGATCCGCGTCCTGACCGATCATGGCCACCCACGCACGCGAGCCGTCGAGCTCCTCGAACTGGTCGACATGCCGCGCCCCGACCGGGTGATGCGGTCCTATCCCCACGAGCTCTCCGGGGGCATGCGCCAGCGGGCAATGATCGCGCTTGCGGTCGCGGGAGACCCGGCCCTGCTGATCGCGGACGAGCCGACCACGGCCCTCGACGTGACGGTGCAGAAGCTGGTACTGGAGCTCCTCGTCTCCCTCGTCAAGACGAAGTCGATGAGCCTGATCCTGGTCACCCACGATCTCGCCGTCGTCCAGGAGCACACAGACTCGACCGCGATCATGTACGCGGGAGAGACGGTCGAGGTCGGCAGGACCGACACCGTGCTGAGCGGCGACGGTCATCCGTACACCCGCGCCCTGCTGGCGTCGGGCCCCGCACGGATGCGAGCCGGGCAACGTCTCGGCGTCATAGGCGGCTCGCCCCCGAGCCCCACCGAGTGGCCACCCGGCTGCCGATTCGCTCCGCGCTGCGCGTACGCAACGGACGAATGCCGGATCGCGAAGCCGGCGAGGGTGTCCGAGAGATCGATCCGGTGCCTACGGCTCTTGGAGATTCGCAATGGCTGAGCCGATCCTCAGGGCCCGCGACATCATGGTCTCCTTCGACGCGGCGCAGCGCCCCGCGGTTGCAGAGACAAGCCTCGAGATCCGGGCCGGCGATGCGATCGGGATCGTCGGAGAGAGCGGCAGTGGCAAGACCACGCTCGCCCGCGTGCTCGTCGGAGCCCTCGCCCCGAGCTCGGGTAGCGTCGAGGTTCTCGGGCGCTCGTGGTCGACCGTCGGGCACGCCGACCCGATCAGGCGCAAGGTTCAGATGATCTTCCAGGATCCATACGCGTCGCTGAACCCACGGATGACCGCGCGCGAGACGGTCGGCGAGATCCTGCAGATCTGGAACGGCTGGTCCCGAAGCGAGGCCCGCAAAGAGGCTGCAGAGAGGCTTGCCGAGGTGGGGATCTCCGGCCCTGCGGTCGACCGCAGGCCGACGGCATTGAGCGGAGGCCAGTGTCAGCGAATCGGGATTGCGCGAGCCCTGGCATGCGACCCGGAGATACTCATCGCCGACGAGCCGACATCGTCCCTCGATGTCTCCGTCCAGGCAAACATCCTGAACATGCTGATGGAGTTCCGGGAGTCGCGAGGATTGGCGCTCGTGTTCATCTCGCATGATCTCTCGGTCGTGCGCTACATCACCAACCGAACCCTCGTCATGTATCGCGGCAGAGTCATCGAGGCCGGTTTGACGTCACGGCTGCTACTGGAGCCGTCCCATCCGTACACCCGCTGCCTGATCGACTCGATTCCCGGCGCCGGTGGGGCGCCGCAACTCGCACGCAACACGCTGGCGTCGGACGACGGCTGCGTGTTCGCGGCCAGGTGCTCGAGGATCGGCGATCGCTGCGAGGAGTTGGAGCCCGCACTCGGCGAGGCCGGCGGCGGGCATACCGTTGCCTGCCACTACCCGCTGTCCGTCCTACGCGCGGTGAAGGAGCTGAGGTGAACAACGTACCAGCCACACCGGGCCTGCTCGCCGGCAGGACAGCCCTGGTCACAGGTGCAGCACAGGGGGTCGGTCGCGCCGTCGTCGAGCGATTCCTCTCGGCCGGAGCATCGGTCGCGGCTGTCGACATCCAGACAATGGAGCCGTTCGCCGGGCCCACATCGAACTGGAAGTGCGATCTGGCCGACATCGCCGCTCTTGGCGACCTTGTCGACAGCGTTCGCGAGTCCGTCGGGCCGATCGACATCCTCGTGAACAACGTCGCGATCATCCGGGAGGACGCTCTGTTCGAGTTGAGCTACGCGGCGTATCGGAAGGTCGTCGCAGTCAATCTCGATTCCCCGATCTTCCTCACCTTGGCGGTCGCGCCGCAGATGGTGGAGCGCGGATACGGGCGAATCGTGAACGTGACGTCGGTACACGGAGCCCACGGCTTCGAACGAACCCTGTCGTACGGCGTTGCCAAGGCCGGGCTGAACAACGCGACGAAATCGCTCGCCGTCGGGCTGAGCGGCTCGGGCGTACTGGTTAACGCTGTCGCGCCCGGGTTCCTGACGGTGCCGATGCAGTTCGAGAACGACAGCGGCGCGGAAACCGTCGAGGAGGAGCTCGAGCGATTCGAGCAGGCGTACGTCGAGAGCGGACGCCTGCCGATCCGACGGGCCGCGCGGGCCGCCGAGATCGCCGCCCAAGTCGCGTGGCTCGGGAGTGAGGCGAACTCGTACGTGACGGGGCACGTCCTCGTCGTCGACGGAGGACTGACGGCGACCTTTTGACCGTGCCCGACTACGCGAATCTCGAGAAGGAGAACCGTGACTAGACCGTTCGAGTTGGATGGGCGCGTCGCCCTAGTGACGGGTGCGGGCAGCCCGGGCGGAATCGGCATGGCATGTGCGCGCGCTCTCGGGGCCCTCGGCGCCCGGGTTGCCGTGACGGCCACTACGAGCCGCATCGACGAGCGAGCGGCCGAGCTCGCCGCCAGTGGCACCGAAGCCATCGGGCTGGTGGCCGACCTCGCCGGCCCCAGTCAGGCGGCCGACAGTCTCGTCCGCCAGGTGTACGAGCAGTGGGGGGCGCTGAACATCCTCGTCAACAACGCCGGCATGACATCGATCTCACAGCCGGCGGGCGGTGGCTCGACCGGGGAGACAACCGATGACGATTGGCACGACGCACTGGCGCGCAACCTGAGCTCGGCCTTCTACATGACGCGCGCAGCGCTGCCCCGTCTCGTCGAGGGAGGCGACGGCCGCGTGATCAACGTCTCATCCGTCTCAGGCCCGGTGGTGGCCTACCGGGGCAACGCCGCGTATCACGCGGCGAAGGCCGGAATGGTCGGCCTGACACGCGCGCTTGCCGTCGAGGTGGCCGGACTCGGCGTCACCGCGAATGCGGTCGCCCCGGGCTGGATCGCCACCGACACCGCGACGGAGCAGCTCCTGCGCATGGGCCGCGCCTCGCCGGCCGGCCGGCCCGGGACGCCCGACGAGATCGGTGCAGCGGTTGCCTTTCTCGCGAGCAGAGAGGCCTCCTACGTCACCGGCCAGGTCCTGACCGTGGACGGGGGTAACTCGACCCAGGAGGAGAAGGAGGCTTGAGCGCCTCCACCCCGGGTCAGGCCGTCAGTTCGGCTCGCACGGTCCCGTGGGCCCTCTGCAGTAGCTCGGCGCCGGCGGCGATCAACCGCTCGGCTCCTCCGCGTTCGACTTCGGAGTTGGTGACTCCGAAGAGCCGCCGGTAACGATCCTGGTTGAGGATCTCGGCGAGAGGGATCCCCTCGACCAGATCAAGGTCGGAGCTCGGCGGGAGGTAGCCGAGATAGCCGTTGGCGTAGCCGGCGGTGATCGTCACGTCGAACGGGCTGGCTGCGCGGAGCGCGGCTCCGCATTCGCCGAAGAGCTCGAACGGGTTCGTCACGACCGCCAACTCTCCGATCGCGATCACGACCTGCTCTGCGGGTATCGGCTCGCCGCCGCGGATGACCAGGTCTCGATAGGTCGCCAGGGCGCCTTCCTGGTAGATCGCCGGGAACTGCCGCGCAGAGGTTGTGACGTGGACCGCCTCGGGCCAGACCTCGGGCCAGGCCTCATGGATCTCGGGGAGCTCGGCGAGCAGCGCGTAGATCTCCTCAACGGTGTAGGGAGGCCGGCGCCGCTGGAGCTGCAGGGTTTGCGAGCACGCGAAGACCGCGAGCTTCGAGCTCGTCGCGATCTGCGAGTAGGCGTCGAGCGCGGCGCTGGCGAGGGCCTCGCCGAAGTCGTCGCGGGCCGCGTAGGAGTGCCGCCTCGCGCCGTCGTTGCCGAACGACCAATCCCAGGGAGCCAGGTCGCCGGCGCAACCCTGGAGAAACAGGCATTCGATCCCGGGGACGGCTTGCTCGACGGCAATGCGCAGCGGCGCCGGGTATTCGGCGTCCCAGAGCGCGGATGACCCTCCGACCGTGGTTGGATGCGCGGCGAAGTGCACGACGGCGGCGATCGGGGCGCCGCTGTCCGTGTCGATCCGAACCACCGAGAGCGAATCGTCGTGTTCGCGCTCCGGCGAGACACGACTCGTGCTGAGACCGGGGGCGGCAGCGGCGATGGCGCCGACGCGAGCCGGTCGCAGGCTGCGCCAGGCGGCGTACACGGCTCCGGCCAGCGCGTCGGGCAACAGCTCGGCGTAACTTCGGAACTGCTCGCTGTCCGCCAACGCTTCGCCTGCGCCGTCCGAAAGCCCGAGGGCCGAGTGCGGCGCGCTGTGGTTGTGGCTTGCATGCACCGACACTGCCTGGGCGGGAATCCCGGTCAACCGCTCGACCCGCCGACGCACCCGGTCGGTGAGCCGGCCCGTCACCAGCAGCAGGTCCGTGGCGATGATCGCCGCGGCACGCACGCCGTCGGAGATGACGAGCGCCTGAGCGATCAGCGGCTCACGGGCGCCCTCGGCAAGGCAACTCCGGGCCGACCAGCCCATCGGCAACCCGAGCGGCGGTGTGATGTCGACACGAGCGACGCCCGCCAGCGGGCTCATGCAAGCTCACCGGGGCTGAGCACGCCCGCGGCGACGAAGACGTTGTCCCCCTGATCGGTCGCGGCCCGCGCCCGCACGTTGACGATCACGCCGTTGAACGGCGAGTCGACCACGCTCGGTGGTCGATCCGGCCGTTCGAGAAAGTGAATCCGCCCCACCGGCTGCCCTTCGACGACTGCATCACCCGGGTCGACGAGCGCCTCCCAGAGGCCGGATTCGGGAGCGAAGACGTAGCCGGCCTCTCCGCGTCCGTCGAGGATGACCGCATCCGGAAGACCGAGCGAGGCCCGCGTCTCGACCTCCCCGGCAAGGACGCCGACGTGTCGCAACACATTCCTGAGGCCCCGTTCGGTGAACTCGTGCATGCGCGCAGATACGTAGCCGCCGCCGTCGAGCTCGGCCGTGATCACGAGCTTCCCCTGGCGTTCGGCTTCGTTGGGCAAGAGCCCCGACCCGGCCACGTCGATGTAGATGAAGTGATGATCGGTGTTCCAGGCGAACATGCCCTCGGCCATCCGCTTGCGCTGATCCGCATCGTCGACCCAGTGCATGTGCGAGCAGGGCAGGAACCGCGAGTCGTGGCCGCCGCTGTGCACGTCGATGACCACGTCGGACATCGGGATCAGTACCGTGGTCAGGAAGTCGGCAAGCTGCTCGTGCGGAGCGCCGTCCGGGCTACCCGGGAAGGATCTGTTGAAGTTCGCGCCCGACGGCCAGAGGCGGGTACCCGCCTTCGACGCCTCCGGCGACAGGCACGGGATCACGATGAGGCGGCCGGTGATCTGCTCCGCCTCGAGCTCGCGCAGGAGCTTCAGCGCGGCGATCTGGCCCTCGTATTCGTCGCCGTGGTTGCCGGCAAGGAGAAGCACGATCGGGCCCTCGCCGTTGGCGATCGATGCGACAGGGACGAAGAGCTGTGACCAACCCCCCGTGTTCGTCGAGCGCGGGACCTCGAGTCTCCCGACCTGCTTGCCCGAAGCGCCGAGGTCGACCGTGCAATGAACGGGAGAAGTCGTCATTCTTGCGATTGTAAACTAGAAGGCATATAGTCAGCAATCACTCCCGCGAGCCGAGAAGAGAAACATCTCTTGCTGATCACCAACGTCGAGGCCATCGTAGTTCGCCCCCCAGCCCTCGACATAACGATTGCGGACGGCAGCCAGGACGACCTGGTGATCGTCATCCAGACGGATGAGGGGATCACCGGGATCGGCGAGGTTGACTCATCCCCGGAGGCGGTCAAGGCGATCGTCGACTCCCCCGGCTCGCATGCGGTCGCGCTCAGCCTGCGCGAGCTCCTGGTCGGCGAAGATCCCCTCCAGGTTCGGGACCTTTGGTGGAAGATGTACCGCGGCCTGACCTACATCGGCCGGCGCGGGATCGCGCTGCACGCGATCAGCGGCGTCGACATCGCGCTCTGGGACATCAAGGGCAAAACCGAGGGCAAGCCGGTCTGCGAATTGATCGGGACGCCGCGGCGGTCGAGGGTACGCGCCTATGCCTCGATGCTCATGCCGAACACGCCGGAAGAGGTCGCGGACTGCGTAGCGCAGGTTCGCGGCGACGGCTTCACGGCGTTGAAGCTCGGCTGGGGCCCGCTGGGGAAGAACGCAGACCACGATGTGCGACTGGCGCGCGCCGCGCGCGAGGCAGCCGGAGACTGCGACGTCATGATCGACGCTGGGCTCGCGTACGGGCAAGATGCGGCAACGGCGATTCGCGTCGCGCGCGAACTCGAGGAGCTGAACGTCCTGTGGCTCGAGGAGCCGTTCGAGCCTGACGAATACGAGGCCTACGCGGAGCTCGCGGACGCCGTGGACATCCATGTCGCAGCCGGCGAGCAGGACGTCACGCTCTGGGGATTCCGCGAGTTGATCGAACGCGGGCACGTCGATCTCGTCCAGCCCGATGTGACCCGCTGCGGCGGCATCACGGAGCTACTGCGCATTGCCGACTTCGCCCGCGAGCACGGTGTCTTGACGGTGCCGCACGCGTGGAAGAGCGGAATCATCAAAGCCGCGTCGCTGCACGTGAACGCCGTTCTGGCGGACGCATTCCTCCAGGAGTACTGCGTCTCGAAGTCGTTGATCAACACGCAGCTCACCCGGGAGAAGTTCCCCCTGGACAGCGACGGCTACGTCACGGTTCCTACTGCACCCGGACTGGGCGTGGAGATAGACGGCGAGTTCGTAGAGCGCTTCCGGGTCGGGTAGCGAGATGCCCGAAGTCTGGTACGCGCTGTCAGCGGCGGATACGTCGCCTGTGTGATGATCGACGGTGAGAGGCCGTGACAGTGGCGGGGGGCTCCGAAACCAGAGCGGTTCAGAGGGCCTTTTTCGACACTTCGCCGTGTTCGATTTCTGGCGGGAGGCGGCCCAGCCGCCCTCATACGACCCGAACCCCGCGTTTCGATCTCGCAAATGAGCGAGGTCGAAGATGCCTCCGTGCGTGCCGTTGTGTCTCTGGCCGTCTGCGTGATCTGCTGTCTCGCCGGGTGTGGTGACTCCCACACGAAGCTGACCGGCCGGATCGTCACACCCTCAGATTGGAAGGCCGTGCTGAACGACTGGTACGACGACGGGCAAATCGAAAGCACCCACTCCTGTGCCGCCACGCTCATCGCTCTGACCCACCTCCCACCCGACCCGGCTACATACAGCGACGTCACCGAGATCCTGCGTCGCTACGAAGCCAAGGTCTGCCACCCCGGTGACCTGAGTCGGGCCCATGTCGGCATGACAGACACCGACGTTGCGCTTGTGGCCGGTGCTCCCGCGCTTCCCCCCCGCTTGCTGCTGGTACTACCCCGTCACTCCCAAGCACCCTGGGCTGCGGGTCTGCTTCACCAACGGACATGCCACCACCGTTCAACAGGCCGTCCATGGCTGACGAGCCGGTGCCGGGGCGATTTGTGAGAGACCTGGTTGATCACCGAAGCTCGGAGGCGCCGGCGTCATCCCGCTCAGGTCTCTGCGGCCTTACGATCAAGTCGGATGACGGAGCTCCGGACACCCCGTCTCCTGCTTCGACAGTGGAGGGAGAGCGACCTCGACCCGTTCGTTGCGCTGAACGCCGACTCGGAGGTGATGCGCCACTTCCCGGCTGTTCTCACCCGTGAGCAGACCGTCCGTGCCGTCAAGCAGGCGCACAGCCGGATCGAGGAGAACGGCTGGGGTCTGTGGGCGGTCGAAGTGAGCGGCGACGGACGCTTCATCGGCTTCGTCGGCCTTGCCGCACCCGAGTTCGACGCGCACTTCACACCGGCCGTCGAGGTCGGTTGGCGGCTCGCGCGCGACCGGTGGGGCAACGGATACGCGACCGAGGGGGCGCGCGCAGCCGTCGCCTACGGCTTCGAAGAACTGGGCCTCGCCGAGATCGTCTCGTTCACAACAGTCGCCAACGGACGGTCACGACGGGTGATGGAGCGCCTCGGGATGACCCACGACGAGGCGGACGACTTCGATCATCCCTCCGTACCGCCCGGGCCGCTACAGCGGCACGTCCTCTACCGCCTCCCACGCACCGGCTCTCCCCGGGACCCGGGCAGCAGCCCGCCGGCGTCACGTGCATGAACCGCGCGCGATCACCACGGGTGCCTCGTGCCGTAGCGTGCCCGCCCCTCGCGCGACAGGCCAGGTTTGCTCAGATTCCTGAGCGGTCTATGCTTTCGCCCCAATAGCTCCTTTACCCCCGAAAGAGGAGGACGAGTGAAACAGCGAATCATGGTGGGCGCGGGTGCGTCCGCTCTGATCGCCGTAGCCACGCTGGTGGCCACGGTTGCGGGTGCAACGGCCCGGTCGGGCGCCCAGGCGCTCCCCGCGTCGTCGTGCTCGGCGATCCAGAACGGAAGCGGAAAGATCCTGATCGCGTCCGACCTGCCCCTCCAGGGCTCCGGTCGCGCCCAGACGATCCAGATGACGCAGGCCATCGCGTTCGAGTTCCAGCAGCACGGCTGGAAGGCGGGGAACTTCACGCTCGCCTACCAGAGCTGCGACGACTCGACGGCTCAGGCCGGCAAGTGGGACTCGGGCAAGGCCTCGGCGAACGCCGCCGCGTACGCGGCGGATCCGGACGTGAAGGGTGTCATCGGCACCTTCAACTCCGGTGCTGCCGAGATCGAGATCCCGGTCCTGAACCGCGCTCCGAACGGTCCGCTCGGAATGGTCAGCCCGGCGAACACCTACGTCGGCCTGACGCACATCGGCCCCGGCATCGCCGCGGGTGAGCCTGGCAAGTACTACCCGACCGGCAAGCGGAACTACATCCGCATCGTCGCGGCGGACGACTTCCAGGGCGCCGCGGATGCGGAGCTGACGCAGCAGCAGGGCATCAAGTCGGTCTTCATCCTGAACGACAAGGAGGCGTACGGCGCCGGTGTCGCGACGGACTTCAAGAAGGCCGCCACGAAGCTCGGCATCAAGATCGCCGGCTTCACGGCATGGGACGGCAAGGCGTCGTCGTACGAGGCGCTCGCGGTGAAGATCAAGTCGTCGGGCGCCACGGGCGTCTTCCTCGGCGGCCTGATCTGCGAGAACGGCGGCAAGCTGATCAAGGACATCAGCGCTGGTGACCCGGGCATCAAGATCTTCGCGCCCGACGGCTTCACGCCGATCTCCGCCGACGTGCAGGGTGCAGGTACCGCCGCCGAGGGCATGTTCGTCTCGGTCGCAGGCCTGCCGAACGCGCAGCTGAAGGGCGCCGGCAAGGCGTTCATCTCCGCGTTCACGAAGTTCGACCACAAGGCGCCGGACCCCTACGCCGTGTATGCGGCGCAGGCGGCCGACGTGTTCATGCAGGCGATCGCGACCTCCGACGGCTCGCGGGCGAGCATCACGAAGAACCTGTTCAAGACCAACGTCACGAACGGGATCCTCGGTTCGTTCACGATCAACGCCAACGGCGACACGTCGTCGAACCCGATCACCATCTACAAGATCAAGGGCGGGCAGTCGACGACCTTGAAGGTGATCACACCGCCCGTCTCGCTCGTCAAGGCGGCCTAGCCGCTCCACGAGCACGCGCGAGTCGAGGGGGAGGGCACGGGCCCTCCCCCTCGTTGTTCCTACGCGACTACCACCACCAGCGCAGTTCGTCCGTGACGAACGCCCTGCACATCGCGCTCAGCAGCCGGTACTCGGGGTCGCCCTGCAAGCCGCGCAGCAGGCTCACCATCAGGGCCGCGGTCGTCTGGTCGAGCTCGACGGCGTCGCCCTCGGCGAACGCCGACTCGAGGTGGGCGAGCAAGGTCGAGGAGATCCGGTCGGGCGCGCTCAGCCGGAGCCGGAAGAGGATCTGCTCGGCCGCTTCGGCGGCCAGCGGCTGCTCGTGGTTGCCGGCCCGAAACATGATTGTCTGGGTTACGGTCTGCGTCATGGCCGGAGTGTGCGCCCGGCTCGCCGGACCGGGTACTGGCCGTTCGGGTGGTCTAACCCGTCGGTTCGCGCAGAGCTGATCCGGCCCGCCGCGGCCCGATCCGGCCCATCAGGTCGCGCCGCTTGCAGTCGTCGCACTTCGCCGGTCCCAGCCGCCCCGTCGGCGACACCGCGACGAGGATCAGCTTCGCCTCGCGACAGCGGATGCAGGTCAGGAGCAGGAGCCGCTCCACGGCCTCCCGCGGGCTCGGTGTCAAACGCTCTGCTCGTCCACCACGAACGTGGCGCAGACCGGGCAGAAGAACGCGAGCTCGCGCGGGTCGGTGGCGTCCGTGCGCGTGTACAGGTAGGCGACCCAGCCGCGCAACGCCGCGTCGTCGGGGCTGAGCGCCCCGCACTCGATGCATTCGAGGGTGTGGGTCGTCGGTCCACGCGTCGGCATACGCGCACGATGCTCCCGGCGATCGGTTGCTGCCACTGGCCGATCGGTTAGAAGAACCGCCGCTTCGTGTGGGGAACCCGGTGTCTCACCGCCCGGGCGCCCCGGCAGGCACCTCAAACGGCGATGACCTGGACGAGCTCGCCGAGTCCCGCGAAATCGTCGGGGTTGCGGGTGTAGAGCGCGAGGCCGTTCGCATGCGCACTCGCCGCGATGAGCATGTCGGCGACGCGGCGCCGGGGTGAGCGCCCGGCGTCCGCAACCGCGGCGACGACCTGTCCGAAGCTGCGCGCCGCCGCGACATCGAACGGAAGCGGCTCGAACGTTCCCTCGACCTGCTGGAGTCGCGCCTGACGGCGAGCGGCTTCCGCTGCGGTCGAAGCCAGATGCGGCCCGGCGGCCAGCTCCGCGAGCGTGATCGCTGACACCGCCGCCTCGTCCGGGAGCGCGCCCGCGACAGCTGGATCGTCCCAGTCGATCACGACAGAGGTATCGAGCAAGCCCGCCGTCATCTACAGCCGCTGGTCGATCGTCCGATCGAGATCGGCTCGGAATTGCACCGCGTCGATGTGGGGCCCGGCGGTCGCAAGCAGCGTGAGCTCTGCCTTCGGAACGAGCGTTCGGCGGAGCCGCTGGATCGGGCGCAACTCGGCTACCGGGATCCCGTTGCGGGTGACCACGAACGTCTCACCGGCTGCGACGGCCGCGATCACTCCCGCGTTGTCGTTTCGCAGCTCACGCTGCGGGATGCTTCTCGCCATCCCACCAACTGTAGCTCCTTGTGCTACGTCTTGCTACGGGTCGTGCGAACGAAGCCGCGGCCCTGGCGCCCAGGTCTGAAGCCAAACCTGTCTGCCAGAGCCGCGCCCGAAGGCCCACACGGGGCTCGAACATGCCTGCAAATGGGGGCTTTTCTGGACATAGTGAGCACCGGAGGGTCACGCTCCGAGCTCATCCGGGTACGTCTGACACATACCGGCCTCGGGCAGGCGGTGGTCCGGTCCCAGTGGCGGAACCTGCGTTAGCGCACCGGAGTCGGCGACCTCTCGGCCGTGTCAGTTTGTGAGTCGTCTAGTCCGTCAGCCGCCTCGGGTGGGCGAGCTTACTGGGCTTGCGCGGCGACGGCTGCGGCCAATGCCTGCTGGCCGGCGACGTTTGGATGGAAGTACTGGGAGGTCGTGAGGCCAGGCTCGTAGAACAGCGCTTTCATGTTCCGGATCAGTGCTGGTAGGCCGATCACGTTGGCCCAATACATCTTGGCCTCTCTGTCGGCTTCGGTGCCTGCTGCTCCGATGATCGCGCCCTTGATGATTTCGGGTGTCACGAACCAGGTGTCGCGGTCGCAAATCGTGTGACCGGCCCAACTCGGGCTGGGAGCGACGTATTCGAGGTTCGACCGGCCGGCGCTCGCGACGGCGGACTTTACCGCCGCATCGAAGTCGGTGATCAGACCTGAGGCCCAGATCACGTCGGAACGCTGCACCGTGTTGGCGCAGTAGGGAGTACTGAGCGTTGCCGGAAAGAAATTCGGATAGCCAACGACGAGCACCTTGGCATCTGGCGCGAGGTCGGCGACCTCGCGGTACGCCTTGATCAAGCGGGGGATAAGCTTCGGAAGCTCGGCCTTCGCTGCGGCCCCGTGCTGGGCCTGACAGGTCGTGCTCTGGTCGTTCTTTGGCTCGACTCGCTGCTCCGCTGGGAGTTGACCGACCAGCCGAGCGAAAAACTGTGTGTACGCGTTCAGAGTCGCAGCGTCGTCGTGGAGTTGTTTCATCACCCCGTCGGCGACGCAGTCCGAGACCACCTCCCCGAATCCGAGATCGTTCCCGCCGAACGACAGCGTCACGAGCTTGATGTTGCCGAGCTGAAGGTGCTCCCGCTGAGGTGGCTCATCAAGGTTTTTCACCTTGTATTGGGCGTCGGTGTAGACACCCGTGCTGAAGTTGTCGAGATCGTCGACGATCGCGCCCGAGCACGCCGCGAACTCGCTCTCCTTGCCGGGCTTCCCGTCGAACTCCTTGTATCCGAGCTGATTCGCGACGAGCACCGGCCACGCTAGATGCGAGCGATGGCAGGCGTTGACGAGATCGGCGGTGCCGGCGAAGTAGTCGCCGGCGCCCTCACCGGAGGAGTACGAGTCGCCAAGAGCCACGTAGGTTCCTGGCCCTGTGCCTGTCGAGACCTTCGAGCTCCATGTGAGCTTCGCCCTGATCGTGTACTTCGGATCGTTCGGGTTCACCACCGGCTTGCTCGGGCTGATGGTCGTGTAGCCGCCGTCAGTCGCGGCGCTGTGCTTGATACAGCCGGCGATACAGACTTGGCTCTGATACGTGGAATTCGTGGAGAAGCCGTTGCTGTCCGAGGCAGACGCCGACCCATTCAGAAGCGAGGAGAGCGTCGCGGTGGCCTTGAACTCCATCCGCTGCCTGGAGACGTCGCCGACGCCGATCGGAGGCACAAGCCCGCCGTAACAGGTTCCGAGATCGCCCCCGCCGGCCCAACCGGGAATCGCCGCCGCCTCGAACGTCACCTTCCCGAGCTTGTCGATGCTCACTGCCGGCACGCCGGTCTGGCCCGTGACAGGCCCGGAGCAGAGAACGCTGCCGTCGGCACCGTTGATTCGCGAGGCAGTGCCGCTGACCGAACTCCCGGTCTGCGGGCGCAGCATCTTCAGCTTAGGGTCCCACTCCCAACTCGCACTCCAGTGAACGGAGAACTTGTACGTGAGCTGGAGGCGCTTGGCGTAGTCGTAACTCGAAGCGGTGAGGGTCTCATCACCGGTCCAGTAGACCCTCGTGAGCTGCCCCGGCGCCTTTGCCGCACCAGCCGCCGACACGGACATGGCAACCGCGAGAACCGCCCACCAACAGCACCAGAGCACGCGAAAACGGCGCGATCCCACCTGCAAATCATAGCGGCAGGGTGGCTGGTCGGACTCGCGATCCTCCTGGCGCTCGGTGGACACGGCGGTAAGGCTCGCATGGACGGCCGACACTTGAACACGTCGGCCGCGCCTGAGCGGCGGAAGTACAGCACCGGCTTCAAGCTGTGCGTCGGCGGCTGGGCAGTGCTGGGCCTCGGCATTCTCCTCTCCACCGAAATCTGGAAACCGTTGTGGGTGATCGGCGTAGCTGGCGGGGTCTTCGGCATCTGGTTCAGGGGGCCAAGTGACTGGCGGAAGACCTGGCCGGACGACTTCCCGATCACCGCGAGACTGACCGGCCGCACGATCCAACCCGCGACCACCAGCAGCGACACCGAACTGGTGGGCGACTGCCCCGGCAAGCTCACGGCGGACATTCAGCCTCGTCCCGATCATCGGAGGAGCAGGCCTCTTCATCTGGGGCACGACAGCACCGACCGACTACCACGGGTACGTCTCGCACACGTCTGCCCTCGTGCTCGGCCCGCTCGTCTTCGTCTTCGGCCTCGTCCAGGCCTGGCGCGCCTGGAAAACCCCCGGCACGAAGGAGTTACAAGATGGCCCGCAAGACGATCTATGTCTCTGACCTGACCGGGAAAGAGATCGAGGAGAAGGAAGCTGCCAAGGTCACCATTCACTACGCAGATGCCAGACGCGGTGTGGTCGTGCTCGACGTCAACGCCAGCGAGGTCGAGGACATCGCCAGCAAGGGCAGCAAACAGGCTCGGCGCGGTCGTAAGCCGAAGGCTGCCGCCTAACCCATGCCAGACAAAGAAGAGACCAACCCGGTCGGCACGGACCTCGATGACGGAGCCGAGCCGACCTACGAAGACGGAACACCCGTCGAGTCGCCACCGGAGCCACATCCCACCAAGCCCGACAGCGATCAGTAAGAACGGCGTTCGCGCTCCAGGCGCTTCGGTACAACCCGCCCGCTCGGATCGAGCGGTACCACCTACGCCCGAAGCTGGGTGCTGTGTGTTGCTACGCCCGAAGCTGGGTGCTGTGGGTTGGCGTGTCACAGCGAGCCGTCCTGAGGCCTAGTCTTGGTGGGCACCGGGTGGGCACCACCCCGACGCAGGCGACGCCTTGGACAGCTTTTGATCCTTCACCCCTACCGCGTTTACCCTGCAACTAGCCATAAAAAATGCCCCTGCGCGGGGCATTTCACTTTTGGCTTAGCTACGTAAGAGAGGCCCATACGGGATTCGAACCCGTGCCGCCGCCGTGAGAGGGCGGTGTCCTAGGCCACTAGACGAATGGGCCCCGTAGAACGCGGGCAGTGTAGCCGAACGGCCCGCGGCCGAACTGGCTCCTACCCGTTGATCTCGGCGACGAGCGGGCCGGTGTCGAGCGGGTCGAAGCCGAGGCGCGCGGCGATCTCCTCGCTCGTCGGCTTCGTCCCTTCGAAGAACAGCGCCCGGAGCAGATCGCCGGTCTGCGGGCTGCGCCACCAGTCGTCGCCGATCTCGCCGATCAGATGCCGGCGGAGCTGCGCCGAGCGGATCCAGGCCCGCAGGTAGTCGGCCGAGTAGAAGCCGGCATCCATGTCGCTCAGGTAGCCCTCGCTGCGGTAGCGCACGCCCGTCGCCTCGGTGAGGAACTCCTCGTAGCCCGCGGGGGTGCCGCCGTCGGCGGCGAAGCGCGACCAGAAGCCGAGCTCGTACCGCAACTTCGCCTCGTAGCGGCGGTACAGAAGCGTCTCGATGAACTGGGCCGCCTCGGCGTTCTCCCGGGCCTGCGCCTCGGTCAGCCCGAAGTGGAGCTCGTGCCAGCCCGGCTCGTACGAGATCGCCTCGACGATGTAGGAGTAGATCTCGGTGAGCGCATGGTCGCGTGAGATGCGGCGGAACGTGTACGGCAGCGCCGGGTCGCACCCGCCGTAGTGCAGCGCGTGGCCCGCCTCGTGCAGGAACGCCTGATAGTCGTGCATGCCGCCCTGGGCACGCGTGATCAGGTGGACGACCGCCGGCGGGTCGCTCGCGATGACGCACGCGCGCGGGGCCTTCTGCGGCCGGTCGTCCAGGTCGAGGCGGATGTTCGGCTGCTCGCTCAGGTCGAAGCCGAGGGCAAGCAGGCTGTCGAGGCAGACCTGCGTCGCGCGATCCTTCGTGTAGGTCGACTCGAGCGGCGAAAGCCGGCGCATGTAGGCCGTGTGCGAGCTCGTCGGGATGTCTGCGCGGTCGGGGCCGAGCAGCCGCT
>CAYXXE010000017.1:0-25016 GCA_964468985.1 uncultured Gaiellales bacterium | reverse complement strand
GAACACCAGCACCGACTGGCCGTCCTTCCCGTTGACGAGCGAGTACGCAAGGCCGCTGAGCTTGCTGCCGGCAGGGTCGGCCGCGGTCGCCTGCGCCAGCGTATTGGTCATCGTGTTCGCGCTCGCCGAAATGTTGTTCAAGCCGGTGGTGGGCACCTTCTGCGCGTCGAAGTTGAACAGACCGACGAAAGCTGGAAGCTGAGCCGGCGTGCCCTTGAGAGGCTCGAAGGTGATCGACTTCGTCTCCGAGGCAGCCGCCGGATCGGTGCTGAGCGTCCCGTTGGCGTTCTTGGCCCAGGCATCGAGGCGCCAGACACCCGGTGTCGTGCCGACGGTGATGGCCAGCTGGTAGTGGCCGGTGGCATCGGTCGTCACGGAGACGGGGTACCCGTCCGGGTCGGCGACGGTTCCCGTCGGCCAGATCCTGGTTCCCCCGCCGCACACCGAGGCCCTCGGCGCCTTGAGCACCGAGTCGAGCGCCGAATCACCCGGCATCACCTCCAGCCGCACCGGGACGTTGGGCGCGGGCTTGCCGCCCTCCGTCGTCGTGATCGTCCCGTCGACCACCTGGAGCCCGTCTGCGGGGACGGCTGCCTTGGCGAACTTGAGCTGCAGCTCGATGCCCGTCTGGAGCTTGAAGTTCGCGGTGCCGATCGAGCCGTTCGTGACGGTGGTGCTGTTCGAGGCCGGGAGATAGCGCGCGCCCTTGACCGAGCCACCCGACGGCACGACGCTGTAGCTGCCAGCCTGAACCTGCATCTCGTAGTAGCCGTCGGCTCCCGATGTCGTGCTGGCGCCGGGATGACCGTAGGCGGTGATCGTGGCGCCCGCGACAGGGCCGCCGTCCTTGTCCGTCACGTAGCCCTCGATGGCGCCGCCCTTCTTGCCGAGGACGCCGAAGTAGTCGCACGAGTCCCACGGCCCCAGGGCGGAATCACCGAGAATGCAGACCTCCCCGTACCCGGTCGTGGCCGCACCGGCCGTGAACTCGCAGCGGTTGGAGTCCTTGGTGCAGCCGTGCCCACCCGGACCGGCGCCGACGCTCCACGTCCATGAGATGTCCTTCGGCGCGGATCCGCAGATGCCCGCGCTCGTGGTCGCGACGACCAGTTTCCCGGGGAAGACCACGTGGCTCGCGACGTGGAGGCCCTGGCAGCGAGACTGGTCGAGGCCCGACGGCGGGACGGGCCCGAACCCGGACCCGGCACTCGTCAGCGCGCGCGCCGCCGCCCCGGACGCCGAGACGGCAAAGACGACGAGCACCGCAAGAGCGGCGAATGCGAAAGCCTGCCGTGAACCTCTGCTCCAACTCACCCGTCTCAGCCTCCTGGTCGATTGGTCCGAGGAGCGTATGGACGAGGCGTGAGATGAACGTCACACGGCCGGAGCCCGAGGCTGCTTGACTGCCTGGTTGTGGCACCCGAACAGCGATCCGAACCGAAGCTGACCACGGCCACCGACCCCGCCGAGCTGCTGGAGCAGGCGTGGGCGCTCGAGCCGCTCGCTGCCTGGAGCGAACGCGCCGCCAGCCTCGACCGGCTCCAGGAGCTCCTCGCGTCCCGCGCTGCGCCTGCGCCGCCGCCCGGCCGGGACTGGTCGCTGGAGCTGCTGGCCGAACGGGCGATCGACGCAGGACGGATGATGCGCACCGAGGAGGCGCTCGCGCTCGTCGACGAGGTGCTCCGGCAGGCAGATCCAGCCTACGATATCGCGATCGGGCGCGCACAGCTGGCCGCCGGCCAGGCGCTCGCCTGGACCGGGACCGAGGCGGCGACCCACGAGGCCGACCGAGCGTTCGCCGACGCCGCAGACCGGTTCGCCGCGATCGGGAGCCGCGACTGGCAAGGGTCCGCCCTGCTCCGTCGGGGCTACGCGGTCTGGTTCCAGAGCGTGGGCAACCTGCCGCGCGCCGAGCTGCTGATCCGCGAGGCGCTCGACACCTACGAGCCGGGCAGCCCCCGGATCCCCGCGGCGCTCAGCTACTACGCCGACGTCCTCACCGATCTCGGCAAGTTCGACGACGCCGACCGGGCCCTCGAGGAGGCGCGCCTGCTCGCGGAGCGGGACGGGATTCGCAAGGCGCTCGGCGAGCTCGCCTGGTCGAAGGCCGCCGTGGCCGCCGGGCGCGACGACGCTCGCGCGACGGAGCGGCTCCTGCGCGAGGCCGAGCGTGAGACGGGCGATTCGGAGTGGTCGGAGGGCCATCTCGGGAACTCGCTGCTGCTCGACGCGGCCGAGCTGCTCGACCGGGTCGGGCTCACCGACCAGGCCTGGGAGTACTTCGAGCGGGGCCGCGAGCGGGCGGGAGACGGCAACGAAGAGGTCATGGAGGCCCGCGCGACGCTCCTCGCACGCTCAGGGGACCCGCTGGAGGCGCTCGATGCGCTGCAGGAGCTCGTGCGGGGCAACTGGCTCGAGAAGCGGCGGGTCTGGCGGCACCTGCTGCTGACCGCGTGGGCGACGTTCCGCGCCGGTCGTGGCGGCGCCGGCGAGCTCGCCGCCCGAGCGTTCGAGCAGGTGATCGGATCGGGAGGGATGCGAATCGCCGAGGCCGGGGAAGCGCAGCTGACCGCCGCGCTGGCGCCGCTCGCCGAGCGCAGCGGGTCGGCGCCCGCGCGTGACGTGCTGCTCGCCGGCCGCGAGCTCGTCGTCCGGCTGTTCGGCACGCCCAGCGTCGTCCGGGCGGACGGATCCGCGATCGAGCTTCCCGCCGGGATGCCGGGCGCGCTCGTCCGCATGCTCGCCCTCCACGAGCACGGCCTGTCCGTGGACGTCGTACTCGAGGCGTTCTTTCCGGACACCCCGCCGGCGACCGGCCGCCAGCGTCTGCGCCAGGTGCTCACGCGACTCCGGGCGGCCGCCGGCCCGGTGGTGATCCGCGACGAGGATCACCTCCGCCTCGTTTCCGCCTGGGTGGACGTGCGCGAGTTCCTCGCCGTCACCGATCGCGTCCGGGGCGCGCGCGGCGCCCGCGCCGTCCAGCTCGCCTACGCCGGCCTGGCCCTGCACAACGGGCCGTTTCTCCCCACCGACCCCTACGCCGGGTGGGCCGAGGAGACGCGCAGCCAGGTCGAGTATCGCCAGCTCGCCATGCTCGACCTGATCGCGGCCGACGCGATCGCTCGAGGATCGCACCGCGAGGCGCTGACCGCCCTCGAGGTCGCCGAGCAGCACGATCCCGGCAACTCCGAGCGCGAGGCACGGATCGCCGAGCAGTTGCAGCACCTGGGCCATGCAGCGGCTGCCGAGTTCCTCGCCCGCCGCGCCGCGCGACAGAAACCCTGACCGGCCGAGCGCGACCGACGCCCGCGCGACAGCCCGCCCCGTCCCTCGTTCAAGGGACGCGGCCGTCGTGCCGATACCCGTGGCGCGTCGCAATCCCGCGCCGCGAACCTTGTATCCCGGAGGCAGTAGAAGACATGCGATTCCTACGAGCAGCGGCAGCCGCAGCCATCGTCATGACACTCGCGATGGCGTTCTCCGCGAACGCCGGCGCGACGACACCCGGCTCTCAACTCGATCAGAGCTCGACCGACTCGAGCAACTTTCTCGACGGCTTCATCTCCCAGGCTCACGGCGCTGCGGCGTCCCAGACCTTCACCGCCGGGGTCACGGGCCTGCTGACGGACGTCGACGCGACGATCTGGGTCGACCTCTCGTCTGAGAGCGGCGTTCTGCGGGCGGCCATCAATCCCACCGACTCGGGCGGGAGCCCGATCACCTCGACCGAGCTGGCGGTCGCCACCGTCCCGACCGCGACGCTCGGGTTCTTCGGCTCGTCGACCGTCGACTTCACGTTCGGCACCCCGGCCAACCTGGTCGCCGGAACGACGTATGCGATCACGATCACCGAGGTCAGCAGCTCGCACCAGCACTTCTTCTGGTCGGGTGCGAGCGGCGACGCCTACGCGGGCGGCACAGCGTCGGACACGGTGTTCGGCGGGCCCGACGACTACGCCTTCGACACGTACATGATCCCGTCCGAGACCACCCGGGTCGGCTACTGCCTCGACGGCGTGTTCGAGAACCTCCTGGAGGGCCAGCCCAGCTTCGACCCGGCCTACGCCGGGGCCGTGCCCGCGACCTACGAGCAGGGGATCGGCATCACCTGCGATCCGCCTCCCGCCGGCTGGGTCCGCAACGGCCTGGCGATGGACTTCTACCCCTACTTCACCGCGGGAACGTAGATCGGAGGCGGCGTGAGGTCTCGGCCCCGGCGACGGGGAGAGACCTCACGCCGCGCTTCGACCGGCCGGCCGCCCGTCGCCGCCATCACCCTTTCGAGGAAGGCGGATGCAGGTTTGAGGGAGAGACGGATCGACCGGCAGCCTCTTCACTGAGAGCATGCCCGTCTGCGGCAGCGGCACACGCCGTGAGTTGATGGCCGACCTGACGGCGGCGCTCGCCCCAGGCAGCCCGGAGCGGCTGTTCGCCGTCGTGCGCCTGCACGGCTTCGGAGCCGTGATCCGCCGCGGCGGCGAGGCGGCCGCCACGACATTGCTCGCCGAGGCGGAACGCAGCCTGCTCGACGGTGTCGACGAGTCTGGACGCTGCTACCAGCCGCGTTTCGACGAGTGGTGCATCCTCTTCGACAGTGACGTCGAGACGGCGATCCGTCACCTCGACGCGGTGACCGCCGCGATCGACGAAGTGGGCGAAACGTGCGGGATCTTCTCGGAGGCGGGTGTGGCCATCCTGCCGCAGGAGGCGCGGGATCCACTCGGGGCGCTCGAGCGCGCCGACCGCCGCGTGGCTCCGGCGGGGCCCGAAGGCGGCCGGGAGCTCGGCCGGACGCTCAGGCGCGCCCGCCGCGGCGACGGCGACCACGCCAACGTCGTGGAGCTGTTCCCGAACGGGCCTCCGGCGGTCGTGCATGGCTGAGACGTTCGGCACGCGAGCGACGCTGCTCGCCGACCTCGGGAGCGCCGTGGCTGCCGATGCGCCCCCGCAGCTGTTCTTCGTGTTCCGCCTCACCGGCGTCGACGGGTTCCCGAGGCGCCTCGCCGAAGCGGTCGCGAATGTCCTGATCGCGGACGCCGCGCTGGTCCTGCGCGGCCAGATCGGCCCCGCGAGCGCGTACTACCGGCCCAGGCGCGACGAGCTGTGCGGCCTCGTCCCCGGGCCGCTCGACGGGGTCGAGGACGCCCTCGTCGCGACGCTCGCGACCCACAACGACGAGCACGAGTCGAGCGGTCTGGCGGCCGGGTTCGGTGCCGTCCTCGTCCCGCGGGAGGCCCGGAGCGTCGCCGGGGCGATCCAGCTGGCCGACCGCCGCATCGCCGTCCTGCTGCCGCCGCGCGAGCCCGTCCCCCGCGCCGGATCCCCGTCCGGCCGCGCGCTCGCAGCGCCCGTCTGACCCGAAAACCCGCGCATTTGCGCCGGAAGCCGAGGTCCTGGGTCACCCGTCCGGGGGAGCGAGACCGCGCCATCCGGGGGAGAGACACGGGACCGGCCAGCGTCGATAACGAGAGGGATGGCTCTGCTCTGCCACCCACGCGAGAATCTCGTCGCGGACCTGACCGCCGCCGTCTCGCCCGACGCACCGGGCTCGCTCCTGGTCGTCTTCCGCCTCGGTGGGTTCAACGAGTTCATGGCGCGAAGCGGCAACACGGCCGTCGAACGGCTGGTCGACACCGTCGTCGCCCACATCACGGCTGCGATCGGCCCCGACGGCGCGTTCTACCGCTCCCGCAAGGACGAGCTCTGTGGCATCGTCTCCGGGAGGCTCGACGGCGTCGAGTCCGCGCTCTTCGCAGCGGCGGCCTCGGTGAACAGCGACCCGGTCGTGCGGCGCACCGGGATCACGATCGGCTACGGCACCGCCGTGCTGCCGCACGAGGCGAGCGACCCGGTGGCCGCGCTCACCGTCGCCGACCAGCGCGTCATCGGCTTCGCCGACGGCCAGCCGCTCGGCCGGGGCTCGGGCGGCGGCTTCCTGCCGCTCGGCAAGCTCGTCGCCGCCTGAGGGCGGTCACCGCCGGCGCGCGCCCTGGCGACGGCGCCACTCGTCCTGGTCAGGGAGCCGTCCGGCGCGACGCTCGGCCAGCGCACACTCGCTGTGCGCGTGGCGCCGCTTCGACAGGTCGCCCTCGGGCACGACCAGCGTATGGTCGCTCGTCGCGTGGAGCAGCCCGTCGCAGAACGGGCAGACGTATGTGGCGGGCTTGAGGTTCTGCGCGGGACGCGTCGACCACCAGCGGGGCTCCATCTGACACGACGATAGCGCGGCGATTGCAACCCTCGGCCGCGGGCGGGATAGACTGGTCTCGTGCAGGCTGTGGCCCCCGTCTTCGAGGATCCGCCGAGTACCGATGCCGAGCCTGCCTCGCATCCGGCGCTCGCGCTCGCGGGACCTCGTCGTCGCGACACCGGCGGCTCCGCCGGCGGCTGCTGAGCTCAGCGCCTCCGGCCTGACCTGGATCCACCTCGCGACGCCCGCGCTGGCGCCCGTCCAGGATCTCGCGAACCGGTTCGGCTGGCACCCGCTGGACGTCGAGGACGTCCTCTCGAAGCGCCAGCGGCCGAAGGTCGACGACTACGCCGACGAGGGCTACCTGTTCGGCGTCCTCCACTTCCCCGTGTTCGACCGGGCGATCCAGCGCCTGAACGCCGCCGAGCTCGACATGTTCGTCGGCCCGGACTACCTCGTCACGATCCCCACCGTCGAGCTCCTGCCGGTGACGCGACTGTTCCGCCGCTGCGAGGAGGACGACGCCTTTCGCGAGCAGCTGTTCTCGAAGGGGTCGGGACGGCTGCTGTACGAGGTGCTCGACGACCTCTTCGACTACTGCTTCCCGATCCTCGACAAGATCGGCCACAAGCTCGACTCGCTCGAGGACGACGTCTTCGAGGGCCGCTCCGAGGAGGTGGTCAGAGACATCTCGAACGTCAAGCAGGAGATCATCAGCTACCGGAAGATCGTCAAGCCGGAGCGGTCGACCCTGCGGCTGCTCGAGCGGCACATCGAGCGGTTCCTGCCCGAGGAGCTCGACCTCTACTTCGACGACATCGTCGACGCCACCGAGCGCATCTGGGACATCCTCGACAACTACAAGGAGGTCGTCGAAGCGCTCGAGTCGACCAACGAGTCGGTGATCTCGCACCGCCAGAACGACGTCCTGCGCCTGCTGACCGTGTTCTCCGTCGTCCTGTTGCCGCTCAGCCTGATCACCGGCATCTTCGGCATGAACGTCAACTTCCCCGGCTACGGCTCCGTGTGGGCGTTCTGGTCGATCTTTGCCGCGATGGGCGCGCTCCTGACCGCCCTGCTGCTCTTCTTCCGGCACAAGCGCTGGCTGTGACCGGCAGGAGGATCCCGGGATGACCCGTCCGCTCTGGGCGCCGTGGCGGCTCGAGTACGTGCAGCACGCCGACGAGCTCGACCACTGCATCTTCTGTGAGCCGGAGGCGGAGCTGCTCGTCGGCGGTGACGACCTGACCGTGGTCGTCCTGAACAAGTTCCCCTATGCCGCGGGCCATCTTCTGGTGGCACCTCGGCGCCACACCGCCGACTTCGCGGGGCTCTCGCCCGGCGAGGCCGCCTCGATCCACGCCCTCGCGTCGGCCGGCCTCGCCGCCCTCACGACCGCCTACGCCCCGCACGGCTTCAACCTGGGCTGGAACATCGGGCGGGTCGCCGGAGCGGGGATCGAGGACCACATCCACCTGCACGTCGTCCCGCGCTGGAACGGCGACACGAACTTCATGCCGGTTCTCGGGCAGACGAAGGTGATCCCTGAGGCGATCGAGGAGACGGCCGGGAAGCTCCGGGAGGTGTTCGCGAGCTGACCGGCGCACCGCTCACCGGCCGGTGCCTGTGCGGCGCCGTCACCTACGAGGTGACCGAGCCGCCCGTCTCCGCCGGCTACTGCCACTGCACGCGCTGCCAGCGGCGCACGGGCAGCGCCGCAGCCGTCTCCGCCAATCTCGCTCCCGGCTCACTGAGGGTGCGCGGCGGCGCCGAGCTGGTCGCGGCCTGGCAGCCGGACGACGGCTTCGCCAAGTGCTTCTGCTCGAACTGCGGCGGCGCGCTCTGGAGCCGCCACCCGACCGACCACGACCGGGTCTCCGTCCGGCTCGGCACGTTCGACCGGGATCCGGGCGTCCGGCCGTCCTACCGCCAGTTCGTCGCGTACGCAGCGACCTGGGAGCCGATCCCCGACGACGGCCTGCCACGGTTTGCCGAGCGACGGCCGCCCGCCTGACGCTCGCCGCACGCGCGTGTGTCCGGCCGCGCTTCAGCTCGCGGCTCCGGCCGCCGATAGACCGCCCAAGTGGCGGCACGGGGTCGGAACTGACGGCAAACAGCTCCTTCGTCCCGTGCCGCCGCCCTCCTCTCGAGCTCCGGCGGCAATCCGGCCGCACCGCACGTCCGTACCTCTCCTCCGGTCAGCCAAATCGAACGATCGTCAGGAGATCCCATGTCTCGGAGACTCAGCTCAGGAGCCCTCGCCGTGGTCGCCGCACTCACCGTCGTTGCCGCGGCCACTGCGGCGGGCGGAGGCGTACCGCTCGGCCCCGTCGCCAACACCGTCCAGGCGACCTACCTCGGCTACTACGACGGCCACAAGGACACGTTCCTCGCAACCGACACGTCGAGCAAGCCGCAGGCTGCTGCAATGCACATCAACTACTCCGCGGCCCTGGCGGCCGTGAAGGGCGCGCCGCGCCAGTTCTTCGTCGAGGGCAAGGCGGCACCCGGCCAGCTCTCGGTCTTCGGCTCGCAGCCGGGCGAGGGCGACTACAACCCGCTCTGGGAGGAGATCGCGGTCACCTGGAAGGCCGGCGCGACTCCGGTGCTGCTCGTGAAGGACGACCAGATCGACGCACTCGCGAAGGCCGGCAAGCTCACCGAGCGGGATCTCCACATCGTCCTGAACGCCCCGATCACGAAGGTGGGTAAGTAGCGGTCACCACCGCGTTTGCCCCGCCGTGGGCTAGCACGGCGGGGCAAACGAGAGCCTACCGGCCGAGGGTCTGTCAGACCCAGCGGGCGCCGAGCGGCAGGACGCTGAAGAGCGCCCCGAACGAGGCGATTCCGACGACAGCAACCACGACGAACAGGGCTTTCCAACGCAGCATCGAGAACTCTCCTCGCTCGGGCGGCCCGTTGCCGCCGCAGTCGTCGCAGTAAGGCGGCTCGCACGCTCGCCGGCATCCCCCCTTCGGGGCGATTCATCCCTGAGCCGAGTGATCTTGCGCTCCGCTCTACTCTGTACGTCCGTGGGCTCGTTCCGCTTCCGCCGCAGCTTCAAGATCGCACCGGGGATCCGCCTGAACGTCAACAAGCGGTCGATCGGCCTGTCGGCCGGCGTCCCCGGCGCGCGGGTCTCGATCAACTCGGACGGCCGCTCGACGCGGAGCGCCGGCGTCCCGGGCACCGGGCTGTACTACCGCTCCCAGACCGGGCCGAGAACGGTGCTCGGCCGGAGACCGGCCCGCCCGGTCGAGCGGATCGTCCTGGCCGGCGAGCCGGATGCGCTCCGCGAGCTGCACCTCGCCCAGCTTCGCTCGCTGCACGCCGGCGGGATCCTGACCGACCAGGAGCTCGCCGACAAGACGGCGGCAGTGCTCGGGGAGCACGCGTCCTCCTGAGCTGCACGTCGAGGCGAACCGGGGCGTCCGACGAGCAAGCCCTGTCACCCAGGGCTTGCTCGTGCAGAAGCGGGCGACGAGATTCGAACTCGCGACCCTCAGCTTGGGAAGCTGATGCTCTACCAACTGAGCTACACCCGCATTCGACCTCTGCAATTGCGATTCTAGCGCCGCCCCGGGCGGGCCTCAGGCGGGATGGCCGGCTCAGACGGCTGCGGTCGCACCCTCGTAGACGTCGATGAAGCGCCGGTAGCTCGCCGAGATCGCCTCGACGGCGGCCTCGCGGTCGAACCCTTCCGGGTCCGCGGCGTACGCCTTTACCGACTCGGCGAAGATCGAGCGACCGATCGCGAAGCCGATGTACCCGTCGACCCCCGCTCCGGCGCGCAGCCATTCGTCGACCTTCGCGTCGGAGGCGCCGCGACCGAGCACGACGCACGAGACGCGGTCGCGGCCTTCGCTGCGGGCGAGCGCCGCGATGTCGGCACAGGCGACGCGGTCGTCGAGGCCCTCGATCTTCCAGATGTCCGGCTCGACGCCGCCCTGGAGCAGCTCGCGGATCGCGGTGTGCATGAGCTGCGGGCGTAGCTCGGCGTCGTAGCGCTCGGCGCTGCCGCCGACCGACTCGAGCTGGGCCGGCTCGGCCGGGACCAGCAGCTCGAAGAGGAACTTCCGGTGGTGCTCGTGGAGCCATTCCGACAGGCGCCGCAGGCGCACCGTCTGGCGCGCGTTCATCTCCGCGTCGCCCTCGGGGTTGTACCGGACGAGCACCTTGGAGAAGTCGGGGTCGAACTCCTCGATCTTCGCGCCGAACGCCTCGCCGTGCTGGAAGTCGAACTCGTTCTGGCCGCTCTTCTCGACGGGCATCGAGAGGACGTAGCCGCCTGCCTTCGCAGCGCGGGCCACGTCGGGGCCGTACTGGTCGTCGACGAGGATGCCGGCCAGCTCCTTCGGTGCGCCCTGCTCGACCGCACGCTGGAAGCCCTCCCAGATCAGCTGCTTGGCGCCGACGACCCGGGCGTGGTCGGCTGCCGGGTCGCCGCTCGAGCCGACCATCTTCTCGAACGACCCACGATGGTCGAACGCCAGGATGTACAGAGGCTGGTCGTACCCCAGCTCGTTCAGGCCGATACCGCTCATCGAAACTCCCTCCCTGTGAACTGCGTCAGTTTGTCGAGATTGTGGCGTGCCTCGATCCGGCGGACCGTCCCCGACCGTGACCGCATGACGATCGAGTCGGTGACGGCGCCCTCACGGGCGTAGCGGACGCCACGCAGCAGCGCGCCGGTGGTGACCCCGGTCGCGGCGACGAACACGTCGTCCGCGGCCACCAGGTCGTCGATCGTGAGCACGTGGTCGAGGTCGTAGCCGGCCTCGACCAGACGCTGCCGCTCGTCGGCGTCGCGCGGCCAGAGGCGCCCCTGGATGGCGCCGCCGAGGCACTTCAGCGCTGCGGCCGAGATCACCCCTTCCGGCGTGCCGCCGATCCCGTAGAGCAGGTCGACACCGGTCTCCGGGCGCGCGACGGCGATCGCCGGAGCGACGTCGCCGTCGCGAATGAGGTTCACGCGGGCGCCGGCCTCGCGCAGCTCGGCGATCAGGTCCTCGTGGCGGGTGCGCTCGAGCACGACGACCCGGATGTCGGTGGGCTTGACGCCTTTCGCCGCGGCCACCGCGTTGACGTTCTCGGTCGGCGTCGCCGTGATGTCGATCGCCTGCGCGGCGTTCGCCCCCGCGGCGATCTTCTCCATGTAGACGGCGGCCCCGGGGAAGAACATCGAGCCGCGCTCGGCGACCGCGATCACCGCGATCGCGTTCGGCTGGCCGTAGGCGCAGAGCCGTGTCCCTTCGAGCGGGTCGACCGCGACGTCGACGCGCGGCCCCCGGCCTTCGCCGACGTGCTCGCCGTTGTAGAGCATCGGCGCCTCGTCTTTTTCGCCCTCGCCGATGACGACCACGCCGTCCATCACGACCGTGTCCAGCATCGCGCGCATCGCATCGACGGCCGCCTGGTCGGCGGCGATCTTGTCACCGCGCCCGATCCAGCGGCCGGCGCCCATCGCGCCCGCCTCGGTGACGCGGACGAGCTCGAGCGCGAGGTTCCGGTCGGGGCTGTTCGGCGTGCTCACAGACGGGATGGTAGAGCCGACGGCGAAGCCCCGCCTCCGTACTCTCGCGCACTCCTTCGCGGCGACCGGTCTTACTGCCGGTCTCTGAGACCTCTCGGAGAGGTCTCAGACACGTCTCAGAGACGTCTCACATACAAAGGTTCACGCGGGAGTGACGAAGGTGTGACTCCGAGCTTTGACTGCGGGCCTTGACTGAGGTGTCGCGCGGCGGCCGGCTACATGCGCTCCGGGGCCTCGACTCCGAGCAGGTCGAGCGAGCGCGCGAGCACGTGCTGCGTCGCCTGGATCAGGCCGAGCCGGAACGACTCTGCCGGGTCGCCGAGCACGCGGCACTCGTGGTAGAAGCGGTGGAAGTCGTCGGCCAGCCGGATCGCGTACGCCGGGATCAGCTGTGGCCCGCGGCGATCCGTCGCCTCTCGGGCCGTCTCGCCGAAGTCGAGCAGCCGCTTGATGAGGGCCTTCTCCTCGCCGTTCAGCGGCCCGGGCGGTGGCCCGCCGACCGGCCCCGCCTCCTCGCTGCGCAGGATCGCGGCGATCCGGGCGTGGGCGTACTGGACATAGAAGACGGGGTTCTTCGCGCTCTGGTCTGCCGCCAGATCGAGGTCGACGTCGATCGTCTGGTCGGGGCCGCGGTTCACGAGGTACCAGCGCGCCGCGTCCACGCCCACCTCGTCCATGAAGTCGTCGAGGAACACCACATCGCCGCGGCGCTTCGACATCTTCGTCTGCTCGCCGCCCCGGGTCAGATGCACCAACTGGTAGAGCAGCACCTCGATGCGCCCGGGGTCGTAGCCGAGCATCCGTGCCACCGCCTGGTACCACTTGCTCGTGCCGTGATGGTCGGCCCCGAGCACGTAGATCGCACGGTCGAAGCCCCGCTCGAGCTTGTCGACGAGGTACGGCACGTCGGCGGCGCGATACGTGGGCGTGCCACCCTGCTCGGCCGACCGGATCAGGACGCGGTCGTCGTCATCGCCGTAGGCGGACGACCGGGCCCAGAGCGCGCCGTCGCGCTCGTAGGTGTCGAGACGCGGTAGCAGGAGGGCCAGCCTGCCCTCCACCTCACTCTGCCGCGCCCACGAGTCGAAGTGCACGCGGAACCGCTCCATCGTCGCCTCGATCCGCGCGAGCATTCGCGGCACGGGATCACCCGGCTCGGCCGCCAGCAAGGCGACGTACGCGCCGTGGTAGCCGTCCTCCGGCGGCTCCTCGCCGCGCCGAGCCGCCTCGACCGACAGACGGAACCGCTCCATCTGGGCTCCGGCGTCGTTGTAGTAGTACTCGCGCCGGACGCGATGCCCGGCGAACGCGAGGAGGCGCGCCACCGAGTCGCCGTAGGCGCCGTTTCGGGCCGAGGCGACGGTGACGGGGCCGGTCGGGTTCGCGGAGACGAGCTCGACCTGGATGTCGAGCGCCGGCGAGGCCCAGCCCCCGCCGTAGCCCGGCCCGATCTCCGCCAGCGCACCGAGAAAGAACGCGTCGGCGAGTCGCAGGTTGATGAAGCCCGGCCCGGCGATCTCCACCGCCGCCACCTCCGGCAGCTCCTCCAGCTTCGCCGCGAGCTCGCCTGCCAGCTCGCGCGGCGGCCGTCCGGCCGCCTTCGCGGCGCGCAGCGCGACGTTGCTCGCGAAGTCCCCGTGCGCGGGATCCTTCGGCCGCTCGAGCGCGATGTCGGCCCCGACAGCTGCGGACAGGCGCGCCGCCAGGCGCCCGACCGCGTCGAGCGGCGGCGCGTCAGCCGGCAAGGCTCTGCCGCGACGCGAACAACGTCTCGAGAGCCGCCAACTCGTCCGGGGCGCCCGCGACGACGATCACGTCGCCGACCCGGAGGACGGTCGACTTGGCGGGGCGCGTGCGGAACGGGCCGTCGGGGCTGCGGATCGCGACGACGGTCGCGCCCGTCTCCTCCGCCTCGAGCTGCTCGATCGTCCGCCCCACGGCGCTGCAATCCGGCCGCACGACGACCTCGTCGATCGAGAAGCCCGGCGAGCGCGAGCTCGTCAACTCGTTCACGAACGCCGTCACCTCGGGTTTGATCAGCAGGTTGGCCATCACGCGCCCGGCACTCGCGTAGGGGGTGACGACCCGGTCGGCGCCCGCGAGCCGGAGCTTGCGCTCGGCGTCCTCGGTCGAGGCGCGCGAGATGATGATCAGGCCGGGCCGCCGCGACCTGGCGCTGAGCGTGATGTAGAGGTTGTCGGCGTCGCTGTCCGAGGCGACGAGGATCCCCCGTGCGCGATCGATGCCGGCGCGGTCGAGGTCGTCGTCGTCCGCCCCGTTTCCCTCCACCCACAGATCGCCGCGCTCCCGCGCGAACTCGAGTGCGCGCTCGTCGAACTCGAGGACGACGAACTGCATCCCGGCGGTGCGCAACTCCTCCGCGGCACGCCGGCCGACGCGTCCGTAGCCGCAGACGATCACGTGGTCGTTGAGCTCGTCGATCATCTTCCGCCGCCGCTTGTCCTTCCAGGCTCCGCTGAGGGCGCCGCGCGCGATCGCATCGGCGATCTGTGCGGCCAGGTAGCCAAAGATAGCCACGCCCGCGAGGACGAGCGCAACGGTCAGCGACTCGGCCCCGAGTCCCTTCGGCGTCGAGTCGAGGCCGGTCAGCGACGCCGTGACGATCGTCCGGTAGAGCGCCGCGTGCCACGGCTCGTGCAGGAGCTCGCGGAAGCCGAGAGTCCCGGCGGCGAGCGTGGCGGCGGCGAAGGCGACGGCTCCGGCGAGCCTGCGGCGGTCGATGCCTTCCACCGCTCTAGTATCGTCCGTCGGCATGGATGACGATCAGGCTCCCGAGCGCCAGCTCAACATCCAGCTCGATCCGCAGCACCTCGCCGGCGTCTACGCGAACTTCGCGAACATCACGTTCTCCGACTACGAGTTCACGATCACGTTCGCGCGGGTCGACCACGAGGTCGAGGTCGGTGACGTCCCGGGCGTCGTCGTCGGCCGCGTGAACATGTCGCAGCAGTTCACGCAGGAGCTTCTCTCCGCGCTGCAGGACGCCTGGTCGAAGTACACGACGGTCAAGGGGATCCAGTCGCTCCCCGAGATCGACGGCCCGGGCAACTGAGCCTCGCCCCGGTCTGATCGAGGCGGCCGTGCGGATCGCAGTCATCTCGGACGTCCACGCGAACCTGACCGCCCTCGACGCCGTCCTCACGGACATCGCGCTGGAGCAACCGGACGAGCTGTGGTGCCTCGGCGACATCGTCGGCTACGGGCCGAGGCCGAACGAGTGCTGCGCACTCGTCGCCGAGCGAGCGGCGTTCTCGCTGTGCGGCAACCACGACCTGGCCGTCGTCGGCACCCTCGATCTCGACGACTTCGCGGGCGACGCCGGCGTGGCGGCGCGCTGGACCCGCGGAGTGCTGGCCGAGACGAACCTGACCTGGCTCGCGGGCCTGTCGCCGAAGGGATCGCGCGACGGTGTCGAGCTCTTCCACGCCAGCGCCCGCGACCCGGTGTGGGAGTACGTCCTGAGCGAGCGAGCCGCGATCCTCAGCCTGACGGCGACGACCGCACCGCTCGTGCTCGTCGGCCACAGCCACATTCCACTCGCGATCGGCCGCGACGATCACGGTGTGGCAGGCGGGGTCGCCCCCGCGGGCACAACGGTGGAGCTCGCGAACGCCCGCTGGCTGCTGAACCCGGGCTCCGTCGGGCAGCCGCGCGACGGCGACCCGCGCGCGGCCTGGCTGCTGCTCGATCCCGCCGCGGGCACCGCCCACTTCCGGCGCGTCGCCTACGACGTCGAGCGGACTCAGGCGGAGATGACCGGGGCCGGGTTGCCGAAGACACTGGCCGCGCGCCTGGCACACGGCCTGTAGGCCCCGCTCGGCGAGCCTCGACGGCCGGCGTCAGCCGCCGGCGACTGCTGCGTGACCGAAGCCGATGCCCTCGCGGCCGAGGGCAAGCTGAACCTCTTCGCGAGCCTTGAAGATCCGCCACTTGACGGTTGCCAGCGTGATCTCGAGCGTCTCCGCGATCTCGTTGTACGACAGCCCGACCACGTCGCGCAGGAGCAGCGACGCCTTCAGGTCGACGGGCAGCTCGCCCACGGCGCGCCAGAGCGCGTCGATCGCCTCGAACTGCTCGGCCGGCTGGTCGTGCCACTCGAACGGGGCGACGTCGTCGAGCGTCACCGGCGTGAGCGGGCGCCGCTCCTTCGCGCGCAACTCGTCGACGACCCGGTTCTTGGTCACCTGGAACATCCAGGTCGTGAACTTGCAGCGCAGGGAGAACCGCGGCAGCCCCTGGAACACGCGTAGGAAGACCTCCTGCGTCAGATCCTCGGCCAGCGCGCGCTCCCCGGTCAGTCTGAGGATGTAGTTGTAGACGGGCGTCTGGTACATCCGCACGATGACGGCGAAGGCACGTTCATCTCCAGCTTGTGCCTTGCGGAGGATCGCCGGCTCGGGCTGCGGGAGGGCCACGGAGGCCTGAGTATAGCGCCGCATATCGGCTGATCCAGCGGTCTTACAAAGGTCGGTTCAACGCCTTACCGGTCATTTGCACAGGCTGTTCGATGCCGAGCAGAGCGAGTACCGTCGGCGCCAGATCGGCGATCTCGCCCCCCGCGACCAGCTCGTCGGCGCCGTCCGTGAGAATCAGCGGCACCGGGTTCGTCGTGTGGGCGGTCTGCGGCGAGCCGTCGGGGTTCAGTTCGACCTCGGCGTTGCCGTGGTCGGCGGTGACAAGGCAGGCGCCGCCGAGTGACCGCACGTGCTCGACGACGCGGCCGAGGCAGGTGTCGGCCGTCTCGACGGCCTTCACGACCGCGGGAATCACCCCGGTGTGCCCGACCATGTCGGGGTTCGCGAAGTTCAGGACGGCGAACCGGTAGCGCTCGTCGAGCGCCTCGCAGAACCGGTCGGTGAGCTCGACGGCGGACATCTCGGGCTTGAGGTCGTAGCTCGCGACGTCGCGGGGGCTCGCGACGAGGATGCGCTCCTCCCCCGGCCACGGCTCCTCGATGCCGCCGTTGAAGAAGTACGTGACGTGGGCGTACTTCTCCGTCTCGGCCGCATGGAGCTGCCCGGCACCCTCGCGGGCGAGCGTCTGTGCGAGTGTCGCCTCGACGTGCTGCTCGGCGAAGACGATCGGGCAGTCGAGCTCCTCGCTGTAGCGGGTCAGCGTCGTCAGGTCGAAGCCGCCGTCGAGCAGCAGCCGGCTGAGCTGGCGGCCGCGGTCGGGCCGGAAGTTGAAGAAGACGACGGTGTCGCCGGCCTCGATCCGCGGCGTTCCGGCGTGCACGAGCGGCTCGATGAACTCGTCGGTCACGCCCGCCGCGTACTCGGCGGCGACGGCGGCCAGCAGGTCGTCGACAACCTTCCCCTCCCCGGCGACGAGCGCGTCGTAGGCGCGCTGCGTCCGGTCCCAGCGCTTGTCGCGATCCATCGCCCAGTACCGGCCGACGACGGTGGCGATGCGATCGACGGGCAGCTCGGCGAGATCGTGCACGGCGGCGGTCGGTGACACGTCGCGACCGTCGGTGAAAGCGTGGATCCAGGTCTTCTCGGGGGCGATCCGCAACAGCGCCTGGAGGTGGTCGATGTGCGAGTGGACCCCGCCGTGCGAGACGAGCCCGATCAGGTGCACGCGCCGTCCCCGCTCGAACGCTCCGCGGAGCACGGGGTTCTCGGCGAGCGAGCCGTCCTCGATCGACTTGTTGACCCGCATCAGATCCTGGTAGAGACGCCGGCCCGCCCCGATCGTCAGATGCCCCACCTCGCTGTTGCCCATCTGGCCCGCCGGGAGGCCCGCAGCCTCGCCGGACGCCTCGATCGTCGTGTGCGGGCAGTTCGCCCATAGCTCGTCGAACACGGGCGTCTCGGCCAGGTCGACAGCGTTGCCCGGCCCCGGCGGCGCACAGCCCCAGCCGTCGAGGATGACGAGGGCTACGAGTGGGAGGCGGCTTGGCATAGCGCAACGAAGGATCCGACGTCGAGCGAGGCTCCCCCGACGAGGGCGCCGTCGACGGCGGGCTGATCCAGCAGGACGGCGGCGTTGTCGGGCTTGACCGAGCCGCCGTAGAGGACCGGTACGTCGAGCAGCGACTTGATCACCTCGTGCGCGGCCTGGGCGAGCTCGGGCGTCGCGGTCTTGCCCGTGCCGATCGCCCACACCGGCTCGTAGGCGACGACGAGGTTGTCGGCGGCCGAGAGCACGCCCACCTGTCGGCGCAGGACCGCCTCGGTCTCCCCCGCCTCTCGCTCGGCCTCGGTCTCCCCGACGCAGGCGATGATCGCGAGGCCCGCATCGAGCCCGGCCTCGACGCGGCGGGCCACCGTCGCGTCGGTCTCGCCGAACAGCTGGCGCCGCTCCGAGTGGCCGACGATCGCGCCGTAGACCCCGAGCTCGAGCAGCATCGACGCCGAGACCTCCCCGGTGAACGCGCCCTCGTCCGCCCAGTGGCAGTTCTGCGCGAAGACGCCGATCTCGGTCCCGGCGAGCGCCTGCACGGCGTCGGCGAGCGAGACGAAGGGCGGGCAGACGACCGCGTCGACGTCGTCCGGGATCTCGACGCCGCGCAGCTCGCGACAGAACGTCGCGGCCTCATTGGGCCCCTTGAACATCTTCCAGTTGCCAGCGATGAGCATGTCAGGCGCCTTCGGCCGGGATGACCGCGACACCGGGCAGCTCGCGGCCCTCGAGGAACTCGAGTGAGGCGCCACCACCGGTGGAGATCCACGAGATCCGGTCGGCGACGCCTGCCTCGGAGACGGCGCGAACCGAGTCGCCCCCGCCGACGACCGTGAAGCCGGCGCAGTCGGCGACCGCGCGCGCGACCGCGAAGGTGCCCTCCGCGAACGCGGGCCACTCGAACACGCCCATCGGGCCGTTCCAGAAGACCGTCCCCGCGCCGGCGATGTGACCGGCGAACACCTCCCGCGTGCGCGGCCCGATGTCGAGACCGAGCCAGCCTTCGGGAATGGCATCGCTCGCGGCGACCCTGGCCTCAGCGTCTGCTGCGAACGTGGCTGCCGCGACCACGTCGGACGGCAGCTCGACCGGGAAGCTGAACGGATTCGCTCCGCGGACGTCCTCGGCCATCTTGCCGCCGATGAGGACCGTGTCGGCACGCTCGCCGAGGCGTTGCAGCACCGCGACCTTGTCGTCGACCTTCGCGCCGCCCGCGACGATCACGAACGGCCGTGCCACATCACCGAGCAGCGCCCCGAGGTGCCGGAGCTCGTCGAGGAGGAGCAGCCCCGCGTAGGCGGGGAGAAGGCGTGCCACCGCCTCGGTCGACGAGTGCGCCCGGTGCGCCGAGCCGAAGGCGTCGTCCACGTAGAGGTCGCACCCCTCGGCCAGCTCGCGCGCGAAGCCCTCGTCGTTCTTCGTCTCGCCCGGGTCGAAGCGGGTGTTCTCGAGCACGGTCAGCCGGGGATCGTCGAGCAGCTCGCGGAGGCGCCGGCGGACCGGCTCGATCGCGAGCTTCGCGCGATCCTCCTCGGTCTTCGGACGGCCCAGGTGCGAGCAGACCCGCACCTCCTTCGCACCGCCGTCGAGCAGCAGCCGCAGGGTCGGGAGCGACGCCCTGATCCGGGTGTCGTCGGCAACCCGGCCGGTCTCGAGCGGGACGTTCAGGTCGGCCCGCACCAGGACGGTCAGGCCGGAGACGTCGACCGACTCGATCGACCGCGGCAGCGCCACGGTCACAGGACCTTGCCGATGAGGTCGACCAGGCGACACGAGTAGCCCCACTCGTTGTCGTACCAGCCGAACACCTTTGCGAACGTCCCGTTCGCCATCGTCAGCTCGCTGTCGAACGTGCACGACGCCGGCGAGTGGACGATGTCGGTCGAGACCAGCGGCTCATCGCTGTAGACGAGATACGGCGCCAGCGGGCCCGACGACGCTGCCGCGGCGAACGCGGCGTTGACCTCGGCGGCGGTCGCCTCGCGGCTCAGCTGGACGACGAAGTCGGTCAGCGAGCCGGTCGGGACCGGAGCCCGGACCGAGACTCCGTCGACCTTCCCCTTCAACTCGGGCAGGACGAGGCCGATCGCCTTGGCGGCACCGGTGGAGGTCGGGATCAGGTTGATCGCTGCGGCCCGGGCGCGGCGCAGGTCGCTGTGCGGCAGGTCGAGGACGTTCTGGTCGTTGGTGTACGCGTGGATCGTCGTCATGAAGCCACGCTCGATCCCCCAGCCGTCGTTCAGAACCTTCGCCATCGGCGCGACACAGTTGGTCGTGCATGACGCGTTCGAGATGATCGAGTGCTGCTCCCGGTCGTACAGCTGGTCGTTGACGCCGAGCACCAGCGTGATGTCAGGGTCGGTCGCAGGCGCCGAGATGACCACCTTTGCCGCGCCGGCGTCGATGTGCTTCTGCGCGCCCTCGCGCTTCGTGAAGAACCCGGTCGACTCGAGCACGACGTCGACGCCGAGCTCGCGCCACGGGAGCGCCGCGGGATCGCGCTCGGCGAGCGCCTTGATCTCGCTCCGGCCGACGTTCAGCACGCCGTCGCCGGTCGAGACGTCGCCGTCGAAGGCACCGAGCACCGAGTCGTGCTTGAAGAGGTGCGCCATCGTCCTCAGGTCGCCGAGGTCGTTGAACGCGACGACCTCGTAGTCGCCGCCCCGATCGATCGAGGCCCTGAGGAAGTTGCGGCCGATGCGGCCGAAGCCGTTGATTCCAACACGTGTTTTCGCCATGGCACGGACAATAGCCCGCCCGCCACGCACCCGACCCCTGTACTTCCCGCTATGCGGCTGCGGAAATGCCGTACAGGCCGGCGAGCTTCGCGCGCAGGTAGCGCACGTACGGCTCCGGGTCGATCTCGGGTGACCCGATGACGCGCTCGAGGGTCTCGCCCGGCGTGAACTTCCGCCCGTGGCGGTGCAACTTCTCGCGCAACCAGTCGCGCAGCCCGCCGAACTCGCCTTGCTCGACGGCGGCGTGCAGGTCGGGCAGGTCTGCGGTGACGCGCGCCCAGATCTGGGCCGACATCAGGTTCCCGAGCGCGTAGGTCGAGAAGTAGCCGAGGCTGCCGCTCGACCAGTGCACGTCCTGAAGGACACCGCGAGTGTCGTCCGGCACCTCGATGCCGAGGTACTCCCACATCCGGCGGTTCCACTCCTCGGGGAGCTGCTCGAGCGGGACCGTCTCGGCGAGCAGCTCCTGTTCGAGCTCGAAGCGCAGGATGATGTGGAGGTTGTACGTCGCCTCGTCCGCCTCGACGCGGATCAGCGACGGCTGGACGCGGTTGATCTCGCGGTACCAGCCCTCGGCGTCGAGCGCGCCGAGCGCGTCGGGGAACGTCTCCTGCAGGCGCGGGAAGGCCCAGCGCCAGAACGGCAGCGAGCGGCCCACGAGGTTCTCCCACATCCGGCTCTGGGACTCGTGGAGGCCGAGGGAGACCCCGCGAGCGAGCGGTGTGCGCTCCAGCGCCGGGTCGATCTGGTGCTCGTAGAGGCCGTGCCCGAACTCGTGCATCGTCGCGAACAGGCCGTCGAGCTTGTCCGGGAAGTACCGGGTGGTGATGCGGATGTCGTCGATCGCCGTTCCGGTCGCGAACGGGTGAACCGTCGGGTCGAGCCGCCAGGCGTCGTCGGTGAAGCCGAACGCGCGGATGATCTCGAGCTCGGCGCGATTCTGCAGCGCCAGGGGATATGCCCGCTGCACGGGCTCCTCGGGATCGCGGCGCGCGGCGACCTCCTTCACGAGCGGTGCCTGGTGCTGCTTCAAGTAGTCGAAGATGCGGCGCACCTCGGCCGTCTTCATCTGTGGCTCGAAGTCGTCCAGCAGCGCGTCGTACGGCTCGTCGAACCCGTCGAAGCACTCGATGTAGCGGCGTCGCAGCTCGAGGTTCTGGCGCAGGACCGGGATGAAGCTCGTGAAGTCGTTGTTCTTCCTGGCCTCGACCCAGGCGCCCTGCCCGAGCGCGCCCGCACGCGACATGTCGGCCCGCAGGGCGGAAGGAACGCGGCGCGCCTTCTCCCAGTCGCGCGTGGTGACCCGCACGAGACTCGCCTCGAGCGAGTCGTGGTCGTGGCGCTCGGCCCAGTCCCGGACGTCGTCGAGCAGGCGGCCGATCTCCGGCGAGGTGAACTTCTCGTGGGCGATCCGCGACAGCGTCGCGCGCTGCTCGGCGCGGGTCGCTGCGCCGCGCGGAGGCATCAGCACCTGCTGGTCCCAGCCGAGGAGCGCGCTCGTGCGGCTGAGGTCGGACAGCTCCGCGAGACGCTCCCGCAGGTCGTCGAAGGCAGCCTGGCTCATGAACGAGGACTCTATATCGCTCTGCGGCTGTCGGACTCGGCGAGCCGGGCGATCGCGTCGAGGCGGCGCTTCGCCGTCGCCTTCGTCAGCGGCGGCCGCGCCTTCGCCGCCAGCTCGCGCAGGGAGGCAGAAGGATGGCGGAGGCGAAGCTCGGCGATCTGGGCGAGGTCGGGTGGCAGGTCGGCGAGGCCGACGGCGTCGATCGCCTCGAGCTGCCGGTGCGCCGCGTCGGCGGCCCGGACGAGGTTGGCGGCGTCGGCATTCGCCAGGCGGTTCGCCTCGGCGCGGGTCGCCGCGACGACCGCGTCCTCTTCGAGGCGCAGGGCCGTCTCGCCGGCGCCGGTGAGCGCGAGCAGGCTCCCGATCGCCTCGCGGCCCTTCGCATAGGCCAGGGCATGGTTGCGGCGCGCGGCGACGCGCAGGGTGACCTCTTCGCGGGCGGCGATGTCGACGAAGAGCCGGGCGGCCTCGACGGTGCCGGCACGGAGCTCCAGGTGCGGGTCGCGGGGGCCGGACAGGGAGCCCGCTCCGAGCACGGCGCCGCGCAGGTAGGCGGCACGGCAGCACGAACGGCCGACCACCCGCTTCGGTGGCAGCGGCAGCGGGGCGCCGGAGGCGGAGAGGACGCCGGCCTCCCGCAGGACGGCGAGCGCGAGCTCCTCGACGGCGACATGGAGCTGGTAGCGCGTCGCCTGCTCGAACGACGGCGGCCGGTAGGTCCGCACTTCCGAGCGCACGCCTTCGTCCCGGAGCAGCGTGAACGCCCGTCGCACGGCCGACGAGTTGCCGAGGTCGAGGTGCACCGTCACGGCACCGGCGCGCAGGTGCCAGGCACCGGAGGTGTGCAGGAGCGCCGACAGCTCGGCGAGGCGGCAGCAACGCCGCTTCGGGGCGATCGCCGCCAGCTCTTCTCGGAGGTCAGTCGAGAGCAACGCCCTCCATCGCGAGCAGCCGCCGCTTGTAGTCCAACCCGAGGTCGCCGAACGAGCCGAGCCCGTCCGAGCCGACGACCCGGTGGGTCGGGACGAAGGGCGAGAGGTCGCAGCGCGCGCAGAACGTCCCCGCCGCGCGTGCCGCCCCGGGCCGTCCGGCGAGCGCCGCCAGCTCGCCGTAGGTGACGACGGAGCCCCACGGCACCTGCCGCAGCGCACGACTGCAGTCGGCGTAGAAGCCGCTCTCGGACGCCAGCTCGACATCGGAGAAGTCGGTCGGCTCGCCCGCGAAAAACCCCTGCAGGCGCCGCACAAGTATCAGACACGTCTCAGATACCTCTCGGAGACCGGGGGTGCGGGGGCGCGGCAGCTCCGACCACACGACCACCGCCCCTTCCAGACAGAGCTCGCCCACGCCCCACCCGGGCGCGTCGTACCGAACGTACACCGGTCTCATCCCGCGATGTTGTAGCTTCGCCGCGTGACTGCCGCGCCTGAGGCACGAATGACGAGAGACCGGATCGCCGCGTTCGGGTACGCCTACGTCGCGCTGGCGCTGGCCGCGTCGCTGCTCGGACTCGGCCACCCCCGCGCCGGCTCGGCGCTCCTCGGCGGCGCGGCGTTCGCGTTCGTCTGGTTCATCGCGGGCCTCCGGTCGCGGCTCGTCCGCTACGACCCGGACGGCTTCTTCGCGACCGTCGTCGTGCTCGGCGGCGGCGCCTTCGTCGCCCTGCAGATGGTGACGCTGCAGCTCGGAACGTCGCGCTTCGCTCCACCGGCCGCCGCCTGCGCGACCACCGTCATCTTCGGGGCCACCCTCGCAGCGCTGCGCGCGCGGAAGGTGCCGAAGTGGTTCGGGCGGGCCGGCCTCGGCGGCGGCGTCGCCGTGCTCGTCGTCGGCCTCGCCGAGGGCACCCTCGGCTGGACGCTCGCCGGTCGCACCGTCTTCGCCTCGATGCTCGGCTTCATGATCTGGGTGCTCGTCACGACGACCGTCCTGTTGCGGCGCTGAAGGCGCGTCGCCCGTACGCTACGAGCATGAGCACGCACGCCATCCTCCGCCCGCCGGCGCCGCACAACGAGCCGCCGAACGACTACGCCCCCGGCACGGCGGCACGGGCATCGCTCGAGCGCCGCCTGCGCGAGCTGCAATCGGAGCGGATCGAGATCCCGATGGTCATCGGCGGCAAGGACGTCACCACCGGGAACCTCCGCCCGGCCGTCATGCCGCACGACAAGGAGCACGTGCTCGCCGACGTGCACCAGGGCACGGCCGACCACGTCCGGCAGGCGATCGACGCTGCAGCCGTTGCCTGGCGCGACTGGTCGCGCTGGCCGTGGGAGGATCGCGCCGCCGTCCTGCTGCGCGCCGCCGAGCTGCTCTCGGGCCCCTGGCGCGACACGCTGAACGCGGCCACGATGCTCGGCCAGTCGAAGACCGCCCACCAGTCCGAGATCGACGCCGCGTGCGAGTCGATCGACTTCTTCCGGTGGAACGTCGAGTTCATGACGCGCCTCTACGCGGAGCAGCCGGTGTCGTCGCCCGGCTTCTGGAACCGGCTCGAGTACCGGCCGCTCGAGGGCTTCGTCTTCGCCGTGTCACCGTTCAACTTCACCGCGATCGGCGCCAACCTGACGACGTCGCCCGCGCTGCTCGGCAACGTCGTGGTCTGGAAGCCCGCAGGCACCGCGATGCTCTCCGCCTACTACCTGATGCGCCTGTTCCAGGAGGCGGGCCTGCCCGACGGTGTCATCAACCTGATCTACGGAGGCGGTGCCGAGATCGGCGACGCGGCCCTCGCGAGCCCCGCGCTCGCGGGCATCCACTTCACCGGCTCGACGCCGGTCTTCAACGGGATGTGGCGCACCGTGGCCGGCAACATGGACCGCTACCGCAACTACCCGCGGATCGTCGGCGAGACGGGCGGCAAGGACTTCATCGTCGCCCACCCTTCCGCCGACGTCGACCAGCTCGCGGCCGCGATCGTCCGCGGCTCGTTCGAGTACCAGGGCCAGAAGTGCTCGGCCGCATCGCGCGTGTATGCGCCGTCGAACCTCTGGCCGGCGCTGCGTGAGCGGCTCCAGGAGGAGGTCGCGACGATCAAGGTCGGCGACGTCGCCGACTTCGGGAACT
>CAYXXE010000016.1:23147-25706 GCA_964468985.1 uncultured Gaiellales bacterium | reverse complement strand
TACGCCCAACTCGCTCTCCTCGATCCGCAGTACAGAGGCCTTCCTGCGGGCGCCGCAGCTGAAGCCGCGTCCGGCGGCGCGTGGACGATGCTGATGGCGGGTGTCTTCATGCTGCTGATCGTCTTCCCGGCCGGTGTCATTCGGAGTCGGGCGGCGGGTCGCTGGCTTCGCGTGGTGCTGGCCGGATTCGCTGCCACCTGGTTCGCGATCTCGACCCACCCCGGCAGGCTCGACTCCCCGTTCCAGCGCTTCGATAACCCGCTCGCATTCGTGGACGCGCGGTACTACCTCCTCCCGGTGATCCCGATCATTGTCGGCTGCGTTCTCTCCGTGCTCTGGGCGGCCGTACTGGCCGTCCGCCGTTTCCGCCGGGCGACAGGGCAGGAGCGGCAGCAGTTCAAGTGGCTGGCGGCGAGCGCGCTGCTTCTACTACTCACGTTCCCGTTCGCCGCAGCGTTCAACTCGAGCTCCTACGGCGCCATCCCGTTCTCTGTGGCGCTGGTCGCACTGCCCGTGTCGGTCGGGATTGCTGTGCTGCGCTATCGCCTGTACGAGATCGACCGGCTGATCAGCCGCACGATCTCCTACGCAATCCTGACCGGCCTCCTCGTCGGCGTGTTCATCGGGATCGTCGCACTGGCGACCGACGTGCTGCCGTTCTCCTCGCCTGTCGCGGTCGCCGCCTCCACGCTGGCTGCTGCGGCCATGTTCAACCCGCTCCGCAGACGCGTGCAGGACGCCGTCGACAGGCGCTTCAACCGCGCCCGCTATGACGCGGCAGCGATCGTCACAGCCTTCACACTGCGGCTGCGGGACGCGGTCGACCTCAACACGGTGCGCCACGAATTACTCGCTGCCGTCGACGGCGCCGTCCAGCCCGCCCATGCTTCTGTCTGGATACGACCGCCCACTCGGCGCTCTCGCGCATAGGCAAGAGATCGCTGCTTGCCGTGCGAGATGCGTGCGAGGTAGAGGTGGCGACAGGCGGCGAACTTCGCGCGGCCAGTCGCGCCGGAGTCTCTGAAGGCGCGCGCTTTCAGCGACACACGGCGACCAGTGGCGAACGCGGCACGTGATTCACACGCGAGAGGTCCCTGGTTCGATCCCAGGTGCGCCCACCTTCTCCTGCCTCTGAAACGGCTTGTTTGAGCCGTGTTTTGGCGTAGCCGCTCGCGGTTGTCAGACCTGTGTCAGGATCTTCTGGCGGCCGTCTGCGGCGTCACGGACGGCTTACGCCTCGAGCTGCGCGGGCGATTTTACGAAATGAAGTTATCGGCTTCCGAGCTTGTATCTTGTATCGATACACGATACGCTGCGAGGCGTGGTAGGCCCTTCCGACATCTATGTCCTCGCCGGACTTGTTTCCGGAGGTCGCCAACCGTGGACATACCGCGATCTCGCAAAGCAGCTCGGCGTGCCTCTTCCGTTGATTCAGCGAGCGCTGAAGCGCAGTGCGGCGGCCGGCTTGTATCGGAGGGAGGCCAAGGAGGTTCACCTGGCGAACTTCGAAGAGTTCCTTCTGCACGCGATCCGATTCGCGGCGCCTGCCGAGTTGGGAGCGATCGTCACCGGAACCCCGGCAGCCTGGGCCGCCCCGCCTGTATCCGAGCAGATCGTCGAGTCTGGCGACGAGTTCCCGCCCGTCTGGCCGTACGCGGCGGGGCGCTCGCGTGGGCAGGCCCTCCCGCCCCTTCACCCATCGGCGGTCCTGGCCTCCGAACGTGACCACCGCCTTGGGGAAATGCTCGCAGTGATCGACTCGCTCCGTGCCGGCGACGTCCGTGTTCGTGCCGTCGCCGGCGACATCGCGCGAAGCACACTCCGCGCCCGTGCGAGCGCATGAGCGCGGCGCAACTCGAACTCGCAGCCTCGATCCTGGGTCCCGTCGTTGAGGATGTCGTCTTCGTCGGCGGCGCGACGATCCATATCTGGCTGAGCGAGGAGGCCGCGCCGCCCGCGAGGGCGACAGTCGACGTAGACGTGATCTGTGACGTTCAAACGCTCGGGGCGTATTACGAGTTGGCTGACCGTCTCCGCGAGCGCGAACTTACCGAGGTCATGAACGAGAGCGTCATCTGTCGCTGGCGTCATCGCGGAACCGGGCTTGCGATCGACGTCATGCCCGCTACGCCCGATGTCCTCGGCTTCTCCAATCCGTGGTACGCACTCGGCATCCAGACAGCGGTTGAGCACGGGCTGGGCACGGGGGTCGTCATTCGCGCCATCGCGCCCCCGGTCGTGGTGGCGACGAAGCTCTCCGCGTGGGCAGGACGAGGGCGAGGTGACGTCCTCCGAAGTCACGACCTGCACGACATCCTCGTGCTCGTCAACGGTCGGCCCGAGCTCGCGAACGAACTGGCGGAGCAGCGTGAGGAACTCCGGGAATACGCGGCTGCCGGTCTAACAGCACTCCTTGACCTCCCCTACTTCGACTACGCGATCCAGGACGCCGTTCGTGGCTACGGGGCGGTGGCCGCCGAACGAGCGGCGATCGTCAAGGATCGCATCCTGGCACTGATCGCGGTCTAGCGACGAGGATCGATTTTGACTGAGCCGATT
>CAYXXE010000016.1:0-23047 GCA_964468985.1 uncultured Gaiellales bacterium | reverse complement strand
GATCGACTCTTGCGGAGCGGCGTCTACGTACCGTCGCCCAGGTCGAGCCGCATGAAGACGGAGACGTCCTGGGCCGCGCCTGCGAACTCGCGGCCGGCATAGGAGTCGCTCGGGACGAAGCCGACGCTGCGATAGAGCGCGTGCGCAGCGTGCATGAACGACGCGCTCTCGAGCTGGATCGTCGTGCAACCGAGCTCGCGCGCGTCGGCGATCAGCCGCTCGAGAATCGCCCGGGCGACGCCGCGCCCGCGGGCGGCCGGGCGCACGAACATCCGCTTGATCTCACCCTCGCTCCTCGTCAACCGTTTCAGGCCGCCGACACCGACCGCGATCCCGTCGACCTCGGCCACGTACACGCGGCCGCCTGCTGCCAGGAGCTCGTCGAGCACGTCGGTGGGATGATTCGCAGCCGCCGGGACGACGATCCCGAACTCGACCCTGATCCGCTCGCCCGCCCAGTCGCCGAACTCGCGTGCGAGCGCGTTCGCCGGCCCCAGGTCGGCTGGCGACTCGATCCGGCGAAGTCGGAGCTCGGCGCCGGCCACCCGGCGAGCGTAGCTCCGGCGCCCGACCGCCCGTAGATCTGTGAGCCGGCGGTGCAGGGGATTCCCCGATGCCCGCCGGCCGCAGCCGCGGCAGGTTGGCCACATGACAACCTCTGCCCCGTACCCCGTTCATCTCGACGGCGAGCTCTCGCCCACGCTCAGCCGCTGGCTGTGGCTCGTGAAATGGCTCCTCGTCGTCCCGCACGCGATCGTGCTCGTGTTCCTCTGGCTCGCGTTCGCCGTGCTCACCGTCGTCGCGTTCTTCGCGATCCTGTTCACGGGTCGTTACCCGCGCGGGATCTTCGACTTCAACCTCGGCGTCCTGCGCTGGACGTGGCGGGTCGCGTTCTACAGCTACAGCGCGCTCGCGACCGACCGGTACCCGCCCTTCACGCTCGCCGACGTGCCCGACTACCCCGCGCGGCTGACCATCGACTATCCGGAGCACCTGCGCCGCGGGCTGCCGCTGATCGGCTGGTGGCTGCTCGGCATCCCGCAGTACGCGATCGCCGGCCTGCTCGCGGGCGGCGCGGGCCTGGGCTTCGGCGGCGCCGGCTGGCACGTGGGCTCGTCGGGCCTGATCGGCATCCTCGTCCTCGTCGCGGCCGTGCTGCTGCTCGTCAAGCGCGCGTATCCGCCCGGGATCTTCGAGCTGGTGCTCGGGCTCAACCGCTGGGTGATCAGGGTCGGCGCCTACGCGGCCCTGATGACACGCGAATACCCGCCGTTCTCGCTCGACGTCCGGCAGCCGGGCCCGGCGCACATCGGCCTCGGGCTCTAGCCCCGACCAGTCGCTCAGCGGGCGATCGTCACCGGCACGCCGGGCCCGATCCGGGCGCCCAGCCAGCGGACGTCGGCGTCGGTCACCCGGATGCAGCCGTGTGAGGCCGCGGTTCCCGGGACGCCGCCGACGTTGTCGAGCCCGTGGATGGCGATCTGGCCGGGGCCGCCGTCGAACTCCTGGAACACGTTCGAGCGGGCCGAGAGCGCGAGTGCGAACGGCGCTCCGACCTGGGCGGGCCCGAGCGCGAGGGCCTCCTCGACGAAGAACGAGCCGAAGGGTGTCGCCGTGGCCGGCGCCCCGACAACCGCCTCGAAGACCCGGACGGGACGCCCGCCCCAGTCGACGGTCACCGTCCGCGTCGCGATGTGCACGACGAGCTTCCAGAAGGTGACGGAGCGGTGCGTCCGGGCGGCGCTGATCCAGCCGGTGTGGCCGTTCGGCCGCCCCGGCAGCCTGACGAGGAGCCAGCCGCCGCGCACGGCGAGGACGGGCACCGTCGTCGCCGTCCGCGTGATCGGGGTGAGTGCCGGAAGCACCGAGAGCACCCTCGCCTTCGCTGCCGGAGCCGCATGCACCGGATGCGCTGCGACCAGTGTCGCCAGCACCTGCGACCCGCCGGCGGAGGCAGTGCCGGGCGCCGAGATGGCGGCGCCCAGCAGTAGGGCCAGCGAGGCGGCCGCGAGCGCGTAGCGCAACCGGCGTCGGAAGGTGAGGCTCACGGTCAGCCCGTGATGCCGAACTTCGTGACCGGTGGCTTCGGGCGCAGCGTGTGAGGCGCCTTGGCCAGCGGCGGAGCCTTGATGACGACCGTCGTCGCGGCCTTCTTCGCAGCCGCCTTCTTGGCAGCTGCCTTCTTCGCAGCGGCCTTCTTCGCAGCGGCCTGTTTCGCCGCCGCGACCTGAGCGGGCGTCTTGGCCACCGTGGCGGTGACCGTCGAGGTGGTCGTGGTCGTGGTCGCCGTCGTCGTCGCTGCGGCGGTCGTCGTCGGCGGGGCCGACGACGTCGTGCAACTCGGCGCGGTGATCGTGTTGGTGTCGAGGGTGACAGCGCCGTTGCGGGCGAGCACACGGCCCTCGACGGTCGCCCCGGTCGTGAGCGTGATGCTCGTCAGCGCGAGGACGGTGCCGCGGAAGGCAGAGCCCGTGCCGATCGTGGCCGAGCTGCCGATCTGCCAGAAGACGTGACAGGCCTGGGCACCGTTCGTCAGGCTGACCGAGCTGCCCGAGGCGGTCGTCAGCGACGAGGCTGCCTGGAAGACGAAGACGGCGTCAGGGTTGCCCTGCCCGTTCAGCGTCAGCGTCCCGCTGAGCCCGAGCGCGGAGGCCGAGTTGTAGACACCCGGCGTGAGCGTCAGGCCGGCCAGATCCGCCGCGATCGGCGACGTGGGGCCTTCACCCGCGGCCGAGTTGTAGGCGGTGACGAGGTCGTTCTTGGCCTGCTGGGTGACCGCGTCTCCGGCGTGGTTGGCACCGTTGATCGTGAGCGAGCCGGTGCCCGACTCCGAGGTGGTGGGGAAGGTGCCGATATCGCCGTTCAGGGTGGTCGGGCCGGTGTTCGTGACGCCGGCACCGGCCAGCACGACGTAGCTGCCCGCGGCACCCAGGCCGACGGACGTCTCCGACTTGGTGCTTGCGGAGCCCGTCAGCGTGAGCGAGCCGACGGTCGCGAGCGCCGCGCCCACGAGTAGGACGATTGCGGAAGCTTTGAACATTGGTCCATCTCCTTAGACGAGCGGTTGGGGAGCGCAAGCCGCCCCAGAGTTGCTCGAGGCCGACGACGCAGGCGCGCTTCACGAAGAGGGCGTCACCCGCGAACCACCGGGTATCGCGCCGTGCCGACTCGCGCCCTTCCCGGACACCATCGACAACCCGGCGGCAGCGCGCGATGCGGGGAAGACCGCAGAGTTCGCGGCCGGTGTGTCGGAGCCGGCCGGCGGTGATCGGGCTGCGCGCGGACGACACGCTCGCGCGCAGCCCGATCCGCCGAATCGTCTAGATCGCGACGATCCCCTCCGCGCCCGCTGCACCCGGAACGGCGACCGAGCCGACCGCGGTCAGCGAGCCGTCGCCGTTCACGTGGTAGGCGTCGACGTTCCCCGCCGCGCCTGCCTGGACGTACAGGAACGCACCGTCGGACGACGCCGACGCATCGACCGTCCCGGCGTCGGTCGGCGTGTTGCCGAGGTCGGCGAGCGACCCGCCCGGCCCGTCGCTGAAGCCCGTCACCGAGGCGCTCCCGGCGTTCGAGGTGTAGAAGTACGCCCCCGCCGAAGCGACCCAGCAGGTCGCCGCCTGGTTCGTCGGGACAGCGTGCAGCTGCGTCACCGTGCCGTCGCGGTTCAGGCTGAAGGTGACGAGGCTGCCGATTCCGGTCTCGGCGACGACGAGGTCGCCGGCCGGGTCGAACGTGACGGCGAACGGCACGGCGCCTGCCTCGACGTTGACCACGGGCGCCTGGCTGAGATAGCCGAGGAAGTTGACGGCGAAGACGTCGATCGCGTTGGTGTTGGCCTTCGTGGTGACGATCAGCTTCGACCCGTCGGGCGAGAACGCGACCTGGCCGGGCGTATGCGTGAATTGCGGCGTCGCGTTCGGATCGAGGTTCAGCTGCCGGGCCGAGCCGGGCAGCGGGAACAGGTGGTCGAGCAGCAGGCGGTAACCCTGCACGGCTCCGCCGTTCAGCGCGTTCAGGACGTAGACGAGATCGCCCCGCACCGCGACGCTGACCGGGAACGTGCCGCCCGACGGCACGACCTGGACGAGATTCAGCCGGTCGCCGCGGACGGCGAACACCGAGACGCTGTTGCTGCCGGCGTTGACGGCGTAGAGCACACCGCGGTTGGGGTCGTAGGCGAGCGCGCCCTGCGAGGCCGTGTGATCGACGACCGAGCCCACGAGTTGCCCGCCGACACCGCCGGTCGCATAGCTGCCGGCCTGCGTCAGGCTCCCGTTCGGCGCCCGGTCGTAGGCCACGACCTGGTTGCCGGCGGGATTGTCGGTCTGCACGAAGACGACGTGGTCGCCGCCGCGGCCGAAGAGCCGGGTGGCTGCGCCCGCGGGCCCCGACAGCACCGCCAGCGAGACGGCCACTGCGGCGAGCACGAGCCCGCCGCGAACCAAGAACTTCATCAAGCAACCTCCTTCACGTTCGTTGACCTTGCGAACGGTCAGAGCCCCGCGCGGGAGGCGTCGTTACCGGCGTTAAGAAGGTCGTAAGCTTCTGTTCATGCCGACGCAAGCGACCGCCACGCCCGTCGCCTGGCGGCGCGAGGCCGACGGCGTGTTCAAGGGCGGCGGCGTCAAGGGGCTCGCCCTGGCCGGCGCGCTCGAGGGGTTCTCGGCGCACCCACGCTGGCCGGTCGATACCTGGGTGAACGTCGCCGGAGCCTCCGCCGGGGCGATCATCGCCGCGTACCTCGCCTACGACCGCAGCCCGAACGTCGGCGCGAAGATGGTGTCGCTGCTCGACCCGGCGCGCCTGGCCTCCTTCGAGGACTTCCCGCGCGGCCGCAAGTACCTGGGCGGGGTGCCTCGCCTGATCGCGAAGCGCGGGATGGCGCCCGGCGACGCATTCGAGGCCTGGCTCGACGGTGTCCTCGGCCAGGCGACCTTCGCGCTGACGAGGCCGGAGGACGGCAGCGACGACTGGGCGCAGTCGCGCCTCAAGCTGATCGCCTGCGACATCACCAACCGGCGCCTGCTGGTGCTGCCGGAGGACCTCGGCCACTACCGGGTGCCGGGCACGCGCGCCGCCATCGACCCTGCCACGTTCCCGATCTCGAAGGCGGTGCGGATGAGCATGTCGATCCCGTACTTCTTCGAGCCGGTCGAGCTCGAGCAGGTGCGCGACAAGGACCCCGACCGGCCCGGCAGCCTCGTGACGATCCCCGCCCGCCCGGCGACGATCGTCGACGGCGGCACGCTCTCGAACTTCCCGGTGTGGCTCTTCGACAAGCCCAACCCCCGGCGGCCGACGTTCGGCTTCAACCTGCGCGGCGGGCTGAACGTCGCCGAGGGGATGAACCGGATGATCGCCCGGCTCCCCTGGCCGCTCCGCGTCGGCTTCGACATCCTCCACACCGCCCAGGACGCCTGGGACGAGCGCCTGACGACCCACTCGACGAACGTGCGCACGCTCACGGTCGACGCGACGATCAGGCTGCGCGACGGCAGCCTCTACCCGGTTGCGGCGACCGACTTCACCCTCTCGCAGGAGCGCCAGGCCCTCCTCGTCGAGAACGGCCGGAAGGCGGCGACGGCCTTCCTCGACAAGTTCGAGCTCGCCGACTACGTGAACACCTTCCATCTGAGCGCCTTCCACCCAGGCGGCCTCCGCCCGGACGTCGTCGACACGGACGTCGTCGACACGCACGTCGTCGACACGCACGTCGTCGACACGCACGTCGTCGACACGCACGTCGTCGACTCCGCCCCGTAACCTCCCGGCATGGACCGGCGAGCGTTCCTGCGGCGAACCGGCGGCTCCGCACTGGCGCTCGGGGCGCTCGGCGGCCTACCGGGCTTCGCCACCACCGCCGCCGGCGCCGGGCCCGCCGACGCCAGGCTGCGCGAGCTGGCGAAGCTCATCCAGGGCTCGGTCGTCGGCCCGTCCTCGCCGGCGTACGCGCAGGCGCGGCTCGCCGAGAGCACGCGCTTCGACGCGATCCACCCCACCGCCGTCGTCTCCCCCCTGAGCGCCGCCGACGTCGCAACGACGCTCGCGTGGGCGCAGAAGCACTCGCTCCGGGTCGCAGCCCGCTCCGGCGGCCACAGCTACGCCGGCTACTCGACCACGACCGGCGTGATCGTCGACCTGAGCCGGCTGAACGCCGTGCACGTGACCCCCGGCGCGGCGAGCGCCCGCATCGGCGCCGGCGCGCAGCTGATCGACGTGTACTCGCAGCTCGCCCTGCACGGCGTGACGATCCCCGGCGGGTCGTGCGCGACGGTCGGCATCGGCGGGCTCGCGCTCGGCGGCGGCGTCGGCTTCACCTCGCGCAAGCTCGGGCTCACCTGCGACAACATCCAGAGCGTCGAGATCGTGACCGCGGCCGGTCAGATCCTGACGTGCGACCCGACGCACCACGCCGACCTGTTCTGGGCCTGCCGCGGCGGCGGCGGCGGCAACTTCGGCATCGTGACGGCCTTCACCTTCGCCGTGCATCCCAGCTCGAGCGTCTCGACCTACTTCGTCGAATGGCCCTGGGCGAACGCCGCCGAGGCGGTGGCGGCGTGGCAGGCGTTCGCGCCCACCGCGCCCGACGAGCTGTTCTCGGTGTGCGACCTGCTCGCGACCGATCCAGCCGCCGGCGCCCACGCGCACGTCGTCTCGTCCGGGCAGTTCTTCGGGACGGAGGCCGAGCTGGCCGCCCTCATCCAGCCGCTGACGAGCATCGGGTCGCCGACGACGGTCGTCACCCGCACCCGCACCGCCCTCGAGGCCGCGCTCTTCTGGGCCGGCTGCGCCACGGACACCGTCGCCGAGTGCCACACCAGCCCGCGTGGCTCGCTGCAGCGCTCGTCCTTCAAGGCGAAGTCCGACTTCGTCGCGAAGCCGCTGCCGCCCGCCGCAGTCGCCGCGCTGACGGGCGCGATCGACGCACGCCAGGCTGGCTCACTGCTCGGGCGCGGCTCGGTGCTGATGGACGCCTACGGCGGCGCGATCAACCGAGTCCCGAAGGCGGCGACGGCGTTCGTCCACCGCGACCAGCTGTTCGCGATCCAGTACGTCGCCGAGCTCGGCTCGGCCGCGCCGACTCCCGAGCGCACCGCCGCGAACGACCAGTGGCTCGCGTCCGTGCACGCGGCGATGCGGCCCTCCGTCTCGGGCCAGGCCTACCAGAACTACATCGACCCCCACCTGCCCGGCTGGGCGGCCGCCTACTACGGCTCGAACCTCCCCCGGCTGCGCAAGGTGAAGCGCGCCTACGACCCGCGTAACATGTTCCGCTTCGCGCAGTCGATACCCCTGTGAGGCCCGCGTTGCGATGAACGAGATCGCGCTCCTCGACTGGAAGCGTCGGATCTTCGCGCTGTACGCCGACATCCGCGCCGACCACGACCCCGAGCACGCCTGGCGGCACTGGCGCGACACGCGCGACCGCATGTTCCGCGACCATCCCCAGTCGCCGCTCCCGCCGGCCGAGCGCGCACAGTACCCCGGGATCCCCTGCTACGACTACGACCCGGCGCTGCGCGTCCTCGGCACGTTGGACGAGACCGCGCCCGAGCGCCGGGAGATCGCCGCCAGCGACGGCGACTCGTACGCGTTCCGCCGCTTCGCCCGCACCCGGTTCTCACTCGCCGGCACCGAGCAGGGCCTCGACGTGTACTGGCTCGAAGGGTACGGCGGCGGGCTCTTCCTGTCGTTCGCCGATGAGACCTCGGGCCGCAAGACCTACGGCGCGGGCCGTTATCTGCTCGACACGGTGAAGGGCGCCGACCTCGGCGAGCGGGACGGCAAGCTCGTACTGGACTTCAACTTCGCCTACAACCCGTCGTGCTCGTACGACCCGCGCTGGGTGTGTCCGCTCGCGCCGCCGGGCAACCGGCTCCCGCTGGCGGTACGCGGCGGCGAGCGGATCTGAGATCGTCGCCGCTCAGCCCGCGATGAACGCGTACTGCTCGGCGCGCGAGCGCCTGGCGACCTCGAGGTCGAACGCCACGAAGCCGTGGACGGCCTCCTCGTAGACGCTCAGCTTCGTCGCGTTGCCGGCCGTCCGCCAGCGGGCCTCCATGAAGAGCGTGTCGTCGAGCAGCGGGTCGAGCGTCCCGCAGGTGAAGAGCGCGGGCGGCAGGTCGTGCAGCGCGGCGAAGAGCGGCGAGACGTCGGGCTTGCGGCGGTCGCGATCGATCATCCCCGGCAGGTAGCAGTCGGCGAACCAGTCCATCTCCGGATCGGACAGGACGAGCTCGCGGTCGCCCCAGAGGTGGCGGCTCGGCGTGCCCGTCAGGTCGAACGGCCCGAAGACGAGATTCGCGCCCGCGAACGCCGCCCGCACGTCGATGCCGTGGCGGTCGCGCAGCCGCACCAGCGTGACGGCGGCCAGGTGCGCGCCCGCCGACTCGCCCCCGAGCACGAGCCTGCCCGAGCCGTTCTCGAGCAGCCAGAGCGCGGCATCCTCGGCGTCGTCCGGGGCCGCCGGGTAGGGATGCTCGGGAGCCAGGCGGTAGTCGACGCTGATCATCGTCAACCCGGTCGCGTCCGCGGCCGCCTTCAATCCGGGATCCTGGAGATCGGCGGCACCGAGCACCCAGCCGCCGCCGTGGAAGTGCAGGTAGGCACCGCGCGGCTCGGCCGCCTCGACGATGCGGAGCGGGATCTCGCCGCCGCGCCCCTGGATCGTCTCCCACCGCGCCTCGGGCAGGAAGACCGGCGCCGGGAAGATGCCCTCGCCCGCGCGGCGCTCGCGTCGCGTCTGCTCGGGCGGCAGCGTGTAGACGGGGGGCAGCGCGGCGAGGACGCGCTCGAGCCCGGCGTTGAACGCCCTCGTCTCGGCGAGCATCTCCTCGTCGGTCATGCCGGGAGTCTACGGCCGAGAGAGGAGCGCCCAGACGTTCTCGAGGATCTGCGACGCCTGCGGCCAGAGCAGCAGCTCGCCGCCGAAGTTGAGCACCCCGGCGGCGAACACGCGCGCGCCACCGGACGTCTGGTAGTAGGTCATCTGCGCGGTGCGGCCGGGCCCGAGGGCGTTCGGGATCTCGGCCAGCGACACCGTCCCGACCGGCGAGCTCGGCGCGATCGCGTCGATCTCGATCCCGTAGGTGCCGAATGTCGAGCCCGCCACCAGGCCGGTACCGGCGAAGATCGCGTTCTCGGCGCCCTGGCCGGTGACCACGAACGGGCCCTGATGCGTGCCGCGGTCGGACGCCAGGTACTGCGTGCCGATGAGCGCGGCCTCGGGGCGCCCCAGGTTCCGCCAGAGCTTGATCAGGCGCAGCCGTGTCCCGTTCCGGTCGACCCGCCGGAAGAAGTTGTTGGCCGAGAGGAAGATCAGGTTGCCGCCGAGGTCGCGATAGCGCTGGATCACGTCGTACTCGTGCGCCGTCACGTACTCGGTGTGGCCCGGATAGACGACCAGGTCGTACGCGGCAGCCAGTGTGTCGCCGTCGGGGAGTGCCTCGATGTCGGAGTCGGCGTAGAAGTCGACCTGCTTGCCGGTGCGGTAGAGCCAGTGCAGGAACGACAGGTCGTAGCTACGGAACCTGTAGGGCACGCCGCGGTTCAGGTACGGCCGGGTCACGTCGACCAGGTCGATCGCCCACGACACGTACCAGCTGTCGCCGAAGCCGTCGCCGTCGGCGTCGTAGAAGTTGTAGGCCTGCCAGGTGCTCGTCGGCATGACGACGGCAACCCGGTGCTGGGGCGACGCCGGTCGGACGACGAACGGCGCGAAGCCGAGGCGCCCGTCGTCGGACTGCAGGCGTACGAAGTAGACGCCGCTCGCGAGGTTCGGGGGCAGCGTCAGGGGCAGCGGTGCCGGGCCGTCGAGGTTCGCGTGCCAGTCCACGGTCTGCGGGGCGGTCACGGCGACGCCGTTCAGCTGGTTGTTCGCGTACGTCGGAACCGTCTCGGGCCCGGACTGGAAGAGCTGCACCGTCAGCTTGGCCGCGTCGGCGGCGACGAAGATCGTCAGCGGCCCGCCGGGGACGTAGCTCGCCTGATCGCACGCCGCATCGATGCCGAGCAGGCGCACGACCGGGCCGCGAGGCAGGTTCGGATGCAGCGGGGTGGCGGAGCCGTACACGATCTGCCGGCCGTTCGGCTCCGTGACGACCAGCTGCATGACATACGTCCCCGGCGCGAGCCCGGCGGGCGGCTCCCAGGTGAGCTGGTGCTCGCCCGGCGCCAGCAGTGCCGACTGGGCCTCGAACTCCGGCCCACCCGTCGAGGCCGAGCTCCCCTCGACGAACGGCGCCCCGGCCCGGGGCGCGTTGCGCGACACGACCCGCAGCTCGACGTGAGCGGAGCGTGTCAGGGTGAACTTGACGGTCGCCCGCTTGCGGTCGCGCGGGCCGCCCGGGCTGAGAGTCGTGAGCAACGCGCGGTCGCCTGCGAACGGCGCGCCGCCGTTCTCGGCCCGTAGGCCGGTGACGAGCTCGCGCTCCGCGGTCGCCCGCGCCCTGCCCGCGAGCGCCCCCAGCGCGACCACGGCGCCCCCCGCGAGCAGGCGGGCGCGGGTCAAGACCACCCGGCTCATGCGGCCAAGATAGACGGCCGCGCGTCACGCTCGGGTAAGAGCGCGGGCGCTACAGCTCGCCGCGGCGGCGCGCGGCGACCAGCCAGCCCACGCCGACGACCACCAGGACCCCGACCGGGATCAGCAAGGTCAGGAGCGAGCCCGTGAGGAACGAGGCGATGGTCATGCGATCTCCTTGGGTCGAAGGTCGAGTCGAGCCGGGCGGCGCGATCCGGACGGGTCGAGCCACCGGTAGGCGGCGAAGAACAGGGCAACGGTCAGTGGCACCGAGCCCGGCACCCACATGAGCCCGGCCGCGAGCTGCTGGTCGCCGAGCGCCGACAGGCCGCCGGGCCGGTGCGCCAGGTCGGCGTAGGCCGGATACAGGGGGGCGGAGGCGAGGCCGAGAATGACGGCGAGCAGCCAGCTCGCCAGCATCGCGCCGGTGGCGTAGGCGGCCCGCTGGCCGTCCGAGAGCCTCGGCCTGCTCCGCGCGGACGGGATGACGTGCGTCCAGAGCGCGAGCGCGGTGAGGAAGAACAGCGCGTGCTCGAGATCGTGGGCGAGAGTCGAGCGCAGGGTCAGGTCGAAGAGCACCGGCAGGTGCCACGCGAAGAGCGTCGCGGCGAACAGGACGAGCGCGGGCACCGGCTCTGCGAGCCACGTGACCACCCGGCGGAGCGGCGCGAGGCGCGACCCGACCAGCACCGCCCGGGCGACCGGGCGCCGCAGGTCGAGCGGCAGCGGGCGTGCGACACGGGGCCAGGGCCGGCCGAGCAGGATCAGCGGCGGCGCGACCATCATCAGCAGCACGTGCTGGAGCATGTGCGCCCAGAAGAGCCGGTCGGCGTAGGCATCGACGGGCGAGTCGATCGCCAGCACGAGCGCCGCCAGCCCCGCGTAGAAGGCGGCGCCGCGCAGCCGCTTCTCCCGGCTCGGCGGCGTCGCGCTCGAACGGCCGCCGAGCAGGTACAGGTACGCGGTCACGGCGAGCCCGTAGAGCGGCCACTGCACCGGCCAGTTCTCCGCCCGGAACAGGAACACGGGCTAGAGGACGTAGAGGACGAGCCAGGTGACGAGCGCGACGGCACCGATGCTCGCCGCGAAGAACGACAGCGCGTCGATCTCGGGACGGACGAGCGACAGCGGGTCGCGGATGTCCGGCCCGGGCCGGCTGCTGTCGCCCGTGGCCCCCGGCGGCGCCTTGGTGCCCCACGGCGTGTTGCGGAAGCGCAGCGAGGTGGCGAGGGTCGTCTCGAGCCAGAAGGCGACGCCGAGCACGAACAGCACCTGCATCCCCGTCCAGCCGACGTAGACGCTCGCGTACGCGCCGTCGGTCGGGCCGAAGCCCTGGGTCGCCCATTCTGCGATCTGCAGCCCGGCGGAGGCCAGCAGGAGCGCCAGCGCGACGGCTCCCTTGACGCGCCACGCCGGGCGGCGATCCGCGCGATGGTCGGCGAGCCCCAGCCACAACAGCACGGCGGCGCCGATCACCGCGGCGGCGGCGAGCGTCCCGAGCGTCAGCGACGGATCGACATGCTTGGGCCGGAACACCGCGTGCTTGTCGAGCGAGCGGAGGTAGAAGTACGCGAAGAAGAACGGCAGGAAGAAGAACACCGCAGCGCTCGACAGCAGGTAGGAGCCGACCCGCAGGTTCGCGCCGAGCAGCTCGGGCGCCTCGCGCTCGACGACCCCGTACGGCGTGTCGTGGCGGGCCAGTTCGCTCATGCAGACGACCCCGCCGGCGCGACCGTCAGGCCCGGTTCGCGCGCCGGCTCCCCGTACGGATACGGGTCGGCGTCGAATGTGGGGATCCGGTCGAAGTTGTGCACCGGGACGGGCGACGGGAGTTGCCACTCGATCGACTTCGAGTTCCACGGGTTCGAGCCGGCGGGCTTCCGGACGAACACCAGCGAGTAGATGAAGTTGCCGATGAAGACGAGCATCGAGGCGCCGAGCACGAACGCCGAGATCGAGACCCAATCGTTCGCACCCTGCAGGTAGCCGGCGTAGGTGACGACCCGCCTCGGCATGCCGAGGAAGCCGATCACGAGCAGCGGCCCGAAGGTGGAGTTGAACGACACGAACATGACCCAGAAATGGATCTTCCCCAGCCGCTCGTTGAGCTGGAGGCCGGTCATCTTCGGCACCCAGTAGTAGATGCCGGCGAAGAACGAGAAGATCAGCCCACCCATGATCGTGTAGTGGAAGTGGGCCATCGAGAAGAAGCTGCCGTGCGTGGTGACGTCGCTCGGCACGTCGGACAGGAACACGCCGGTGAGCCCGCCGATCAGGAAGTTGAACAGCCACGCGAGCGAGAAGAGCATCGGCACGGTGAGACGGATGCGGCCCTTCCAGAGCGTGCCGAGGGCGCAGACGAAGATGAAGCCGGTCGGGAGCGAGATCAGCTCGGTCGAGAGCATGAAGAACGGGCGCACGTCGGCGTTGATCCCGCTCACGAACAGGTGGTGCTGCCAGACGAGCCAGCTGAGCAGCGAGATGCCGAGCATGCCGGTCACCGCCAGGCGATAGCCCCAGAGCGGCTTGCGCGAGAACACCGGCAGGATCTCGAGCAGGATCCCCATGCCCGGCAGGGCGAGGATGTACACCTCGGGGTGGCCGAAGAACCAGAAGAGGTTCTCGTACAGGTAGGTGCTGCCGCCCGTCTGGGAGTTGAAGAAGCCGGTCTGGGCGGTGCGATCCAGCGTGAGCATCAGCAGCGTCGAGATCAGGACCGGCGCGGCGAGCAGCATCAGGATCGCGGTCGAGAGCGTCCCCCAGACGAAGATCGGCAGGTTGCTCCACTTCATCGTCGGGGCGCGCATCGTGATCACCGTCACCAGCATGTTCAGGCCGAGCAGCATCATCGACACGCCGACGAGGGCGAAGAACGCGATGTAGGCGTCGATGCCCATGTTCGCCTGCTCGTTCAGCGGCGCGTAGCCCGTCCAGCCGGTCGGGAAGCCGCCGAAGACGAGCGCCGTCATCAGGATCGTCCCGGCCGCCATCAGCAGCCAGAAGGTGAGCGCCTCGATCCGCGGGAAGGCCATCCGGCGGGAGCCGATCATCAGCGGCACCAGGTAGTTCGCGAACGGGCCGAGGATCCCGCTCGTCATCATCCCCATCATCATCGTGCCGTGGATCCCGACGAGGGTCAGGTAGTTGTTGCCGTTCCACACGAGGTGCGTCGGGCGGAGCAGCTCGAACCGGATCAGCATCGCGTTCAGGCCGCCGATGAAGACGAAGGCGCCGATGCCGATGAGGTACTGCATCCCCACCACCTTGTGGTCGGTGCAGAGGCCGAAGTAGCGGCCGATGCCGTCGGTCTCCTTCTCGCGGAGCGACGGCGGCCTGCCGAGCATGCGCTGCACCGGGTAGTTGAGGAAGCCGAGCCCGACGAGGAACGCGACGACGCCGACGAGGTAGCCGACGAACAGCGCGATGTCGTTCTGGCCCGTATCGCCGAAGTAGTCGATGCTCGGTGACGTGATCTGGCGGCCGAGCCAGCGGCCGGCGAAGAAGCCGACGATGCCGAGCACGACGGCGCTCAGCAGGTTGAATCCGAACAGGCGGCGCAGCTTCATCTCTCGGACCTCATCCGGCGCGGAAGGAGGGATCGGGGGAATAGGTCGTGCTGTAGGCGGGCAGATACTTGTCGATCGGCGCGAAGAACGTGCGCTGCTGCTTGATCCAGCCGGCGAACTGGGAGGCCGTCACGACCTTGCCGGTGTCGAACATGTAGCCGTGCCAGAGGCCGCACAGCTCGGCACAGCGGATCTGGAAGGTGCCGAGCACCGACGGCTTCACGTAGGCGATGTTGTCGACGCCCGGGTTGGCGTCGGCCTTCACGCCGAGCTCGTAGGCCCAGAACGAGTGGATCACGTCGATCGAGGTGACGTGGAACTCGATCTCCTGGTTCACCGGCAGCACGAGCTGCGCCGTCTCGACGCCGCCGAACGTGGGATAGCGGTAGGTGAACTCCCACTGCTGCCCGATCACCTGCACCGGCAGGACCGGGCCGCTCGGCTTGGCGAGCGGCTTCGGACCCTGGCCGCCGCCCGAGCCGTTGTTCGCGAGCAGCTCGGCCGAGCCGAAGACCGCGAGGAAGAGCACCAGGATCGTCGTCACGGTCAGCCAGGCGACCTGTGAGGGCATGTGGCCGCGGATCGGGGCGCCGTCGCGCGGATCGTCGTCGCCCTTGCGCACCCGGAAGGCGGCGATCGCGTAGCCGAGGTAGACCAGGATGAAGCTCGTCACCGGCGTCATCACGACCAGGAGCACCGTGTTGTCGACCTGCTGGCCCTTGGCGACGCTCGTGTGCCGCCCGGGCGGCATGTTCGGCCCGAGCACGAAGATGACGAGCGGCAGGATGACGACGGTCGCGAGCACCGAGAGGATCGCGATGCGGGCGCCGTGGCTGCGGTTAGACCACATCGAGGTACCCGTCCATGTAGCCCACCGTCTGCATCGGCCCGCCGAAGCCGTAGACGAACCCGGCGGCGCACGGGACGAAGCACTGCCAGCGGTAGTGACCCGCCTTGCCGGTGCGGAAGGTGAAGGTGATCGTCTCGTGGGCGTTCGCCAGCGAGCAGGGGGCGAAGTCGCACTGGTTCTTGGCGTTGTCGTCGACGCCCTGCAGCGGCACGATCAACCCGAGCTGCGGGACCGCGAAGGTGTGAGAGGCGTCGTCCGGGTTGATCGCCCGCGTCGGCTTCCCGTTGAGCGTGAACGAGTCGCCGACGATTCCGCGCGCCTGGGCGAGGAAGGGATTGCGCAGCCCGCTCTTGCCGTCGTACTGGTAGACGGTGACGTGGATGGTCGCGTTCGCCGGCAGCGTCCACACGGTGCTCCGGTGCCAGACGCCGTTCTCGCGGATCAGGTACGAGACCCAGTTCTCGTTGGGCGAGAGCTTGGGGCCGACCGCGGCGACCGTCTGCAGCGTCAGGTCGACGACCTTCTGCCCCCCGCTCTGCGTGACGGCCGGCCGGTAGGGGGTCGGGCCGTTCGTCAGATCGACAACGTAGACGGCGATGGCCGCCGAGACGACGGCGACGCCGAGGGCCAGGACCAGCAGCTTCTTCGCCGCGACGCTCACCATGCGTGGTCATACCCCTTTTGAGCGGTTCTGTCACCGTGGATGACGGAACCGTCACCTCCCTGTCATCTGGCGCTCATCGTCCGGACGCTCACAGCCGATGCATAAGGCAGTCACACCCGTTTCCCAGCCACCGAAGGCAGGCTCACACCATGACACTCCTGATCGCACTCAACATCATCCTGGCCGTCGCACTCGTCGTCGGCATGCTGCGCCTCCTGATCCACGGCATCGTCTCGGATCGCCTGCACCATGCGTGGCAGGTGGTCGAAGCCGCCGAGCACCGGATCGTCGAGCGGCTCGCCGCCTGACCGGCATCGTCACGAACCGGTAGCCGCTGTTATGGTCGCCTGGAGGCGACCGACATGCGGATCCTGGTCATCGAGGACGAGCCCCGCATCCTCGACTTCCTGAGGCTGGGGCTCGAGGCAGAGGGCTTTGTGGTCGACGGCGCCGAGGACGGCGCCGTCGGGCTCGCCCGCGCCCTCGCCGACCCGTACGAGCTCGTCGTCCTCGACCTGCAGCTGCCCGCCGTCGACGGCTTCCGGCTGCTCGGCGAGTTGCGCGAGCAGCGCCCCAACCTGCCGGTGCTCGTCCTCTCGGCCCGAAGCGACCTTCAGTCGAAGCTGCGCGGCTTCGAGCTCGGAGCCAACGACTACCTGACGAAGCCGTTCTCCTTCGACGAGCTCGTCGCACGCGTTCGCGTCCAGCTCCGCCCCGGTCCCGGCGCAGGGCCCGACTCGGTGATCACGGCCGGCCCGCTCGAGCTCGACCTCACCCGGCGCCGGGCCCGAGTCGCCGACCGGGTCGCCGATCTCTCCGACCGCGAGTTCAGGCTCCTGTACCACCTCGTCTCGCACCCCGGCCAGGTCATGAGCCGCGAACGGCTGCTCTCCGACGTTTGGGGCTACGGCTTCGACCCCGGCTCGAACGTCGTCGACGTCTGCGTCCGGCGTCTCCGCAAGAAGCTCGGCGCGGACTCTCCGATCGAGACCGTGCGCCATGCCGGCTACCGGCTGGCGGCCGGATGACGTCGCCCGTCCAGGCGCTCCGGCTGCCGGGGCTCCGGTCACGCGCCCGGCGCGGGCTCGATCGCCTCGACGCCGCCTGGTTCGCCCTGGCCGGCGCCTGCCTGCTCGCGATGGTCGCCTGGCCGTCGTGGGAGACGATCCCGTTCCACCTCATCTGGTTCTCGCTGGCGCTCGTCTACGGCTTCCGCGTGTGGTCGCTGCCGGTCACGGCGGCGATCCTCGGGACCGTGATGGTCGCGACCGGCACGGCGATTCTGGTCGACGTCGTCGCCGGGCGCCAGGCGTGGGGCGAGCTGTTCGAGGTGCCGCTGCTGGCGGCGATGTTCCTCGCGATGGTCTGGCATGCGCGGCGCCGGGTGCAGGCGCTCCACGTCGTCGAGGACCTCGCAGAAGAGCGGGCCGCGCTCCTGGCGCAGCGCGAACGGCTCCTCCAGAACCTCTCGCACGAGCTGCGCACGCCGGTCACGATCGCGCGCGGCCACCTCGAGCTGCTCGGACGCGCGCTCGACGCGAACGTCGACATGCAGCGCGGCGCCCGACGGCCCGAGCTGACCGTCGCACTCGAGGAGCTGGGGCGGATCGAGCAGATCTTCGACCGCGTCCTGCTCCTGGCGCAGGCAGAACAGCCCGAATGGGTGACCCGCGAGCCGGTCGCGCTCGTGCCGTTCCTCGAGGATGTCTTCATGCGCTGGTCGGAGGTGGCGAGGCGCGCCTGGCGGCTCGGGGAGATCGCCGAGGTCATGCTGGCGGCCGACGAGACCTGGCTGCGAGCGGCACTCGATGCGCTGATCGAGAACGCCGTCCAGTACACCGACGAGTACGCGCGGATCGAGCTCTCGGCCACGACCCACGGCGGCGAGGTCGTGATCGCCGTCGCCGACGCCGGTTGCGGGATCGCGCTCGAGGCGCAGGACCGGATCTTCGAGCGCTTCGCGCGCACGGATGCGTCGCGGTCGCGCCGGCTCGGCGGCTCGGGGCTCGGGCTGTCGATCGTCGCGGCGATCGCCCGGGCCCACGACGGCACCTGCACGGTGCGAAGCGCCGAGGGCCGGGGAGCGACGTTCGAGCTGCGGCTGCCCCTGCCCGGCACCCGACGTGAGGAAACCGCGACCTCCGGCGCCGCCGCAGCCCGCTGACCTCTGCTTGAATCGATCCGTGACCGCGCTCTACCGCAAGTACCGTCCGCAGACCTTCGCGGACGTGGTCGGGCAGGAGGCGGTGGTCAGGACACTGACCAATGCGATCGAGCAGGGCAAGGTGCGCCAGGCCTACCTCTTCGCGGGCCCACGCGGCACCGGCAAGACCTCGCTCGCCCGCATCCTGGCGAAGAGCATCAACTGCGCCCAGGGCCCGACGGCGCACCCCGACGACACCTGCCACTCGTGCGTCGCGATCACCAACGGCACCTCGCTGGACGTGATCGAGATGGACGCCGCCTCGCAGCGCGGCATCGACGACATCCGCGAGATCCGCGAGCGCGTGATCCTCCAGCCCGTCGAGGGCCGCTCCAAGGTCTACATCCTCGACGAGGCCCACCAGCTCACCGACCCGGCCTGGAACGCGCTGCTGAAGCTGATCGAGGAGCCGCCGCCCCACCTCGTCTTCATCTTCTGCACGACCGAGCTCCAGAAGGTGCTGCCCACCGTCCGCTCGCGCTGCCAGACGTTCGTCTTCCAGCGTCCGCGTCTGGCCGACCTGGTGCGCAAGCTGCGCCGGATCGCCGACGCCGAGCAGCTCGACGTGCCCGACGCCGCCCTGGCGCTGATCGCCCGAGGCGGCCGCGGCGCCTACCGCGACGCCGAGTCGACACTCGACCAGCTCGCGGCGGCGACCGGCGGCGCGATCACGGTCCAGGACGCGCTGCAGCTGCTCGGGGCCGTCGAGGAGGACGTCCTCTTCCGGATCTGCGACCTCGTGGTGGACGGCGACACCGCCGGCGCGCTGCTCTTCCTGGAGGAGCAGTCCGACCGGGGCCAGGACCTCGGCCGCCTCGTCGTCGATCTCCTCGAGCACCTGCGCCAGCTGCTGCTGGTGCAGCACCTGGGCGAGGTGCCCGACTCGCTGCCGGTCACCGACGAGTCGCGCGAGCGCCTCCGCGAGCAGGCCAACCAGCTGCCCGCCTCGGCCGTGCTGCGCCTGATCGACCTCCTCCGCGTCGCCGTCGACGACCTGCGCCAGGGCGGCGACCCGCGCCTGCCGCTCGAACTGGCCCTCGTCAAGGTGACGCGACCCGCCGACGACCTGTCGCGCGAGTCGCTCGCCCTGCGGCTGGAGCGGCTGGAGGCGGGCGGCGCGCCGGCGGCGCCGCTGCCGCACAGGCGCGAACCTGGCCCGCTCGACGAGCCGCATTCGGTCGCCGAGGTGCCCGTGGAGCTCGAGCAGCTGCAAGAGGCCTGGCGGCGCACGATCCTGCCGGCGGTCGAGGAACGCTCGATCCCGATCGGGAAGACGCTCTCCGAGGCGCACCCCGCGAGCCTGGTCGACGACACGCTCACGTTCGAGTTCCCGCCCTCGGCCGCCTTCCACCTGAAGCTGCTCGAGGAGCCGAAGAACGCCGCCTTGCTGCGCGACGCGCTGTTCTCGGTCACCGGGCGCAAGCTGGCGGTCGCGTTCGTGCTCGGAACCGCCGAGCACGAGGCCGAGGAAGAGGCCGCCCAGCCCAGCGAGGAGGACGTGCTCGAGCTGATGAAGAGCACGTTCGGCGCCACCGAGCTCGAGTCGTAACCGCCGCCGCCCGGGCGGCCGGTCACAATGCAGCAGTGTTCAGCCCCTCGGTCGACAACCTGGTCGCACAGCTCACGCGCCTGCCCGGCATCGGCGCGCGGACGGCGCAGCGGCTGGCGTTCCACATCCTCCAGCGGCCCGCCGAGGAGGCGCTGGCGCTGGCGGCGGCGCTCACCGACGTCAAGGAGCGGGTGCGCTTCTGTCGCGAGTGCGGCAACCTGACCGAGGAGGAGCTCTGCGGCATCTGCACGGACACACGCCGCGATCGCACCACGATCTGCGTCGTCGAGCAACCGGTCGACGTGATCTCGCTGGAGCGGACGCACGAGTTCCGCGGGCTCTACCACGTGCTCGGCGGCTCGCTGTCGCCGATCGACGGCGTCGACCCGAGCGACCTGCGCATCGACGAGCTCGTCCGCCGCGTCGACGCGAACGCGGTGCAGGAGGTCGTGCTGGCGACGAACCCGAACATGACGGGGGAGGCGACCGCCGCCTACGTCGCGAGCCGGCTACGGGACCGGGTTCGGGTGACCCGTCTCGCCAGCGGCCTGCCCGTCGGCGGCGACCTCGAGTACGCCGACGAGGTCACCCTCGGCCGGGCGCTCTCCGGCCGGCGCGAGATGTAGCGCCGGCGTCTCGGCGCGGGCGATCCCGACCGCCAGCGCCAGGAAGCGCTCGGTGCGATAGGCGATCCAGTAGCAGAGGAGCGCGACCGGGAGCTCGCCGAAGACGGCCTCGGCGACCGCCGTGCGCACGTCGCCGTTGTGCGTCTCGAGGATGACGTCGAACCAGGCGTCGACCAGCAGGAGCGTCCCGGTGGTGGCGGCGAGGGCGGCGACCCAGGGAGAGCGCCGCCAGGCGGCGAAGGCCGTGAGCGCGAACGCGACCGCCAGGCCGAGGTCGAAGCCCGTCCACACGACGTCCCAGCGATTGGTCGTGTGATCGGGCCGGAGCGAGGCGCCGAGCCAGATCCCCCACGGCACGAGCCCGATCCCGATCGCCCCGAAGAGGACGATCACCCACCGGCGGAGCGTGGTCGGAGGGTTGGGCACGATGCCTACACTGTCGCAGAATGGTCGCTACCGATTTTGAAGCGATCCCGGCCGTCGGCGACGCGCCGCGGACTCCCGGCCTCGTCGTGATGAAGTTCGGCGGGTCGTCCGTCGCCGACACGGACAAGCTGAAGCGCGTCGCGCAGCGGCTCGTCGCCGCGCGCGAGTCGGGGGTGAAGGTGGTCGCCGTCCTGTCGGCGATGGGCAACACGACCGACGAGCTGATCCGGCTCGCCCACCAGGTCTCGTCCCGCCCCTACCCGCGCGAGTACGACATGCTGATCTCGACCGGCGAGCGGATCTCGAACGCGCTCTGCGCGATGGCGATCCACGACCTCGGCCACGAAGCCGTCTCGCTCACCGGCTCGCAGGCCGGGATCGTCACGGACACCTCGCACATGAAGGCGAAGATCCTCGAGGTGCGTGCCGAGCGGATCCACGCGGCACTCGACGAGGACAAGATCGTCCTCGTCGCGGGCTTCCAGGGGGTCTCCACGTCGACCCACGACGTGACGACGCTCGGCCGTGGCGGCTCCGACACGACGGCGGTCGCCCTGGCCGCCGCGCTCGGCGCCGACGCCTGCGAGATCTTCACCGACGTCACCGGCGTCTTCACGGCCGACCCGCGGATCGTGCCGGGCGCGCTCAAGCTCGACTCGGTGACCTACGAGGAGATGCTCGAGATGTCCGCGTCGGGCGCGAAGGTGATGGCACTGCGCTCGATCGAGGTGGCGCGGAGCTACGGTGTGCGGCTCCGCGTGCGGTCGACGTTCGTCGACGGCGAGGGGACCTGGATCGGTGAGGAGGAAGCAGGAATGTTCGAAAAGGCGATCATCTCGGGCGTCACCCACGACACGTCCGAGGCGAAGGTGGTCATTCTCGGCGCGCCCGACCAGCCGGGTGTGGCCGCGCGCGTGTTCCGGGCGCTCGCGGACGCCGGCGTGAACATCGACATGATCGTCCAGAACGTCTCGGAGGACGGCGCGACGAGCATCACGTTCACGCTGCCGAAGACCGACCTGCCGGTCGCCGAGCCGATCCTCGAGGAGCTCGCCAGGACCGTCGGCGCCACCGGCATCCTGCGTGACCCCGACATCGCGAAGGTGTCGCTGATCGGGGCCGGCATGAAGAGCCACCCTGGCGTCGCCGCCGACATGTTCGACGCCCTCGCCGAGGCGGGCATCAACATCGAGATCATCTCGACCTCGTCGATCCGCGTCTCGTGCGTGATCCGGGCATCGGAGGTGGAGCGCGCCGTCCAGGCCGTCCACGAGCGGTTCCGGCACCTGGCCGAGGCACGCGTCGGTGTCTAGCCCCGCCGTGTCGAAGACGGCGAGGATCGGCGTCGTCGGCGCGACCGGCGCGGTCGGCGCCGTCACGCTCGACCTGCTCGAGCGGCGCGGCTACGACGACGTCCGCGTCTTCGCCTCGGCCCGCTCGGCCGGCAAGCAGCTCGGCCGGTTCGTCGTCGAGGAGGCGACGCCGGAGGCGCTCGCCCGCGGCGACATCGACCTGTTCCTGTTCTCCGTCGGCACCGGCGCCTCCCGGGAGCTCGTCCCCCATGCTGTCCGCGGCGGGGCGGTCGCGATCGACAAGTCCGCGGCCTTCCGGCTCGAGCCCGGCATCCCGCTCGTCGTGCCCGAGGTCAATCCGGCGCGCGCGGGCGAGAACGAGGGCATCGTCGCCAACCCGAACTGCTGCGCGATCCCGCTCACCTGCGTCCTGAAGCCGCTGCACGACGCCGCCGGCCTCGTCCGGGTCCGCGTCGCGACCTACCAGTCGGTGTCGGGCGCAGGCGCCCAGGCGATGGACCGGCTCGCCGGCGAGGCGCCCGCCGACCACGACCTGCGCATGGACTGGGCGTTCGACGGCGAGGAGTTCGAGGAGGAGTCGAAGCTCCGCGACGAGACCCGGAAGATCCTCGAGCTGCCCGAGCTGCCGATCCAGGCCACATGCGTGCGCGTGCCCGTCATGGTCGGCCACGCCGAGGCCGTCTGGGTCGAGTTCGAGGAGCCGCTCTCCGCCGAGCAGGCGACGGCCCTGCTCGGCCGGGCGCCCTCGTTGCGCCTCGAGGAGTTCCCCTCGCCCGGCAAGGCCGCGGGCGGCGACGAGGTGCTCGTCGGCCGCATCCGCCGCGACCCGACCGTCGCGAACGGCCTGGCTCTCTTCCTCGCGGGCGACAACCTCCGCAAGGGCGCCGCGCTGAACGCGATCCAGATCGCGGAGCTGCTGCTCGGTTAGGGGTCGAGCACGCAGAGCGTGCGGGAGATCTCGTCCGGGAGGCGTTGCGAGCCGTTCTCGCTCCAGAGCGAGCTCCAGGGGTTCGTCACCAGGTTGAGGGTCAGCAGCATCCCCGCCGGCGTGACGGGGCGGCGCTCGTCGAGCAACCGGCCCACGAGCGCCTCGATCGCCGCCGCATGACGGCGCACGATCGAGCGGTTGTACGCAGCGGCGATCACCGGGCCGCGCCGGTTGGCGGCCACGACGAGTGCATGGAGCGTCCGCGCGAGCGTCCGCCGCTCCTTCGCCGAGCACAGCTCGCGGGCCCGCCAGAGATACTCCGGCGGCACGAACTCACCCGCAGTGCTGAGCCAGAGGTCGGCCGCGGCCCGGCGGGCAAGCAGCACGCGACGCGCCC
>CAYXXE010000015.1:20215-27091 GCA_964468985.1 uncultured Gaiellales bacterium | reverse complement strand
TGCGCGCCGCCTCGACGAAGCCGGCGGCCGCGATCGTCTTGCCGGACGCGGTCGGGTGGCGGAACCGGTAGCGGCGGATCGCCCCGAGGTCCTCCACCGGCAGGCTCGCGTCGTCGTCGAGGTCGTCGTCGTCGACCGCGAGCGCGAGCTCGTCGTCGGGCTCGTCGTCCTCGTCGGCGGGCTCGGCGTCGACCGCCTCGGCGTGCCCGTTGCCGTTCTCGAGCGGCTTCTGGTTCGCCGCGATCAGCTCCGTGAGCATGCCGGCGAGGGCATCGATCTGGTGGCGGCGCAGCTCGGTGCCCGACGCGAGGCTCGGCGGCTTGCCGGACAGCACCCGCTCGAGGCCCAGCATGAGCGCGTACCGGATGCGCCACTTGGCGGAGGGAGCGCTCCGGCCGGCCTCGAGCTCCTCGAGCGCGTCGTCGAGCGCGCGCCGCCGGGCGGTGCCCGGGGCGAGCACGGCGAGGACGTTCTCGTCCGGATGCAGGAACGGCTCGCCGGCCCATGCTTCGGCCCGGAGGGCCTGGGCGCTCAGCACCGCGGCGGCCTCCGACTCGTTCGGAGATTGCGTGATCGTCTCTTGCAATGCGTGCGGCAGCCAATGCCGTGCCGCTTCCTCAAAGGGGCGCCCGTGGAACTGTGGTGGTGACTGCCTGTGGCAACTGCGGACGAAGCCGCAGGCAGGGCGCACGTCGAACAATAGCCGATCGGTCGGCGGCCGGCCAGCCGGCTCCGGTCAGGCGGCTGCGGCGAACGGGTGACCGAGCACCCGCTGGGAGATCCCGCGCTGGTCGAGGTGCTTCGTGATCCCGCCGAGCCAGAACGGGAAGCCGGCACCGAGCAGCAGGCAGGTGTCGACGTCGGCGGCGCTCGCGACGACGCCGTCGGCGAGGAGCCGCGCGGTCTCGTCGGCGAGCGCCACGAGGACGGCGTCGGTGAGCTCGGGGACCGTTCGCGGCGCGTCGCCGACGACGGCGATCTCGTCACGGCCCGCCGCGTAACTCGCCAGCGTCGCCGAAAGCGGGAATCGCTCCGGGTAGGCGGCGTGCAGCGTCTCGAGCACGTGGTTCGCGACCGGCGGACCGACCATCTGCAGCAGCACCGACGGAGCCATCGGCAGGCCGAGCGCCAGGATCGCCTCGTCCGTCTCGGCGACGGTGTTGCCGTGCTCGAGCGCGTCCATCAGGACGCTCGTCAGCCGTGTCAGCAGCCGGTTGACGACGAAGCCCGGGCCGTCGGCGACCAGGACGCCGCGTTTGCGCAGCTGCGACGTGAGCGCCGCGACCGTGGCGAGGGTCGTGTCGTCGGTCCGCTCCGTGCGGACGAGCTCGACGAGGGGCATCAGCGCGACCGGGTTGAAGAAGTGCATCCCGGCCAGACGTTCGGGGTGCGCGAGCTCGCTGCCGATCGCCGTCACCGAGAGCGCCGAGGTGTTGGTCGCGAGGATGCACTCCTCACCGACGACCGCCTCGACCTCGGCGAAGACCCGGCGCTTCACATCGAGCTCCTCGAAGACCGCCTCGAGCACGAGCTCGCAGTCCGCGAAGCCGGCCCAGCTCGTCGTACCCGACACGAGCGCCGCGTGCCCGGGCTTCGCCGCCGTCTCGCGCAGCGTCTCCAGCGCGGCGTCGACGCGCCCCTGGTCGATGTCTCGGATCACGACCGGCACCTCGAGCCGCCTGAGGAAGAGCTGCGCGAGCTGGGTTGCCATCAGGCCGGCGCCGACGATCCCCACCTTGCCGACGGCACGCGGCGGCACGCGCGGGACACCCGGCTGCTTCTTCTGCCTGAACTCGACGAGCCGGAAGGCGTACAACGACGCCTGGGCCTCGTCGCCCGGCAGCAGCTCGGCGATCGCCTGCTCCTCCGCCCGGTACCCCTCGTCGAGGCTCCAGCCGCCGGCACCTGCGATCAGCTCGAGCGCACGGTAGGGAGCGGGTGCGGCTCCGTGGGTCGTGTCGTCGAGCGAGCGGCGGGCGCGCGCCACGACTTCGGCGAGGTCGGAGAGATCGGCGGCGGCCCGGGTGCGGCCGGCGCCGTCGGCGAGCGCGAGCGCGTGCCGGTGGGCGTCAGCGAGCAGCGACGCGGGCTCGGCGAGTGCGTCGGCGAGGCCCAGCTCGACGGCCGTCGTGGCGTCGAGCAGCCTGTTCTGGCGCATTGCGTTCTCGACGATCACGCGCACCGCCGCGCGCGCTCCGGCGAGCCGCGGCAGCAGCTGGGTGCCGCCCCACGCGGGCACGATGCCGAGGAAGCACTCGGGGAACCCGATCTGGCGCACGTCGGCAGCGACGATGCGCGCATCGCAGTGGAGCGCCAGCTCGAGGCCGCCGCCGAGGCAGGCTCCGTTGACCGCCGCGACGGTCGGGAACGGCAACGAGGCGAGGCGCGCGAACAGCTCGTGGCCGGCCCGCGAGCCGGCACGCACGGCCTCCCCGCCGGCCTCGGCGGAGAACTCCGAGATGTCGGCGCCGACGGCGAAGCAGCCCGGCTTGCCCGTCAACACCAGGGCCCGCCACGTCCCCGCCTCGAGCTCGTCGAGGCAGCGCGCGAGCGACTCGAGCGCGTGACGTGAGAAGACGGTCGGGCGGCCGCTGCCGTCGTCCATCGTGACGAGCGCCACCTCGCCGGAGCCCGTCAGCGTGAACGTCTCCGCCGGCACCTCAGGCGGTCATTCGCCGCGGTCGATCGCCGGGTGGAAGGCGATCGTGATCGTCTGCAAGGGCTGCGACTCGTCCTCGGCGTCCGACAGCCGGTCGACCAGCTCGTTCACGAGCGTGCGCACCGCTTCCGGGTCGAGCGCGACGTGGGCCTGCACCGTCCGGAACCGGCCCTTGGCCGCGAACAGCTGGAACCCGCGCGACACCTCGCCCAGCTGCGCGGCCTGGATGTCGCTGGCGAGGCCCGCCGCGCGGATCTCCGGCCCGACCTCGAAGTGCTGGGCAACCGGCCGGTAGGGCTTCTCGCGCCCGCCGCCCCCTTCGACGAGCTCGATCAGCCCGGCCCGGTGGAGCATGCGAACGTGGAAGTGGAGATGGCCGGGGTCGACCTCCAGCCGTTCTGCGAGGTCGCGATTGGTGAGCGGGTCGTCCGTCGAGCCGAGCACCTGGAGCACCTTGAGCCGCAGCGGATGGCCGAGCGCCTTCAGCTGCTCGGGCCGGTCGATCGTCAGCGTCGCCGAGGAGTGCGTCTGCGTCATGGGTTCGGGGTCATCGGCTCGGGCGTCTCATTCTCTCGATCAAAGTGTCGCAGCAGCGGCCTCGTCGAGATAGACCTCGACCGGAACCGGCGCGAGACGGGCCAGGCTGGCGGGGACATCGTGCGAGACGTCACCGCCGAACGCTGCCCGCACCGCCCACGCCTTGGAGTCGCCGAGGACGAGGAACACGATCCGCCGTGCCGCCTGGAGCGCCGGCAGGGTGAGCGTGATGCGGTCGACGAACGGCTCGAGCCCGGCCGGCCCGCTCGTGACCCGCCGGTCGAGAACGCCGAGCTGCGGCGACCCGGGAAAGAGCGACGCCATGTGGCCGTCCGGCCCGAGCCCGAGCAGCACCAGGTCGAGGTCGACTCCGGCCAGCTCGTCGTCGTAGAGCGCCGCCGCCGCGGCCGCCGGCAGCTCCCCCCGGATCCGGTGCACCTGGCCCGGCGGTGTCTCGAGGCGGTCGAGCAGGTGCTCGCGGGCGAGGCGGTAGTTCGAGCGTGGGTCGTCGGGCGGTACGCACCGCTCGTCACCCCACCACAGCGTGACGCCGCTCCAGTCGGGCCTGCGCTCCGCCGCCAGCTCGTAGGCGCGCCCGGGTGCCGAGCCGCCCGTCAGGACGATCGCGCCGCCCCGCGCGGCCTGGTCGGCGAGCAGCTCGCCGACCACGCCTGCGGGGTCGGCGACGACGTGGAAGTCAGGCGGCCTGGCGTCGGCCACGTACGTCGCGCCTCTCGGGCCGGCCGGCCGGGACCGGCACGAGACCCGCGCCGTACCCGGCCAGCAGGTAGACGCTCGCCAGGCCGGCCCACTCGCCGTACGGCTCCAGGAGCGCGTCCGTCTCCTCGGGCTCCACCCGGCGGCCCCACAGCTCGCCCGCCAGCTTCACCAGCCCGAGATCGCGCGCCAGCCCTCGCTCGTACCGGCCGAGACCTTCGAGCGCGACGACGCCGACCGACCACGGGCCGAGGCCCCGCTCGCGCTGGAGTCGCCGGGCGGCGACCTCGGTCGGAAGCCCTTTCAGCGCCTCGAGATCGAGCGAGCGGCACAGCCGCACGAGGGTCGCTCCCCGGCGCGCTCCGAGGCCGAGATTCCGCAGGGCGGCGGGGGAGAACCGCGCGAGGTCGCCGCTCGTCGGCGCCGGATGGAGGCCGTCCAGCTCGGGGGTCGCCGCGCGGATCACGAGCCGCTCGATCTGGCGGGCGCGACTCGCCGTGATCAGCTGGCCGGCGACGGCACGCAGGAGCGAGTGCGCGACCGTTGCGGTCCGTAGCGGGCGGAGCCCACGCAGGCGGCGCAGCGACTCGCCGAGCAGGCGGTCGTCTGCGAACCGCCGGAGGAACTCCGAATGGTCGTCGTCCAGGCCGAGGATGAAGCGCAGGTGATCGACGCCGTCCTCGCTGCCCGCCTCGATGAGGATCGACCCGTCCGTCGCCTGCGCGGCGCGGGCCCGCTCCAGCCGTCCGCCGATCGAGAGGGTCGTCGTCAGGATGCCGTCGCGGAAGGTGCGCGTCGCGTCGCTTCCGTGGCGCCCGGAGAGGCGGAGCGAGTAGGGGCCGCGAGGCTGCAGGCGTACGCGGACAGCGGGCGAGCCGCTCGCGCGGGCGGTGGTGCGGAGGAGCACGCACCCGATGATCGTCGCGCGGCCAGACGCCGTCAATGCGAGCGTCGCCCGGCGCCGCCCGTGCCGTGCGCCGTGCGGCTCTCACCTCTACGCTCTCGCGGATGCTGCGCCGGATCGCGTCGCGCGTTTCGCTGCGGAGCCGCGAGCAGAAGCTCCGGCTCTTCCTGGAGCTGCTCGAGCCCGGCCCGGAGACGACCGTGATCGACGTCGGTGTCACCGATGCGCCGTTCGGCGGCGGCTCGTCGGACAACTTCTTCGAGGCGGTCTACCCCTGGCCGTCACGGTTGACAGCCGTGGGGGTGACGGAGCTCGATCGGTTTCGCGCGGCGTTCCCGCACATCCGTGCGGTGCGGGCGGACGGACGCGCGCTCCCGTTCGCCGACGGTGAGTTCGACATCGCGTTCTCGAACGCCGTGGTCGAGCACGTTCACGGCGGGCGGGAGGGCCAGCGGCGCTTCGTCCACGAGCTGTGTCGTGTCGCCGATCGCGTGTTCGTGACCACGCCGAACAGCCACTTCCCGCTCGAGGTCCACTCGCTGGTCCCGTTCGCCCACTGGCTGCCGCGCCCGACGCGTGACCGGATCCTGCGGGCGCGCGGCTTCGACGACGTGCTCGAGCCGCTCTCGGCGCGCGAGCTCCGCTCACTGTTTCCATACCCGGTCCGTGTACTCAATCGCGGCATGACGCTGATCGCCGTCGGCCCGAGATGAGCGTGCGCCGCCCGGTGTGGGCGCTCCACGTGCTGGTCGTCGGCCTGGCCGCGCACAACTTCGTCATGTCGCAGCTGTGGCACGCGGGCGTGCGGGGCTCCGCGCTGTCGGCGGTGGCGGGCTGGAAGGACCTGCTGCTCGCCGGCGCGGTCGTGTCCGCCGCGTGGGCACGCCGGCACGACCTCCCGCGGCCGATCGCGGCCGACTGGGCCGCGCTCGGCTTCACGGCGTTCGTGGTCGTCTACGGGCTCGTGCCGCAATCGCTGCTCGGCGGTCACGCGACGCACACGGGTGTCTTCTATGCCGCGCGCCATGACCTGCTGCCGGTGGCCGCCTACGTCCTCGGCCGTCTGCTCGACCTGACCCGGCGCGAGCGGTCCCGACTCTGCGCGACCGTCCTTGCCACGGCGGCCGCCGTCGCGGGCCTCGGGCTCGTCGAGGTGTACGCCGTCCCGCTCTCGTGGTGGCACCACAACGGGACGATCGGGTGGTTCTCCGACCAGCTGTCGCTCGGCTACTCGGGCCTGTCGGGCCTCCCGGAGAACTTCGTCTACAACGCGGGTGGGGGTGTCGTGTTCCGCCGGCTGATCTCGACGTTCCTCTCCCCGCTCGCGACTGGCTACCTGCTCGTGTTCGCCCTGTTCCTCGTGCCCCTGCGTCGCCGCTACGGGCCGCCGCTCGCGCTGCTCCTGTTCGCAGCTCTGCTCTGGACCCACACGCGCGCCGCGGTGCTCGCGCTCGGGCTCGGCCTCCTCGTCCTCGCGGCCGTCCGGCGGCGCGAGCGCGCGGTCGCGCTCGCGCTGGTCGGCGCGGCGCTGGCGGTCGGCGCCGCCGGCGCGGTGTTCGTGAAGGAGTACGACCACTTCGGGCCGAGGACGCACTTCACCGCGCAGGAGCTGAAGGAGCAGCAGCAGCACGCGCACTCGGCCGGGGCCGGGCCGGGCTCGAGCAACCCGTTCAGCCAGAACGACGCCTCGACGAGCGAGCATCTGTCGAACCTGCGCGCGGGCGCCTCGACGGTGCTCCACCATCCGTGGGGCTTCGGGCTCGGCAATGCCGGGGTCACCGCCTCGCGGACCGGCGTCAAGGTGGAGGCCGGCGAGTCGACCTACACCGAGCTCGGCGTCGAGGTCGGCCTCGTGGGGGTGATGCTCTTCGTGGTCTGGTCGCTGGCGCTGCTGCGGCGGCTGGGGGCGACGCCGTGGCTCGCGGCGGCGTTCGCCGCGGTCCTCGCGCTGGGCCTGCAGACGGACATCATCGGCATCCCGTGGGTCGCCGTCGTCGTCTGGGCCTTCGCCGGCGCCGCCGTGACGCGGCCCGCGCCGCTCTCCGCCTCCCGGTAGCAC